>JAABTP010000061.1 GCA_011389815.1 Desulfobulbaceae bacterium | reverse complement strand
ATATTTGAAAGAGGAGCAAGGCCCCAAAAAGGACTTTTTTTCGTGTTTTGAGCACAAATCCTACGAACTTGGGTTAGCCTGCTTGCTTTTCCTACCGTTCTTGCTTAACTTATCTTTTATTTGTGTAATATTATGCATGTCAGATCTCATAAAATCAATCCCCCCGTTATGGTTAATTATAAAGAGACTCAAAAAAGTATTTTATATTCTTCGATGTTGTATCAAACGTCCCTATCCATTTCAACTTTGGGTCGCCCCACGCCACAGTAATTTCCTGGGTCGCTGGAAAGCAGAAAAATCAGAAGGAGGGGGATACAATATTTTCTCTCCTCCGGGATTTGATGAACAACTGGATAAAAATCAGGGGGACGAAAAAAAGAACGACAAGAAGAAAAACAAACAAAGTAATATGCAGAACCAGCATAAATATGCCCTGTTTCTGTATCCTGACAACTTATTCATCTATTGGATCATATTTTTTCTTTTCACAGTTCTTCTTCCGGGGATATTCTTGGGGTTTTCCCTGCCATGCGAAAAACTTCCTTATTCATTAGCCAAAGCAGCAATTTTCTTTATAACAGCCTATCACTTGATATATTACTGTTCCCGCATACCGATCCTGGATGATTTATGGAAAGAATGGCCGCAAACACCGAACCAGAAGAAATACTTCCAGAATATTCCGTCAAAGATTACCTTTTGCTCTCAGAAACATTACAAAAAATACCGAAAGCTCTACCCGGCTGTGGATTCAGGGAAAAAAAATCCTTGGCACAGGCTTACCGCTACATTGCAGAGATGTTTCTGCTGTAAACCGTCATTGAACACCTCTTACTTTAAACGTCCTGTTTACTACAGCCCGGAAAGGAGTCTTCAGGAAGCACTGCTCCGAACAGGAATAGCATCATTCATTGCCAGAACCCGCAGACATGAAAAGCCTTCGCTCTATTCTTTAATTTCCTTTGCAACATATTATTTCGCCCACATCTGGGTGTCCTACCTCTGGCTTTTCTTTCAGCTTCTCTATATTTTCATCACTGGAACACGACCTGAGGACAGCACCATGCTCCATTTTGTCGTTCCGATAATATGCTGGGCCGCTGTAACGATCCTGTCTCTTCTGGCTCAATTTCGGTTTATGAACGGTCCTCATTTTAAGTATGATAATGATCTTTTTCTCCTCGCCCCTCCGAAATTTGAGGAAATTATCAAAAGAAAGATGCGAATCAATCAAAGTACGATGCAGTATCTCCCAAAACTCCTCAGTGCTGTCGGATTGTTAACTCTCGGTGTCTACCTGGCACTTGTCAATCTCATTATGCAGGCCGATGATCCCTCAAAAAAGAACCTTCAATACAGGGAAACAACTTCACATTACTCTCTGTCCTGTGAAATTAAAAACGCTAACCCAGAGTAAAAAGATATGCTGGAATACAAAGAAGATACAAAAATTTACAAAATAAGCTACCTGCTCCTTGCTGACACCATAGAACGCCTTGATATGATTTTGCTGGAACTCCGCCATCTGCAAAAAAATATCATCTATTCCATGCGGGAACCTGGGTTTAATGCGCCGTTACGTTTTGAAGAGGATTTTTTATGGGGGAATGACTGGGACCGCTTTTTTCAAAAATATACTGTCGAAGATGAAGATGCTGTTATTGATGAAAATATTCTCCATTTTCCAACACCGGACAGTCTTGTTGAATTTAACGAAGGTTTCAGAAAAAAAGCCAGCTATCTTGTTCATCAGAAAGCTCATCTTGAACCATATAATGATATCAAGGAAATAAAAGAAAATGCCTTGGGAAGCTTGGACGTTTTTTTATCGGAGATAAAACGATCCAAAAAAGAAAAGAAAAAATTATTCCTTGATTTTGAGCAACAAGAGTTGGATGCCATAAAAAAAATAATATCAGGAATACGATCAAACGTCCAAGAAGAGCAAAAAGTAGCACGAGATGAATTTAATAGCATAATACCGATTCTCCTTCGAAGGAATCTAGTAAATATAGGGCGCATTCTAAAAGAACTAAATGAATTAATACCCGAGAAAGCTTCTACCAAAGCTTCTATCCTCGGTTTTTCAAAAGAAAAAATTGATAATATCAAAGAAAGGGCATCAGACCTTCTTGAGACTCTTCCAAAAGAATTAAAAGAGTTACAAGAAAATCATCATAAAGAGGCAACGGAAAAAATCTTTAAAGAAATAAAACCAATCCTTATCCAGGTTAACCTCAATAATCTGGTGTACCACTTATGGAATAAAACTGAATGGAGAATAAGCTACAAAAGGCATTATGCCAACCTTCGCGGTACACAGCTTCTCAAAAAAATCATTGTGCGTGACAAATTCAAGCTTTGCCGTTTTGCGCTCACCCGCGCAGGTATTGTTGCAGGAAAAAAAGACAAACCAAACATGGATAAGGGCGCCCTGGCCCGTTTTATTATACTACGAAGTGCAATTCATGCCCGGTGCAACCAGTACCTGGAAAGAATCATGGAGTATCAATCCCTGTTCAGCAAAGTGCTGGACATAGGAGTAAAAGAATTCCCCATGCCCAGCACAGATCGACGACGGGAGATCGGCATATACATGGACTTTCTTGATGACCGGGTGTACCGGATTCATAAAGAAACTGTTGATCTGATTGAGCGTCTCGGTATCTCAACACCTCAAGAAGACAAGAAAGACAAGAAACAAAAAAAATCAGAGGAAGACTTCATCCACGAAAAACCAATAATTCTACACAGCTGGAAACACCATTTCACTGCGGAACATCAAGTTCAGGAAGACGCGATTGGCCGGAGCCCACATACAACAAAAACACCCTGTGACCTTCACCATATAACAACAAGCTACTGGATGCCTGAACGCATGGACCTGCAACCGATTATAGGTCATGAGACAGCCCATCTTGTTCTTCAGCAACATTTTGATAATCTATCAGACATATTCCTGCAACATTCAAATGCCGATTTTGTTGACTTGCAACGCTCTTTGCTTCGGGTTCTGAACCATTATCACCGGATTCTGGAAATCGGAAAGTTAAGCCCTGTACATAAACCACACGCCCTGCTCCGGGAAATATCATGTGATTTCCTGGCCGCTTCTGTCAAAGGGTTCAGCTACCTCTATGCCCTGCTGCTGGAAAGCATCGGTATAGACCTGTATAAACATCTTCTGTACGGAAATTTTGAGTCAGAAATTGAGAATGCCAATCTTGTTGATTTGGATATGATTTATTCCCTTAAAGGAACCGGGGGACACCCCATGACCATGCGAAGAGACTGGTGGCTGCGACTCAAGCTGGTTATTTTCTGGTTAAAACGGATACATCATTGGCAGCCATCAGGGCTTGATATCATTCTGCTGGAAGGGACAGACAGTCTGCTTGACAATCTTCTGGTCTTTTTTGACCATATTACCCTGCAGCGGGAAGACAGGAAAGGAGAACTCTGGAACGCCTTGTTTGAACGCCTTTGTGATGAAATTGAAATTTCTCCGGCTGTAAAACAGGTACGGAAGTGGAGGGCAGAACGCTCTCGTGCGACTGAAAAAAAGACCCAAGATAACCAGAAGGAGCCATTTACAGATTCAACCCTTCGTTTTCCAAAAAAAATCCGAAATGCCCTGAAAGAAATTCAGATCGGGTTGAAAATCAAAGATGGTAAAGCATTAAAAAAAGTTATAGTCAATAAATCTGAAGCAATGACAGGTTTACAACAAAATAATACCAATATTAAAAAAGAATTCGACAAAGCTTACCTCATTAACGAACCCTTCTCGTATACCAATAAAGATGAAATCATCTTTTCTGCATACAGCGGACACCGGGGCTACCAAGACAACAACTCTTGGGAAGGAGCAAATCTGCATGGGTACCTGTACGATATACCGTGGACTTGCGCAATGACCAGAACAATTGATTTGTTCGGTTATGATGAAAGCATTCTGCAAAAAATAACGCAAGAAAAAGAACATGAACTTAATAGGTACAATGATGCAGAAAATTGGCTTGATTGGTACAAAGATGCCCCTGAAAAAAAGACATTGGAGGTACTCACGGAAGATAATGCCCAGGGCAGGGAACTGTATAGCCTGGCACTGGAATTCCATATGGTGAATGCTGAGGATCCGCTTGACCGGCTGGTACATGTTCGTCATTTGCTCAGAACGCATGATGCCCTTAGGGGCATAATAGAAGATACCATCAATGAAATAATAAAAGAAATAATAAAAAAAGAAAACTCTTGTGAAAGCAAGGAAATAGACAATGCACTTGATACCATAAGAAGAAAAATAATAGAAAAGGAAAGTTTAAGTGAAGACAAGGAAGCATGCAAGATGCTTAATACCATTATAAATGAAATTGAGAAGACAGACAAGGTATTTGATGCCATCAAGAAAATAATAGAAAGAAAAAAATCAGATGAAGACAAGAAATTTCTTATAAAATATTTTTTCTTCTGGATTCCTTGGAAACAGAACATTAATAAAATTCTAGATGAAGAAAATAGAACAGAAGCAAATAGAACAGAAGCAAATAGAACAGAAGCAAATAATTCTATGAGAGATGCTCTAGAATTCATAGAATTAATTCGTAACAAAATTGCTGCCAAGATTAAAAATAATAACGGTACAATAAAAAATATCGAAGATCATAAAAACTATAAAATGTTTCTTTCAGTTATTAACTATCTTAAATTTTATGAAAAAGACAATAATAATTCAATAACAGGTGAAATAATCAACGCAATAACATCGCTCCATAAAGTGAAAAATGAATGCTATTTACATCAAATATTTGAAAATAACAATGAAAATGACACAAGCGGAAAGGATGATAAAATTAGATGCTTCAGAATGATTCTTGTCAACAGGTATGCAATAGGCGGATATTATGCAATGCAGTCTAAGAGTGAATATGATGCCTTTACCGACCGCAGGAAACTTACGCCCGTACAAATGCTCAAAGGTGATACGTATTGGTCTACAGAAAACAAAAAAAATAACAAAGAGGAGAATGGTAATAATGATTGCAAGATATACCCTCTCCACAAGACGCAGTACTGCAATGTTCTGGGTCGATATGACGCACTCAGTTTTACCCGGACACGCCCGCTCTGCCGCTGCACGTTGCCCTATTTCGACAAAAGCTCTCCATATCAATTCACATCGCTACTGACCCGTAGAGAATTTGGCATCCGAATAGATCTGCATTTGAATATAGAAGAGAAATGCAAAGAACACATTAACCGAGAGAGTAAAGAAGGCCTTGGCCTGGTCGGTGCCGTCTCCGTTATTTTAAAACGTCGCGCTTTACGGATGCCTTTCCTTGCTCGATTATTGGCTTCTGTTCAAAAAAAAGACAGAAAAAAAATATGTATCGACCCTGAAAAACAATTAACAGGAAACAAGCTGGACAAAAAAAAGGATTTAATCCTGCTCCTTGATGGCAGTGTTGATTTTCTTATTCTTTTATGCGAGAAATACGAGGAAAATGTTTCTCAAGATAAACAAGTGCTCTGCCGAATCAGCGATGTTCTTGACTCGGCGTATTGGCTCTTTCAGGACTTTATGGTGGAGCGAACAGAAATTATCTTTGATGCAATTGTGCTGGATTATGTAGCAAAGGACATTATTACAAATCAAGATAGCAAGTTCAACATAGAATGCAAAATCCGCTTTTTTGAAGATCAGTTCCTTGACTACAGTTTGGAAGAGTTTAGGAATGGATTATTTGAAAGAATAAAAGCAACAGATGGTGGGACTCAGCGGACTGATAAGTACTTAATAGTAATGACGGAAATCACTCCTGGAAGGATGGATATGACGCTACGTCTTTTTCCTCCTGATTTTATCAAGATCAATGAAGACCAAAACGACTCAATAAATAGAGGCAAATGGTATCTCAACACATCTGAAGATAAAACTTTCCGAGATCAACTGACCGAACTACTTGAGCCTAACGAACTGCTTGAGCCTAATGATAATGATACTCCTCCCTATATAGACCGCGTTGAAATCACGGTCACTAAAAGACCACCGCAATTTGGAGAAGAAAAGGAGGAATCCTGTCAATAATAATCCTTAATTTCCTCAACAGCAGCACGTCCATTCAGTTCATAGGGGATTTCCTGAAAGCCTACGTTCATGCGCTGGACAGCACCTTTGATGGACGAGATGTCGCGGACGTTGGCTTCCAGCTCACGCATTCTCGACCCGAGCCTGCCTTCTGTTTCAAGAATTCTTGATCCGAGTCTTCCTTCCGTTTCCCGTAACTCCTGACGCATTCCCTTCATCTCGTTACGTAATTCATTTATTATATTATATATGTTTTGGTACATTATATTAGGTGTAAATACTGTATTAATCTTATTCATAATAGTTCAGGAGCACAGGTTAATATAACATTCATCAAAAAAAGTTCCATCCTCTCCCAAAAGGAAATAGAACTTCACACCTGAACAACAATAATTCAACAAAATGATTATAAGTCCAACAACAGATAAAGTCAATTTTTTTAGCAGATTTGTTTAGAATAAAGTCATGTTTAAACAATGCAATAAATTTCAAACACCCCAGGCAACACACCGCAGATCTCACCCATCGCCCCAAGCTCTCTTACAACCAAACCGAACCGTGATATCAGAGCCGCGGCAGGTTACCTGGCCCACGAAGGTCTCACCTCAAAGCTGCCCCTTGCCGAGGCATCAACAGGTAATCCTCGTCATCTTCAGTTTTTTTCTTTTCCCTCCCTGTTATTCACATCTTGCCCCCCTCGCTCACATAAGGTAACATTCTTTTTCTGTCGGACTGACTTATTATAAAGAGCTATGGCGTACAGTTCATTCACGTTAAAGGACGTTTAAAAAAAGCCTCGCATCCAGGTAGTTGAGAAGAACAGAATGCTGTGAAAAGTTGACAGGCCGAAAGCAGCAGCCCGAATTGTCTGATTTTGCTTTCCTTAAAATAGGCCGCACACCGTCAAAATTCAGGTTAGAAAGCGTTCTCCCGCCCTGCGGCTAAGGTAAAGTCTATAAAAAGACATACAAACCTCTAAGAGAATTGAGACAACAATGACTTACTACAAAGACTTGACTCCTTACGAATACTTCGCAAGGTATGTACCATCTGAGTTAACATTTCTCAATGTTGGTTGGCTCAACGACACTGAACCGTTTCCTCAAGAAGAAACTTCTCCAGAGTTCAGGGATAAACTGTTCCAGTTCTGCTTGGATGAATATGTGGTTAATATTGCTCGTGGGTTTCATGTCTGCGAATTGTGTAGCGATATATCCCGCGAACAGTGGTACAACGAGGGTCAATCACGATATGGAGAGAAGACGCATTGGCTTGGTATAGGAGACGGTGAAATTTGTGTGATCGGCAAGTCTGTCATCTATGCTGCACCTACACTCATCTACCATTACGTGGTAGAACATCAGTATAAACCACCGGATGAATTCATTGAGGCGGTTCTAAAAGGCCCTTCTCCAGGGTCGGAAGAACACAAGGTACTCTTGAGGAAGTTCAAGGACTGAATGGAAGGAGCCGTATAACCAGCTGTTCCAGCCAAATAAACATGTATCACAGAAGGCATAACTCGGACTTCTGTACCAGGGTCTTATCAGAACCGGTCAGTTGACTTCAGCGGACAAACTCCCGCCTGTGCTTCCCGTGGTTCTGTAGAACAGCGGCAGACGCTGGAACGCCGCAACGGAAATTAATGAGCTGATTGAGGAAATACCGGGCGGGTTGAGGCGGTACAGTCCCGCATCTTTCCTACCTGCTCCTCTATGAAGGCGACTACAGTGAGAGCGAACTTGATGCCTGAGGCGGAGATACCGGAAGTAAACGATTTGCAGGAGGTGAAAGCAATGTTGGCGGAAAGAGTTGTGAAATGGACAAAAGAATGGAAAGAAGAAGGTGTGAAAGAGGGTAGAAAAGATACTCCCAAAACACCCCACAACGTATTAGAGGATTAAGGGAAAAACCAAATTCTTTCCTGTTTGCCATTTTATCACGATGGGGTACGAGTTAACCTCATTCCTTAACATCTCAATAATCAACAGCAAAGATCGCATGCAAAAACTCATCCCCTATGGCCTGGCAAATTTCCGGGATATCATTGAAGAAAATTACTACTATGTTGATAAGACCCATTATATCCCCATCCTGGAACAGGTAAAGACCCCGGTCTTTCTCCGTCCCAGACGCTTTGGCAAGTCCTTGTTCACGGAAATGCTCCGCTGGTATTACGATATCCGGGCCGCCCACCTGTTTGACTCTCTGTTCGGACAGCTCTATATCGGCCAAAATCCCACCCCCTTGAAAAATAGTTTTTACTTTTTAAAAATGGATTTTTCTGGAATGAGTGACTATTTGGAAGATGACAAGGGCTATATCCACAGAAACTTTACCCTGACCATTGTCGGATATATCGCAAATTTTTTAAAAACCTACAGCGAAGAACTTAACATTGATGAAGCTTTTATAACGGACTTTAAAAAAGAATTCCGGGAAAATGCCGGAGAAGCTCTGAAAAGCGCGGTCCAACGTGTTCAGCAAAAAGGAGGCAAAGTCTATCTTGTCATAGACGAGTATGATGCCCTCACCAACGCCATGGCCATCAACTATATCCATGCCAGGGATGAAGACAACGAGTACCTGAATATCACCCGCAAAGGAGGATTTTTTCGTTCTTTCTTTGAAACCATAAAGGGATGTACAACGTACGGCCTGGCCAGGGTCTTTATCACTGGCATCCTGCCCATTACCATCTCTGATATGAACAGCGGCTTCAACATTGCCCAGTGGATCTCCCATGAAGAGGCATTCATTAATATGCTGGGGCTTACCGAAGATGAACTCTCTGGATTATTGCAAGAGATCTACCAGAATAATCCCCGGATTGATCTTCCGGCAAAAGAGGTGAAAAGTTTTTTAAAACGATACTATAATGGCTATCATTTCAGCAAAGAGGCAGAACCTGTTTACAATCCTATGATGGTGCTGTCCTGCCTGAGAACCATTATACAATCCAACCGCTATCCCCGCCTCCCGGCAGATCAGAATATTCGGGTACAATATAATCAGGTGGCCTACATCTTTGGTAAAAATACCACCAGCCGGGATGCTGTTATCAAAGAGATAACCGACACCAAAGGCTATAAATTTAATATCCATATTGGCCGCCAGTTTAACATGAAGGATTATAAAAGCGGACGCTTTATCCCTGATTGTCTGTATTATCTTGGCCTGTTAACCCATGGAAAACGATACAGTGAATTTGTCGTGCCCAACCTGGTTACTTATGAGATGATCCTCTCCTATTTTGAAGAGATTATGGATTTTTCTGTGGAAGGTGCCGGCTATGACCGCATGGTGATTGAATTTATGGAAACCGGCAATATGGAGGATTTTGTCCAAAGCTTTTTTGCAGCAATTATTCAGAAATTTCCCGGCGACTTTTTCAAGGACGTGAATGAGAGTTTTTACCGAGGACTCTTTTTTCATATCCTCTACTCCTTTTTGCCCAATGACCTCTATGATGTCTTCCCGGAATTCAACCTTCCCAAAGGAACAGTGGATCTCTATATCAACCACCGCACCCTCCCTGATGAACTGGTGGAATTACAAGATCTCATTGAAATCAAAAGAGTACCAAAGCCTGCCACAGATACGGAATTCAACGCAAAATTAAAAGAGGCTGAAAATCAGGTTCTACGGTATCGCACTGGCGACTACAGCGGCTTTCGGGCTGTGGCCCTTTGTTTCCGGGGGAATAAAGATTATCAACTGAAAATTCTTTAGCACGTACGCAGAGGCGGGATATAAGAGTTCCCAAAGGAGTTCCCGGCAACGTGTAAACCAGCTCAATTCACCAAGCCCTGCCCCGATATTCCCCAAACACCCCTCGCAACACACCGCAGATTTCACCCAGCGAGCAATAAGCCCGTACAGCCGCCAAAACCGGCTTCATCAGGTTCGCTGAATCCGAACGGGCAGCGTTCTCCAGGTCAGCAAGGCATTGCCGTACTGCCTCCTGGTCACGCTCCGCCTTAACCTGCTTTAACTGGCGCACCTGTTCATCCTCCACAGCCGGATCAAGCCGCATGACCGGCACCTCAACATCCTCATCCACCTGAAATTCATTGACTCCAACAATCACCCGCTCACCGGATTCAATCTGCTGCTGGTACTGATAGGCCGCATCTTCAATCTGCCCGGCAATAAAACCATTTTCAATGCAGGCCACAACTCCGCCAAACTCATCCACCTGATTGATCAGGTCCAGGGCCTCTTGCTCTATGGCATCAGTGAGTTCTTCAATGTACCAGGAGCCAGCCAGCGGGTCCACCGTGTCTGCCACCCCGGATTCGTGGGCAATGATCTGCTGGGTACGCAGGGCCGTGCGCACGGAATCTTCCGTAGGCAGGGACAGGGCTTCATCCCGAGAGTTCGTATGCAGGGACTGGGTGCCGCCCAGTACTGCGGCCAAGGCCTGTATAGTGACCCGGACAATATTATTATCCACCTGCTGGGCCGTCAGGGTATTGCCAGCGGTTTGGGTGTGAAAACGAAGCATCATGGTCGAAGGTTTTTCTGCCTGAAACCGTTCTTTCATGAGTCGCGCCCACAGCCTGCGGGCGGCGCGGAATTTAGCAGCCTCTTCCAGCAGATTGGAGGAGGCATTAAAGAAAAAAGCCAAACGAGGGGCAAAAACATCCAGGTCAAGCCCGGCATCCAGGGCGGTCTGCACATAGGTCAGGCCATTCGCCAGAGTGAAAGCCACTTCCTGGGTCGCTGTGGAACCAGCCTCCCGGATATGATAACCGGAAATGGAAATCGTATTGAACCTGGGCGCATTGGCCGAGCACCACTGGAAAATATTGGTGATCAGGCGCAGAGAGGCCCTGGGTGGAAAAATATACGTACCACGGGCCACGTATTCCTTGAGCAGATCGTTTTGGATCGTGCCCATGATCTGCTCTGCCTTGACTCCCTGTTTCTCCGCAACCACGATATACATGGCCAGCAACACCATTGCTGGAGAATTAATGGTCATGGAAGTGGATATTTTATCCAGCGGAATCTGATCAAACAGAATTTCCATATCTGCCAGCGTATCAATGGCAACCCCGACCTTGCCGACCTCGCCTAATGCCATGGGATCATCAGAGTCATACCCAATCTGAGTGGGCAGATCAAAGGCTACAGACAGGCCAGTCTGACCTTGGTCCAGGAGATAGCGATAACGCTCATTAGAAGCAGCTGCTGTGGAAAAACCCGCATATTGACGCATGGTCCAGAGGCGGCCCCGGTACATGGTGGGCTGGACCCCGCGTGTATAGGGATAGCGGCCTGGAAATCCCAGCTTATCCTGATACGCTTCATCAATCTCTTTGGGAAGGGCAAGCCGTTCAACAGGACGACCGCCATGGCAGGTGAATGCTTCTTTGCGTTCAGGAAAACGGGCCAGGGTGCGTGCTAATTCGTTGTCCTGCCATTCTTGCAGGGCCGGGTCTTGTTTGCTCATATTTTTTTACCAGATGATCTGCTTCCCAAGCTCTGGATTGGGATTCATTTTTTCTGAAGCTTTGCTTCAATGTTCAAAGCTGGAGTTTGAGAACCAGAAACAGCGGCAGAGTATTGACGAATTATCGCTGGAAAGTCAAAGAATTCCGCAATACATCACTCAAAACCTGTTCTGCCGCTGCCCTGGGATCTTGGTCCAAGCCGGTCAGGAATTCGTTATCCACTAAGTCAGTCAACCTCGCTCTGATCAACTCTATACTCCAGTCCACGGTTTCCTTATTCAGAGAGCGCTGACGTCGTTGTTTGAACTCTTCCTCCTGCCGAAGCTCTGTTTCAAAGGCCAGGATACGTTCAAGCAAGGTCTCTGTGCCTTGCCGCTCCGAAGCCACAGTTTCCAGCACTCTGTCAGAGTTTGCAGTTTCTCTGCCTAAATCAAGAAGCAGCTTCCGGGAACCGGGCATATCAGCCTTATTGATCACCAGCAGATCCACAACCTCTAAAATTCCGGCCTTCATGGCCTGGATATCATCACCAAAACCAGGGGCCAGCACCAGCAGCGTAATATCAGCCAATGAAGCTATATCCATTTCAGACTGACCGATTCCTACAGTTTCAATGAGAATAATCCGACAGCCCGAAGCAGCCATAATCCGCATGGCAGCCCCGGCTGAAGCACAGACCCCACCAAGCCTGCCACGGGTGGCCATGGAGCGAACCACTACATCGCGATCCAGGGCATGATCCATCATTCGGATCCGGTCACCCAGCAGCGCTCCCTGGGTCAGGGATGAAGAAGGGTCAACGGCAATAATGCCCACCCGCAATCCCTGTTCACGGAGATGATGAACCAAGGCACTGGTCAGGGTGGATTTACCAGCACCCGGTGGGCCGGTAATACCTACAGTTAAGGCAGTATCCAGCCGTTGCTGATCCAGTCCCTGCATGATAGCTGGCCCCAGCTCTGTCTGATCCTCCACCAAGGATATAGCCCGGGCCACAGAACGAGAATCACCGCGATGAAGTCGTTCTAGGAGTTGTTCAAGAAGCTGAGCAGGTTGCATCAAGTCACCAGGTTACCACGTCAGCAGCGCTGTTGATGGTGTTGACAACAGGCCTCTCTGAATGCGTTAATAATCGTATCAACAGGAGTGCCTGGTGTAAAAACAGAACTAATACCAGCTTTTTTTAAGCGGGGAATATCCTCAGCTGGAATAATGCCGCCACCAAGGACCGGAATATCTTTGGCCCCGGCCTTGTCCAAGGCTTCAAGTACTGCCGGAAAAAGCCGGGCATGGGCCCCGGACATAGACGACAGACCCACTGCTGCCACATCTTCCTGCACAGCTGAGGCAGCGATTTCATCCGGTGTTCGCCGAATACCGGTGTAAATTACCTCAAATCCGGCATCCCGCAGGGCCCGGGCAATAAATTTTGCTCCACGATCATGACCATCCAGACCAGGCTTACCTATAAGGATTCGGTATAATTCCATATTCGTCATCCTTCGCGATTCAGGACAATCTTGCCCATCACCTGATAGGGAAAGACCTCTTTACCATCCTCACCAAGATGGAGCTGGCCGTTCAGTTCATAGTTCAGCGGTTCTTCTGGTCGACCACCGTACTGTTGTACATCTTTTTGCAAGATCTCAATCACAGAGCCGACAATGGCAAATTTTGATGTATACACAATAACCGGTACCGAGATTGTGCCAAAAGGCGGAATAGTCTGACTTTCATCACTGATACCTGATGCGAAAGGCTCACCATTAATCTTTAATTCACATTTCAGGCTGCGGATCTTTATGGCCGTATCATTGGGATTAACAACTCGTAATTTCAAAAGAAAAATAGTCTCCAGTGCCTTGATTTCCTGCAGCTCAATGTCAGAAAGAGCTATCTGCAAATCCTCTTTGCTGTTCCAAGGCAGAGATTGGGTTGTGGGACAGCCGGTAAGGAGCAGAGATATACAAAGCAGCAACATGATGCCGAAAAATTTTCGGCATCCAAACGCACAAGCAGAAGTGATTAACTTAGGCTGTTTCATAAAAATTTATTACAAGAGAGTAGGATAGATTTATAGAGGATAGAAGCAATCGAATAGAAAAAACAAAACCACAAACTATGGTAAGATTATTTTAAAAAATTGTCAATCCCCTGGGAGGAGTAAAAGGGTATAAGAGATACATTTCCAGCAATTTTAAAGTCGGTGGTTCAATGAAATAATGCATACATCACCTTATCAGGAATTTTACTCCTGACAGTCTGTTAATCAATATTAACAGAATACTCATAAAGAATCACCAAACCATCCAAAAATACAATACAGTTACAAAGGCAATAGAAAACGCACGCAAACTCTGGCTAAATGCTATCAATTGTACAGCCAGACCTGGTTTAAAAATACCCGCATAATAGGGAAACTGATGACGCACTGCCCGAATCGGTGAAGAAAGAATATTACCAATGAGCAGAGTTAAAATAATTCCCTGAGAACTCATTGTCCCATCCTGGAGCAAGGCCCCAGCCGCAACCAGGCCAGCACTGAATTCAGCCACCATCTGGAGGGCAATAATAGAGACTGCCTTGGGCGAGAGCCAGGAGAGAAAAGAAAGGTGTCCAGCCATAAACTCTTTTAACAGCTGGAACATACCTGCCTCGGAAAGACCGAAAAATATAATATAAATAGGCAGGGTCAAACGGATAATCTTGTGGATACGTTTTTTAAAACGTGCCAGGGTTCGTTGACCAGCCAGACGAAAGCTCACCTTTTCCACTTCGCGTGCCCCCTGCTTTTCAGAAAGGTTTTCAGGCCCTAAAAGAAAATGACTGAGTACTGCAATCCCCAAGGTACGAAGCAAGGCTGCCCCCAAGGTCAGGCCGATATAGACAAAGGCTGCTCCTTTTATCAAAGAAAGGGTGATAAAAAACGTGGTCGGCAGATGTAAAAAATAAGCAGGCAGACTATTAAACATATTAGCAAGAAACAACTCTTTCTTACTCAGCTGTTCCTTATCATAGGCTTCGGAGAGCATGGTATTGGCTGCAACCCCGGAAAAAAATGCCATAGAAAACGCAGCGCCTGTTACATCGGACAGATGACCAAAACGAATCATGGGCCCTGCCACAACAGACATTTTCCTGGTCCAGTTCAATGCCTCAATAAAGCCAGCCACCATCAAGCCGATGGAGATAAAAATGAGAAGGCGCGCCAAAGGGTAGCCCAACTCCTGCCAAAGCAGGGCAAGGGTATCAAGCAAAGCAGCAATAATCATTCCTTAGCTCAGGAGCACAGGTTCCCTATTGAACAGAAAAAGGAAGCAAGGCATGGGCATAGATATTATGGGGATCTCCTGTGGGCATAAAAGAGGACTGACTACCAGCAAGGCTTCCCATACATTGCCGCACAATGGTTGCCAGGAAATCCTTGCTTGCTCTTCCAGCAGCGGTTCCTTTCAGGCGTTGTAGTAAAAGCTCTGCCGGATACTTATCCTCTTCCATATAGTAGGTTTGATCCGCAGGGAGTCCCACCAGTTCCGCAGCAGCGGCAACGGCATCTTCCAGACTTCCCAGCTCATCCACCAGGCCCAGTTGCTGTGCTGTTGCCCCATCCCAAACCCTGCCCTGAGCAATCTTATCCACTTCTGCAAGCTCCAGTTCTCTCCCATGGGCAACAATCTCAAGAAACTGCTGATAGCCCCGCTCCACATTAAGCTGAATCGCTGTCCGAAAATCTTCAGACATTGCCCTGGTAAAACTCCCTTGACCTGCCATTTTCGTCGTTCCAATACCATCATTATAAACGCCGATCTCAGCTAATGATTGCTCAAACGTGGGAAAGAGGCCAAAAATACCAATGGAGCCAGTGATGGTGCGCGAAGAGGCGTAAATTTTATCAGCATCAGCAGCAATCCAGTACCCGCCAGACGCTGCCATAGAACCCATAGAAACAACGACCGGCTTGCCTTTTTTTTGCAATTGAAGAATTTCCTGGCGAATCAGCTCAGAAGCAAAGGCACTGCCACCACCGCTGTCAATACGAAGAACAACAGCCGCAACTGTTCTCTCTCTGCGCGCTTTGCGCAAAAGCCTGGTCAGCCCAGCAGAACCGATCTGGCCTGGCTCTGCATCACCGTAGACAATATCCCCCTGAGCAATGATCAGGGCAACACTCTGCTCTTTCATTGCCGGGGCCTGGTAAACCGGAGCATACTCTTCAAGATAGTTGGCAAAACCGGCCCGTTTAAACCCGGTTTCCTTTTTATTCCTTCCCACCAGAGAAATCAGATAATTCCGAAAATCCGTTCGTGTTTTTATCCCGTCGATCAAACCAAGGTTCAGGGCCATCTGTGCTGTATCCCCCTTTGCCGCACGCAAATGCCTGGTCAGGTCTTCAACAACCCCGTCAATATCTTGTTCAGAGATCCCCCGTTGTTGACCAATGTCTTGACGAAAATCTTGCCAAAGTTGGCTCAACCATTGCTGGTTAGCCTCTTTAGCCGCAGGCGACATATCATTGCGGAGAAAAGGTTCCACAGCAGACTTAAAGGCCCCTACCCTGAAAACATGAAAATTGGCCTTCAACTTATCAAGCAAATCCCGTATATACAGCTGAAAAATACCAAACCCATGCAGATCGACCCCTCCCATAGGATTAAGATAAATTTCATCACTATGGGCCGCAAGAGCGTATTGCCCCTGACTGAAAGAGTCTGCATAACTAATAACAGGCTTGCCACTCTTCTTAAACCGGTCAATGGCTCTGCCAATATCCTCTAATTGATTCAGGCCAACATACTCAAGCTGATCCGGGACAAGAACAAGGAGATGAATACGTTCATCTTGAGCAGCTCTCTCAATTCCATCAATAATATCCTGAAGAAGGTATTCTTCCTGCTCAAGAGAACCATCTAAAAACCGAAAAAAATTCTCCAGCGGATCCAGAGTTGATTTTTCCAGGATACTGCCGTGCGGTGCCAAAACCAAGGCTGCACCGTCTTCAATTTCAATCTGATCCTGCTGGGTAACAAGATAAAGAATTATCCCACAGCTGGCGAGAAAAAACATTGTGCTGATGAGCGCAGTTCCTGTTATCAGGACTTTCCAGACAAAATAGGCAGTAGCGCCGATGCATCGTAGTATTTTTTTCAAAATATATACTCAAAAAATAAGGTTACAGAATGAATAATAGGAAAGGAAGTCTGAACGACAGCAACAGGATATGTGATGTTTCAGCTTATTGCAAGGGGTACAAAGAGAAGAAAGGGGCGGGCAAAAAGGAGACGAGGGCAAGTATTGCCCCCGGTGATACAATATTTCAAAGAAATTTTAAAAAAACAGAACGCGCAAAAAAAAATTATAATTGGGAGGTAAGTACTTCACAGGAACGACACACTTCCATTTTATCCTTCCCGTCCTGACCAGCAGCACAGGTACATAAGGTGCCATTCAAAAACCAACAAAGATGTCCAGACTGGAATTCCCAGGCCGGACATTCTTTTTTGCACTCACATTTTTTCAATGTCCAGCAATCCTTTCTTTTCCCGGAGCCGGTTCTTCTTCGGTTGACCAGTAAAAAATACAGCTTTCTTTCAATATGTAAGGGAACACTACGCCATCCCTGTTCATAGCTTTGGACAGCCTTTATAGAGACGCCAAGAAGCCCGGCCAGCGACTTTTGCGTTTTGCCGAGTTTCTTTCGATAATAAGAAAATTCACTAGAGGTCATAAACGTCTGAGAGGTTAAATTAACATGGTAATTGATTTCTAAATATACCACATAGTAACCATCTCGACAACCTCTTTTTACCCTTCCCCTGAACCTTCCGGAAAACCTGTCAAAGCAGATAGGTCAAGACAGATAGCAGATCTTAACCATTTCGGCTATAATTTCGGCTATACTACTCCAGTCCTTCCTATCTCCAACCATATATTACAATAAATTACCTTTATTTTAAATAAATTTACACAAGAAAGGAATCACCCTATGGGAACAAAACACAAGCGCATGGGCCTAAAAAGAATCTTTAAGGCATACTTCTATTCCGTACAAGGGCTGAAAGCAGCTTTCCGCCACGAAGCCGCTTTTGCCGAAGAACTGCTTGTTATCGCATTCATGCTTCCTATAGCCATATGGGCCAGTAATAACAACACGGAACGAGCGCTTTTAATAGGGTCTCTTTTTCTGATTCTGATCACAGAATTGCTTAATTCAGCCATTGAGGCGGTTGTGGACCGTATCGGCCCGGACCATCATGAATTATCAGGCAGGGCAAAAGATTTAGGCTCAGCAGCGGTGTTGCTCACGCTGGTTAACGGAGCAATAATATGGCTTCTCATCCTCTGTGGATAATACAAATATCCTTACAACATCACAACGGAATTATCCTCACCATGCTCATTGGCCACATACTCATCTGCTTCTAAATCATTGACCCATGTCTCCTGATCAAGTACATAGCGAAAAATATATGTGCAGCCAGCATCTAAAGATATTGTCACAGAAAAACTGCCATCTTTTAATTTTCGCATAGGAATGCCGGTTGTTGACCAATCATTAAAATCCCCAGCCAGGGCTGCGGACGCAGCCTGCTCCTTGTTAGGGTATTTAAAGGTCACCCTGCATTTTTTTCTGGTTTTTGTATAGTTTTTTATCAACATCTGCCTCCTCCTTGTAACAGAACATAAAAAAACTCCTGACTATTAAACATTTAGGCAATCATTGAACCGCAATACTCTTGCCCTGCCCTTTTCAACGCAATATAACCACCTCACCTTTCCCGGACAAGGGAACAACATATAAAGATGCCCTATTTCACCCCCACTTACAATAAAAAAAACAGAGAAGCCTTCTTTTCTCTAACTCTCTACTTTCAGCAATTTAACAGCGCAGGTGTAACTTCATGACAACAATAATATCACACACACCCTCCCCCATAAAAATCCCTGAGCTTCTTGCTCCGGCAGGAAACATGGAAAAATTGATAACTGCTATCCATTATGGCGCAGATGCCGTCTACCTGGGAGGCAGCAACTACAGCCTGCGGGCCGGTGCTGGTAATTTTACCCATCAGGGCATAGAACAAGCTGTTACCTATGCCCATGAGCGTAAGGTGAAACTCTATATAACAGTCAACATCTTTGCCCATGATCGGGATTTACAGCAATTTACCGACCATCTCCAGGCTCTCCGTGATACCGGTGCTGATGGCCTTATTATTGCCGACCCTGGAATTTTCCTGCTTTGCCGGGAAACCCTTCCTGACATGCCCATCCACCTTTCCACCCAGGCCAATGTCACCAATAGCCAGAGCGCCCGCTTCTGGGGTTTGCAGGGAGCACAGCGAATCAACCTGGCCCGGGAATTAGGGCTGGAAGAAATTCGTACTATCAAACAAGAAAGTACAACAGAACTGGAAGTCTTTGTCCACGGCGCTCTGTGCATCTCCTATTCCGGACGCTGCATGCTCTCCAACTACCTGACCGGACGCAATGCTAATCAGGGGAGTTGCGCCCACCCATGCCGATATTCCTATGCCCTTGTCGAAGAAAAAAGACCAGGTGTCTATTTTCCTGTTCAGGAAGACGTGCGTGGCACCTATATCTTTAATTCAAAGGATCTCTGCCTATTAGGACGCCTCCCGGAACTTGTTGCTGTTGGAGTGGATGCCATCAAGATTGAGGGCAGGATGAAATCTATGGGCTATGTGGGAGCAGTTGTTCGGGTCTACCGAGCAGCCCTGGACTTTATACAACAGCAAATCAAGCAGGGAACCGCTCTGGAAAAAATCATACTCCCTGATCCTTTTCGACACGAAATAGACAAGATAGGTACACGAGGCCAGACTGAAAACTTTTTTAATGATTCTCCTTCATCAGACGCCATGCTTTATGATACAATACGAACAAATCAGCAATACAGTCCGGTCGGTATCGTGCGTAAGCACACACCACTTCTGATTGAAGTACGTAATGTCTTACAACAAGGTGATCTGATCGAATACCTGGGCCGGGATCTTGCACCAAGTATATGCACAGCAGTTGCCATGACAACAGAGAATGGGATCCCTAAAGAACGGGCCAATCCGGGCGACAGAATTATCCTCACAACCTCTCCAGCCTTGGAGAACCCGGAAATTAACGCTGTTCTGCGCAAGAAGTTTGATCAAAAAACAACATAACTACCATGATATCAACAAAGACTATGACACCTTTTCTGAATGTTCCGTTTCTTCCAGAGGATGAGTATATAGAATTTCTCAATGCCAATACTACCCATATTGATTCGGTCCATTACAGCCTTATGGGGTCAAAACGACTGGATAATCGGGTTGATCCCCAATCCATTGATAATCTGGGCACGATCATTGGCATGATGAAAGAGGTTAAGGTGGAGAATAAATATCTCCTGCTTAACAGTATTTTCTACGGCCCAGAGCTGCTCACCAATAACGAACATCTTGCGCATTTGATTGACTGCCTTGATCAATGTATGGAAGCAGATATTGTCAAAGGCATTATCTATTGCGATCAGTTCCTGCTCCAATCCCTGTCCAATGAAGCGCCTGAGCTGACCAAAAAACTGGAAGCCATTCCCGGCACTAACACCATGCTGGACTCCCAGTCCAAGATAAGCTCGCACCTCGCCTATATACGGGAAACAAATTTCCGCTCACCAGGTAAACTGACGTTAGACCGCGCACTCAATCGCAATCTTGAAAAACTGACTGACACAGTGCAGTGGTGCAAAAAAAGATATCCTGAAATCAGGATCGAACTCCTGGCCAACGAGGGTTGCCTGCCTTTTTGCCCGTACAGAAATTCCCATGATGCCTACATCGCTCTGGGTAATCACGAGGGGGATGATAACAGTTCTCATCTCAATGATAAGTTTGGCTGTAAACAACTCCTGGACAAAAAACCCTATAAACTGCTCCAGTCTCCCTTTATCCGGCCAGAAGATATTGATTCCTATCTTGCCCAGGCAGATCTTATCCTCCTGAGCGGACGGGCCCAAGGAGTTGAGTTCCTCAAAAAAACAATTTCCACCTACATCGCTGGTAATTATAAGGGTAATCTTTTAGAATTGCTTGATTCGATGAATTGGCTCAGCCAACAGCTCTATATTGAAAACTCTGCCCTTTCCTTTGACTTTGCCAATATGCTTTCAGTGTGCAATAATCGTTGTAAATCCTGTGGATTCTGCATGGAACTTTTCAATGTTATTGCCCGGCCAGCGCAAAAAGAAACAGCGGGCCAGGCTGAAGCCGAACTCCTGTAACGCTTAAAAAATCAAACGAGAAACACCCTATCCATTATTTCAGGTGCCGTAAGGGCTAACCTATGTGTTTGCCCTTTTCTGCCGGGCAGACACACAGGTCTGTCTCTACAATTCAGCATCTGACAGAACCCACCTCTCACTCACCAGCCTTGCTTTTACTGCGTCTGCCGGTTATCTTGATAATATTTTGTCCAGGCAAAGTTCTGACAAGAAAATATAAAGGATAATCATGCAGGTATCCCCATGCGCTTTTCCAGAGGCTGGGGATTGCATCCATGTCATTCATTCTTATTGAGGTGCAATGTGAAAATCAAAGAAACGCTTCTTCAGCAGCAGGAGATCACGGAACGGGTCAACAGCTTAGGCCAACAGCTCACAAAGGATTATGCAGGTAAAAAACCTGTTGTCATCGGTATCCTCAATGGTGCCTTTATTTTTCTGGCTGATCTGGTCAGAGCTATGGATATGGCTGTGGAAGTGGACTTTATCCGGGTGGCAAGCTATGGACAGGCCACTGAGAGCAGTGGAACAATCACGCTGAGTAAAGCACCGGAACGGGATCTGAACGGCAAGGATATTCTGCTGGTGGAAGATATTGTGGACAGTGGCACCACTATGGTCTGGCTTCAGAAATATTTCACCACAGAGCATCAACCAAGCTCTGTGAAAACATGTACACTGATCAACAAGAGTCAACGGCGGGCTGTTGATGTAAATATCGACTATATCGGCTTTGAGATAGAAAAAGGTTTTCTGGTGGGGTATGGGCTGGATTGCGCAGAAACTTATCGGAATTTGCCGGAGATTTGTGCTTTGGAGGAATAGAAAAGCCCTGAATCCGGGGGGACTCAGGGCTGGATTTCTCAGAGGTTGATTAATCAGGTTCTGACTCGCCTTATGATTTTTGGGGTTCGTACCTCACCCCAACCTACCGGGCTGCTTGAGCAGATTTTCAACTCGTCCCAGTAATACAACTTGCCATAAAACTACGTTTACGCCATAATCTTACATGTAAGATGAAAATTTCATGGAGGTTAATTATGGTAGATGTGTCCACCACAAAAATGTCATCCAAAGGGCAGGTCGTCATCCCTGAGAATATCCGTAAAACTCTCAACCTGAACGCCGGTGCTCAGTTTATCGTTGTCGGCGATAAAGATGTTGTCATATTAAAAAGCATCACACCGCCTTCCATTGATGAATTTGACGATTTAATCGCCCAGGCAAGGTCGGATGGCGAAAATGCAGGATTAAAGAAGCCTGATATCGCAGATGCGATAAAAAAAGTCCGGGGCAAAAAATGAGAATTGTTCTGGATACAAATGTTTTCATTTCTGCAATTTTCTTTGGTGGCCCACCTTCAGAGATTCTTACATCCTGGAAGCATTCTCAAATTCAGATCATCTTCACCAAAGAAATACTGGAGGAATATCAACACGTGGGAAAGGAGTTGTCGGTAAAATACCCTTCTGTTAACATTGAGCCGATTCTAGAACTCTTTACCATCTTTGGAGAATTTGTCGGAACAGAAGGCATCAAAGAGATAATCTGCGAAGATCCTGATGACAACAAATTTATTGAGTGTGCAATTGCCAGCGGAAGCAAGCTGATTGTTAGTGGGGATAAACACTTACTGAACATCTCTGGATATAAGAAAATAGAGGTTCTGAAGCCGAGAGAGTTCGTGGACGCTTACCTGGAGTAATGCATTTACAAGCTATCATTGCTTGCCTGAAAGCAGACATGCATCAAGGTGCTGTTGCGGAACAAAATCTGAAGCAGATTCAACGGATTCGTTCGACAATCCGCGCTTTTCCCCGATTATCTTTCAGTTTGGAGAGTCATACGTCAAATACTTTTGTCAGCAATTCCCGGACACGACAACGATATACGCCTGTTGAGCATTTTTGCTCTCTCTGGAGAGACTCAGGCGTTCTTC
>JAABTP010000060.1 GCA_011389815.1 Desulfobulbaceae bacterium | reverse complement strand
CGACTCTTCAACTCTTTTCTATATTTTACACGATCATTATGGATTTATTGAATAAAAAATGGGAATTCCTATCCTTTCAAGATAGCCGGTGATGTTGGGGTTCGCAACGCTCACCCCAACCTACATAAAAACATATTTTCCATGCTCTGCTTTCCAATCAGGACAGTCCGAGGAGCTTTCGCAGGTCAGAAGAGGAACTCACCGCATCTGCCAAATTTTTGACAGCTCTGTTTGGATCACAAACAACAGTCGGTGTTTTATTGAATTTGGCCAGATACTTTTCGATTCGGTTCAATTCCTCATTGATAATCTCTGCTTGATTATAGATTATCGTTTTCTTGTCTTTCAGCATCATTCTTTCCCCAGCTCACAAATATATTAGAAATATCAGTATGTACCAAAAAAGAAGAAACCTATCTCTAAGAGATTACACGAAGATATCAATCTGATATATAGAAACAGGTAGCCCGGCTGTCTTCATGAAAGACGAAGACCCGCAGCTTTCCGACACCGCCTCGCAACGGCTGTGGCATTTTTCTGATTTTCTACAAACTGAAGTTAAATAATTTAAATAACGTAAACTCTCTCCGAATTCTCATCACATTGAAAGCGACCATTGTCACAGTTTTGAACTGTGCGCAACACGTTAATAGATCATGCAGGATATGTCAACTTGTTTTGTAAAAACAATTGTTTGATAATAATATCCAATACTGTTTTTTACAGCTCCTGTTTGCGCTGGGACTGACGGTTAAAGAGGAAGCGAGTTTATGAATCCCCTCCAGGACTAATCCCCTTGCTATTTCCCAAGCAATACGATAACATCACAAATCCAACAGAATCGATACCAGCAAAGAGAGGACTTCAGCAGGATAGCCGTTCATGAAGACTGCTCTCCAAAACCATTCCCTCTTTTGCTGAAAAAGAACCACCTCTGTAATGTATACGTTTTTCTCCGCATACCTATTCATGAATGAACAAAAACCTCAACAGTCGCTCAAAGGCTGCAAACCGGAAATTGATTATCCCTGTGTCTGGCAATATAAAATTATTGGTCAAGAACGGCAGGCTATACAGACGGCCCTGTCCCAGGAACTGGGCGATGCGCCCTACTCCCTCTCTGCATCACGCAGGTCGAAAACAGGAAAATACATCAGTCTTAACCTGGAATTGACCGTGCAGGATGAAGAAGAGCGACTCCATTTGTACAAGGTTCTTAAAACCAACCCTGCTATTACAATGGTTTTATGAACACAGCTCCTCAAAAGGCGGTCAAAGAGGCTGCGCCGGCTCTTGACACAAAAATCATCCCGGTCATGCGGGAGGCCATCACCACGGTGCAGATGATTCTTTTTCAGCGTCTGAAAGAAAGCATCTCTCAACGATATACCGACTGTCTGGAAGAAGAAACCATTCTGCTGGCCGGAGCGGTTGTCAATAATCTCTATGGTACGGAGGCGGTTGATCCGCAGGTCAACCAGTTTGCCCGCCATCATCGTGAGCTTATTGAAGAAGAGTTACGGTGTCTCAGTAGTCAGGTAGCAGAACTCATCCCGTATATCACAGACAGCCTGCGCATGCAGACCCTCTGTGATAATCAGGAAGGAGTGCATTCTATCCCCTGCCTCCTTCTTGCCAGGGAATTGGGCGTATTAGACGAAGAACGGGACCTCCCTTTGCCTTCCACTTTTATGCTCTCTGTCCGCGAACTCGGGAAGCAAGCAGGCCTTGTCAAGGCCATACAGAACAGCTCAACCCACACAGCCCAATCAGAGATTAAGGACTAAACCTATGGAAGTCATCCTTGCCCGCCCCCGTGGTTTCTGCGCTGGCGTCAACCGAGCTATTAACGTGGTCAATAGGGCCTTACAGGTCTATAAGCCACCGGTCTACGTGCTCCATGAGATCGTCCACAATACCCATGTCATCAAAGAACTGGAACAAAAAGGTGCTGTGTTTGTCGAGGAGCTTGAAGATATCCCAAAAGGATCAATTACAATTTTCAGTGCCCACGGAGTGTCCCAGGGCACGAAGAAACAGGCAGAGCAGCTTGGCCTCAAAACCATTAACGCAACCTGTCCCTTGGTTACCAAGGTTCATCGTCGGGTCAGCCGCTTAAATAAAATAGGTTATGATGTGCTGGTTATTGGTCACAAGGGGCATCCAGAGGTTGAAGGTACCTGCGGCCATGCCTCTGGCTCCGTGCATGTGGTGTCCTCACCAGAAGAAATTCAAGAACTTCAGGTCAATGATCCAAGTCGGGTAGGCTATGTGACCCAGACCACGCTGAGCATTGATGATACAGCCAAACTCTTGACAGCGCTCCGTGAACAATTCCCGGATATTAATGAGCCTTCCCGAATAGATATCTGCTTTGCCACCAGCAATCGCCAAACTGCTGTCCAACATCTTAGCGAACAAGTGGATCTCATTCTTGTGGTTGGCTCAAAAAACAGTTCAAATTCGAACCGCCTGCGAGAGGTTGCGGAAAAAAACAAGACCACGGCTTTTCTTATTGATCATGCAGAAGAAATAGATCAGGCATGGCTGGAAAATATCCAGCGTATCGGCATAACTGCTGGGGCTTCGGCTCCAGAATACCTTGTGACCGAGTTGGTCACATGGCTGCGTGATAGATATGAGGTGTCGGCAGTAGAAGAAATGGACGGGGTGGATGAAACAATCTGTTTTCAACTGCCTAATATATAACTTCCATCCCTCCCTTCTTGGAAGGGACAAGAAACATTGGAGTATCTGAAAAAATAAGGGCCATCACAAGGATCGCCCCTACAGTCTGTTGCAATATTTTCAGGATAAAGGGTATGTTAAAAGGAGTATCCCATTGTGATGTATCCTGAAGACTGAACACTTTCAACCTCCTGATCAATCTGCCCCAAAGGAACTCCAGCAAGTACCTGGTACTGATCTCCGTCAACAGAAATATCGGTATATTGCACTCCTGCTTTTACGAACCACCAGGGAGATATCTGAAATTTACCACTCAACTCAATCATATAGGCGGTTCCTTCCATATCTCCGGTTGACACCTTATTATAATACAGGTGATGCAACTCATCCTCAGAAGAGGCAAGCGGGGCCACAGAAAATTTTCCTGCAAGATCAAGCTGCGGTGTGAGCTGAATATCAGCACCCAGCAGAAAATAAATCATTGAAAAGGTATTATCATAGGTGCTGCCAATGAAACCGTCCCCCACATAATCATACCCTGTAATACCAGAGGGAGAGTACTGCACGATCAGATTTTCCTCATACTCAAACTCCTGGTGCAGATAACCGATACCGGTATATAAACGGCATGGCCCTTGCCGAAGGTAGGTCCACTCAAAATCCACATCCAGAATTAAGGTCTCAAATTCTGAAATACTACTTTCTGAATAGATATCTGGACTGCCACCTGGTGCAAACCAATCCCGGTCAATCATTACCTCATCAGGATCATCAACCGCCGTTTTCAGAGTGCCGTTGATGCGCCACATGGGATTCACGGTGACAGAACCATCAAACCGGGCCAGCAGAATATCCATTGGCCATTCAAGTTCACTAATAGGAAAATAGGTACTTTCACTCTGCCCATTAGCATGATTGATCTCACCGCCAATGGAAGAGGTCAAATCACCGCTCATATTTTCCAGCCCCAATGAAAAATCAATCATACTCGACGAGTACGTATCAAAGGAAGCAGCATTAGCTTGGCCCTGATTGCACAGCATACTGGAGATCAAGCCAGCTGCCAGACCAACTCCTAACCCTCGTATTGTCCTTCCCTTCAGTTCTTGTCCTGATTGTTTCATTGCCTTCTCCTTTCTTTTCTTTTTTACTCCCTGCAAACACCACAACGACGACAGGAGTTCGTATCACAGGGCCTGGTACCCTGACCGATCAAAGAATGCTCTAACTCTTTGACAAGATATCCGGCTTGAATACCGTGATCAACCACCTGCCAACAAAAGAGTTCATCTTCCTCCCTTGGTCGGACCGCATACTGCCAGGAGGAAAGTTTATGCCTCTTCATCGCCTGTTTCAAAGAATATTTTCCCATGCCAATATCCAACAAGGCTGGTGCAATACGGCGATCTGCCCGTGAAAAAACAGCCTGAGTAAGCACCTTATCCGGTCGATCAACCTTGAGGTGCAGATTATCCATTCGGGCAAAAGATTTTTTCAAATATTTAATCTTCTTTTTCAGATGAAGTACTGCTGCTGTACAGTCCCTGTCCTGCATAGCTCGGTTCTTTTCCAGGCCACCAAAGGACAGATATTGAAACGGGGTCCAGGGCTTGGGCACAAAAGAGTTTACCGAAAGGATAATTTCGCAGAGACGACCTTTTTTTTGCCCAATGGACAGAATCGCCTTGCGAATTTTCTGCACAAGCTCAACAAACTCTTCCAGGTCCTGTTCAGTCTCTGTGGGAAGCCCCACCATGACGTAGAGTTTCAAGGTATAGATACCAGCCTCTACAAGGGCAATGGCCGCAGAAAGGAGATCCTCTTCTGACAACCCTTTATTAATAACACCTCGTAATCGCTCCGAACAACCATCCGGGGCAATAGCAACTGACTTTAAACCGGAATGAGAAAGGAGTTCAAGTAAACGAGGAGAAATACGGTCGGCCCGTAAAGAGGAAAAAGAGAGCGAGCAGCCATCCTTGCGGAGGGTATCAGCAAGTTGATCCAACAGATCCGGGTTTGCCATTTCCATGCCGAGTAATCCTACCCGATGAACGCCAGGTGGACGCTGAGCCAGGCCAGCAAGCACCGCATCTGCTGACCAGAGCCGGGGGGGACGATAGATATAGCCTGCTGCACAAAAACGACAGCCACGGCTGCATCCCCTTCCCAATTCAACCATAAACATACCCAGTTCAGCCTCTGGAGAAAGGAGTTCAGAGTGGGCTGCCACCTTGCTCTGCTCCAGGACAATTCGGCGGACCTGTTGCGGCAAACCCTCAGTAACGGTAATATCCCGTACCCGTCCGTGGCTGTCATATCTGAAGCTATAGGCTGAGGGGACATAGCAACCAGGGATTGATGCACCAATATCCACCAAACTGCGCCTGTCATTTAATCCCGCCAGCGCAGGCAAGAGCTGTGGGAGTACCGCCTCAGCCTCACCAATCACCATTAAATCAGCAAAAAGAGCCAAGGGCTCGGGATTCATAAAAACAGCAACACCACCCAGTACAACCAGAGGGGAATCCGCAGCAATTTCATTGGGTCTGTCGGCAGCATATGGTGCAACACCGCCAGCAGCCAACATCGCAGCTAAACGGGGATAGTCTTGCTCAAAACTGATTGAACCAAAAACAAGAGAGAAATCTGCCAGAGGTCGATTGGACTCCAGAGAACGAAAGGGTTCCTGCTGTTGCGGATAGACAAATCGCTCACAGACAATCTCTTCTGATGCGTTCAGAAGGCGATAAAGGAGCTGATAACCGAGATTGGAAACAGCAAGGGAATAGGTCTGAGGATAAAGAAGGGCCACGGGTACGTGACCCTTCCATTTCTTGCGGACTGTTCCGGTCTCTGTTGTCAGGAGGGGATGCACAACAGAAAAAGGACTACGAACAGATCATGGGGCAAATCATGCATCAAATCATGCGCTGGACGGAAGCACAGATGACAGCCCTGGCGTCCGCAAAAAAACAAGGCCGTTTCAATTTGCTTTTTTACGGATATAAGCAGGCTCATCCCATTCCGCCAGATCATTTTGCTCATCAAAGATCGGGGTGGGCATGGGCCGTAAGCCTTTATGAACCGGATTTGGACGGGCAAAGCTGGTTGGCTGATTACGCGGCGGCCCTTGATCCAGATCACGGCCTCCTTTTTCACTGGCAGTACTGAGAGTTTTCACTTTTTTGTTCTTCCCGGCACTGGCTCGACCAACCACGTCAAATTCAGAAATGGTCTCAGCTGTGTCCTCAAAATTAGCAATACCTGTGGCAATAACGGTCACGCGTAATTCATCCCCCATGTTCTCATCAAACAGGGCACCAATGATGATGTTAGCATCTTCATGGGCTTTTTCCTGAATAAGCGCAGAGGCTTCCATGAATTCACCCATTGTCAGTGAGCTGGTTGCAGAGATATTAATCAGAATACCCAAGGCACCATCAATCCCCACATCTTCCAGCAACTGATTATCAATGGCCCGCTTGGCTGCCTCGCTGGCACGATTTTCTCCAGAAGCTGAACCAGATCCCATGATGGCCGGACCAACCTCTTTCATAACCGTCTTCAGGTCAGCAAAATCCACATTAATATGACCAGGCAGGTTGATAAGATCGGTAATACCCTTCACAGCTTGAAGCAGGACATCATCCACCATTTTCATCATATCAACCAAGGTGGAATTCTTTTGCATCAGGCCGAGCAGGCGATCATTGGGCACCGTTATAATGGTGTCAGAATTCTTTTTTAACTCTTCCCAACCAGCCTCGGCATTATGCATCCTTTTTTTGGCTTCAAAATAAAAAGGCTTAGTGACAACAGAAACCGTCAGAGCACCCTGCTCTTTACTGAGCCCGGCAATAATCGGTGCAGCACCGGTACCAGTGCCGCCACCCAACCCAGCGGTGATAAAAACCATATCAGCATCTGATATAGCGTTGGTCAAGTCATCAATACTTTCCTGAGCTGCGTCGCGCCCCATGGCCGGGTCAGCTCCTGCCCCCATGCCTTTGGTAATATTAGGTCCCAGTTGAATACGAATATCTGCCTTTGAATTCTCCAGAGCCTGCATATCTGTATTAGTGGCAATAAACTGGACGCCGGTAAGCCGATTATCAACCATAGTGTTGATGGCATTACCCCCACCGCCACCGACTCCGATCACCTTGATAGTCGCTACTGACTCTTCTTCTGCCATTCTATATGACATGCTTTCCCCCTCAAGCACTTTGCTCCCGTAGCAAATCAAATAATTAACTTATGGTACAATTGAAAGATTCTTTTTTTTTACAGTTTCACTATAAAGCTGTCATAGAATCTTTTCCAGTACTAAATAATATTTTTCAAAAAAGTTCTCATCCTGCTCATAAGGCCTTCATGTTCATCAGGAACAATATCCTTATCATTACAGCCATATAAGACAAGGCCGACCGCTGTGGTACAACGTGGTGATTCTACATCTTCGACACGTCCTCCAACACCTTGCGGGAAGCTGATCCGAACTGGCATGTCAAAAACCTGCTCAGCCATGTCCACCACATTAGCCAAAAGAGCCGTACCACCGGTGATGACCATACCTGCATTAATCCGGTTTCTATAACCAGAACTACAGATTTTTTTATTCACCACCTGGAGAATCTCTTCAATGCGGGCTTCCAGGATTTCAACCATAACCCGCTGCGAGACTTTACGAGCCTTACGGTCACCCACTGTAGGCACCTCAATGATGTGATTCTCCTTTACCAAAGAAGAAACAGCTCCCCCATATTTATACTTCAACATCTCTGCTTCCTGCAAGGGAGTACGTAAGCCCACAGAAAGATCATTGGTCAGATTATTACCTCCCAAAGCCAATTCCCAGGTATATTTAATAGTACCATTACAAAAAACAGCAAGATCTGTGGTGCCACCACCGATATCCAATAAGGCCACGCCCAACTCCATTTCATCAGGAGTCAACACAGCACGGGAAGAGGCCACAGACTCCAGAACCACCTCTGCTACATTTAATCCAGCCCGAGTACAACTCGTAAACAGGTTATGAAGTGAGGTTACATCAGCGGTCACGATATGGACATTAGTGGCCAACCGAACCCCGGTCATTCCCAAAGGATTCTGGATTCCGGTATGATCATCAACCATGTATTCCTGTGGAAGAACATGAATAATCTGCTGATTATCTGAGATCTTAACGGTCTGGGCTGCGTGGATAACAGCCTGAATTTCTTTCTGCCTGATCTGCTGATTATTAATCGCAATAATTCCAGGTGAATTAAATCCCTTAATATGAGTTCCGGCAATACCGACATAGACTGTTTCGATATCGCATCCAGCCATATCTGAGGCGCTGTCAATGGCCTGACGAATAGCCTTGACAGTGGCTTCAATATTCACCACCACACCTTTTTTCATCCCTGACGATGCTGCCGTGCCCACCCCAATGATGTTCACGCAACCATCTTCAAAGACCTCACCGATAACAGCGCATATCTTGGTGGTCCCAATATCAAGGCCAGCAACCAACTCTCCGGTTCCACGGCTCGGTTCAACTCTTTCAGGTTCTTGCACCTGCTCAGTTTCTTCCGGTTCAGCAGCAACCTTTATATCCAGCTCTTCCATTGCACACATCACCTACGGCTCTGACTTGGCCACAAGAATACGGCCTTCATGATAATCCATTCGAATTTCCTTAATCCCCTCTATTTCTTTCTTCCGATACAAACGCTCAAAAAGCTTCACGAGCTGATAATATCTTTTTTCGACATTACCATATCCTATATAAATAGGAAAGGGATGTTCAACAAGATAAACAATAATTCCTTTTTCTGTATCCACATGTATCTCAGATATAGACTGCAAAGGTAAAATCGGATGCCCACGCGCAGCAACATGTAAAAATACACGCGCGTCTTTTGTCACTTCATCCTCTCGTAAATCAAGATCAGATACTATCCCCTCCTTGTCTGCCAGGGGAACCCCGGTAATAACAGGATAGTCAAGATCCTGCAACGGCTCTACCGGAGCAAAAACCGTTTCATCATAGCCAAGATAATAAAGGCCCTGTTGCCCGCCTTCAAAATTAATCATTGCCAAAGGACGATGCTCATAGACCCGTATTGTTACAGTGTCTGGCCAAATACGCTCAACACGCACCCGGTCAACCCACGGGTGCTGACGAACACGCTCCTCAACATCTTCTGACGTCAGTGAAAACAGCTGATCTCCGTGTTGCACTGCTGCAAGGGTTCGTATCTGGGCCTCATTGCTCATCCGATTCCCCTGGACAACAACCCGGCGCACGACAAAGGAGCCTGAATGTTCCACGGTCCGGGATCCCCAATGCAGAGCAGCAATAATAAGTAACACCAGCCCCAGCAAAAGAAAACTTTTCCTGATAAGTTGTACATTCCACTCAGGCTTATGAGCAACCGAGGTCGGCTGCTCATACCGCCCCATATTGACCCGAATCCGTAATTGCGCAGGCCGAACATAATGAGAACGAAATTGACGCAGCAGAGGAGAACGCCCGGCTCTCTGCCGCCTATATCGTATTTTTTTTCGGGCCACGAAACTCTACTCCGCCTTGGCATTTCCTGAGATCAGTACGTAGGGAGGAGGTACCCCGACAAGGCTCTAGATGATATCCAGTTCCGGTTCCAACCAAACAGCAAATTCCTGAAAAACCTTTCCTGTACCTGTTTCATCAAGGTCAGGAGCCACCCCTTCCAAATCACACAACAACAACTTCTGTTTCCAACTTGATACCATAGTTATTATACACAGCATCTTTAACAATATCTATGAATCCTAGATACTCTTCAGGAGTTGCATTTCCATAATTAACAATATTTATGGGTTGTGTTTTCCAAATTCCACAATCCCCAATTCTTTTACCAGCCCAACCCATTTCTTCAATAAGCCAAGCCGCCGGTATTTTAACTTTATTTCCTTTTTCTTTTCTATACTGCTCATGAGATGAGTAATCCAGCTGCCTTTCGGGATAACAGTGTATATCTGGACAAATACTTCTTATTTTTTCAAATTGCTCGAAAGAAATTAAAGGATTCTTAAAAACACTCCCAACAGTCCCTATTTTTTCAACATCTGGCAGTTTGCGTTGCCTGATGTTTATAATAGCCTGATAGACATCTTTTACAGTATACGGTGGGTCACCCAATTCAAAAAGTTCATTCTCAACAGATTCATATCTTGAGTTATAACTGGTATTTAATACAGGATTCTTATTCAACCTAAGAATAATACTGACAATTACAAATTGTGACTTTAACTCATTTTTAAAAATACTGGTTCTGTACCCAAAATTACATTCTGTACATGAAAAATTTTTTTTAGAGCCATCTTCAATATTAATAGCAGTAACAAACAGCAAAGTTTCATGTAGATTGTGCCCGTAACAGGCTATATTTTGTACAGGTGCTGCCCCTGCAGTACCTGGTACTAAAGCAAGGTTTTCAATTCCTCCCCACCCTTTTGAAACAGCATACTCAACTACAGAAGGCCAATCTTCACCAGCTCCGATTTCGATATGTACATATTCTGCATCTTCAAATATTTTCTCAATTCCCTTGATACCTACCTGGATCACAACACCATGATAATCATTGGAAAACAAAACATTAGTCCCTCCGCCGAGAACAAAAATATCATTAGCGCGAACCACATCGTTCCCAAGAAGTTTTCTTAAACTATCTATCGAATCGACTTCAGCATAAAAAGCTGATGATACATCAAATTTAAGCGAATTCTTTTTTTTTAACGAAACTCCCGAGTTCAATTCATTTTTAATATATTTTTTTTTACTATCACCGATCATCAATGATCCCCAAAACACCAATTCTTGTTAATTCAGCAACTCAAGCAGCTGCTCACCGATTTGAACAACACTCCCAGCACCAAGGGTCAACACCAAATCTCCCTCCATAATAAAATCAAGCAAACCATGGGGCAGTGTTTTCAGATCAGCATGATAAAAGGCGTGCCGCTGCCCATGCTGTTTTATTGCATCAAGCAAGGCCTCACTTGTGACACCCTCAATGGGTTTCTCGCTGGCAGCATAAATATCGGTAAGAATCAAAACATCGGCCCGATAAAATGCCGTTGCAAACTCTTCAAAAAGTCCCTGGGTACGGGTATACCTATGCGGTTGAAAAACTACAACAAGGCGTCGATCCGGCCAGCCATCACGGACAGCGTCCAGCGTTGCCCGAATTTCTGTGGGATGATGTCCGTAATCGTCAATCACCAGGATCCCCTGTTTTTCCCCTTTGACCTGTAATCGTCTCTGGACCCCTTCAAACTTCTGAAGTGCATGGGCAATAAGAGGAAACTCTATTTCCAGCTCAAGCGCAACTGCAATCGCAGCCAAGGTATTATATACTGTATGTCTTCCTGGTGTGTTCCGACGGATCATTCCCAACTCTTTGCCCTGGTGGGACACCATAAATTCGTTAATGCAGCCATCCACCGCGATCTTGGTTGCCTGAAGATCAGCCTGTTCTGTTAAACCATAGGTAATCTTTCTCCGTTCAATCCAGGGCAAAAGGGTTGCAAGATTATGGTCATCAAGACAAACAATCGCAACCCCATAAAAAGGTATTTTTTGAATAAACTCAAGAAAGGTTTCTTTTATATGATCCAGATCCCGATAATGGTCCAGGTGCTCCAGATCAATATTGGTGATCACCTCAATCACCGGAGAAAGCTTGAGAAAAGAACCATCGCTCTCATCAGCCTCAGCCACCAGGAATTCACCCTCACCCAGATGGGCATTACTGCCGCCAAAGCAGTCAACCTTACCGCCTACCACCACAGTGGGGTCCAGGCCTGCCTCTTCAAGAATAGCTGCAACCAACGAAGAAGTAGAGGTTTTGCCATGGCTGCCAGCGATTGCAATACCAAACTTCTTTAATCGCATCAGCTCGGCAAGCATCTCAGCCCGCTGGATCACAGGAATCTGCTCATCCCGTGCTGCCATGACCTCCGGGTTATCTTCACCCACAGCAGTTGAAACCACCACAACATCGGCTCCGGAAACCCTGCTTGCCTGATGGCCTTCATAGACGGTTCCGCCAGCAAGTTCCAGGCGTCGGGTGATATCTGTTTTACGGAGATCTGAGCCGCTGACCTTATAGCCCTGATACAAAAGCAGCTCGGCAATCCCTGACATACCTATGCCGCCGATTCCGACAAAGTGGATATGCTTACGTTCTTTTCGTTTATACATCCAACCCTACTCAGCAGAGTTACCCTGCATATTTCAATCTCTTTTTTAACGACATACAATCTACGGGCCGCAGAACCAACACTGCCTCAGCAGATTCTTCCTGTTACCCTAAGTTATCAATAAGATCCATACAGCTCTTCAGTATACGCCTGGTGGCCTCAGGCTGTCCCATCTTCTTCATGGAATCCGCCATTAGTTGCAGCTTATCAATAGCACCTAATAATTGCGAAAGAATTTTTGCAAGTTTTTCTGCATCCAGCTCAGATTCCCGATACATTACCGCCCCGCCCCCGGCAACATAATATTCAGCATTCCGCACCTGGTGGTCATCAGCTGCATAAGGATAAGGAATCAGCACCGCTGGCAGACCCATTACAGAAACTTCAGCCAAGGAGGTCGCGCCTGCCCTGGCTAAGACCAGATCAGCCTGGGTATACAGGGAGGCCATATCTGTAAAAAAGGCACTGACCTCGGCTCGTACACCAGCTGATGCATATCCATCTCTTACCTTTTCTTTATCTGCGGTTCCGGTCTGATGAATCAACCGCACAGCGTTTTTTTGCTGCTCATCAAGCTGGGTCACAACATCAAGCATCAGCATATTGATACGATGGGCACCGAGGCTCCCGCCCATGACGAGCAGGGTCAAGGGACGATCTTTCGTCTTGCCATTGCTTTCCTGCTGCCGACCTTCTGCTGCTGCCAGAATTTCCTGACGAACCGGATTCCCGGAAACCACGATTTTGCCTTTTGGAAAGGGGTATTCTCCAGGAATAGACACAAAAATCCTGCTGACAAAACGGGAGATCATTCGGTTCGCCAACCCAGGAATGGAATTCTGCTCATGAATACAGGTCGGCACAGAGCGCAGGCGGGCAGCCAACAAGACCGGTCCGGTAACATAGCCTCCCACCCCAAAGACCAAATCCGGCTGAAAATCCTTTATGATCTTCCACGATTCCAGTAGCGCTACGGGCAGCCTGAGCAGACTCTTGATACGATGCTTCAGCCCCATTCCTTTCAATCCCATGCAGGCGATGGATTCCTGTTGAAAACTAAATCCGGTCAGCACTTTTTGGTCAAGCTGTCGTTGCGTGCCAATAAATAGTATTTTGCAGTCAGAATATTTTTGCTGCAATGCGGTTGCCAGGGCAATGCCGGGGAAAAGATGGCCGCCGGTTCCGCCGCCGGTGATGATTATACGCATAAAATTTTCTTACAGGAGTAAAAGAAAAAGAGGAGCAAGGGATGAATTCCTTAAATGCTGCTGCAACACAGCCATTGCAGCACGATCTGGACCTTGATTCGACAGCCCCAAATTGGTCGGTTCCAGTGTAAACATGTAGTCGTCGTCCCACCACGGGCCAGCCGCCCACCACGTCCAGCCGATCCATACATCACTGTTCTCCTCCATGTAGCTGAGCATATTATCTATCACCTCATCACCTACTTTCTCTGTTCCCGTTCCTATCGTGGAATTTGCCACGGCGAACTCGCCGAGAAAGCCCTTCCGATTATTCGTCTTCAACCAGTTGGTAAAGTCAGTCAGACGATTCACGCCTGTCATAGGGTTATTATCGGTGATAATGGACGAACCGCCAGAATAATCATCGTCCATATACTGATGCACTTCAAAGGCAAAATTATTTCCCGAATCGACAATATTAAGCATATGCTCGGCATTGGCTCCATTATACCATGTCTCACTCCAAGCCCATGCTCCAGACCATTGGTTACCAGACACGAGAATAAGATTATTTGCCCCGGCCTTACGGATAGCGGCGATAGCGGCATTCTCTGAATCTACCAACTGTGCTGTGGGCATGGTATTGGGTTCATTCATCAGGCCAAAAATAACCCGGCTATTATCCTTGTAATGAGCAGCAAGTTTACCCCAAAAATCGGCAAATGCCGTATCAGGTACATCTGAGCCAATTAATCCTTGTTCGGACTTCTGATGGTCATTGGGGTCAGGATAATAACGCTGAAAATTATGCGGATCAATGATCACGTAAGCACCTTTTCCCGTTGCATATTCAACAAAGGTATCCATACGGTTTAATTCATCAGTATCAAAATCAGCCAACAGGGCTTGCTGGAGCCGTTCCCAACGAAAGGGCAGGCGAAAGGTATTCATACCCTTACTCATATAATAATCAACCTCAGCAGAGGTTGGATAGATATAATGGGTGCCGTAGACTCCTGGAAGATTGACATTATCGTCCCATACGCCGAATTCGGCTCCAGCTAAATTCACCCCTTTATATTTCATTCGCGCATGAAGAGGTGATGGAGTCACCATTGTAACGGCAGTGACAGCAATAAATAACAGGATAATAATCTGATTTAATCTCTCTTTTTTCATTTTTCCTCCTCCATTGCACGTAAATATTTATACTTTCAAATCTTCCGTATGGCATACTCTGTTCCCCGCTCTTATCATCATCTCCTCAAACCTTCAAGCCGAGTTAACCATTGATCAAAATGGGGACATTGCCGACGGATGTCTGGAATACCGATAGACGCTGCAACAGCCTTACCCATAGCAACCTTCCGGTATCCTCCAATAAGAAATTCTAACCGCTTGCTTGGAGATTTTTCCGGATCATCATTTATTTCTTCAGGATGACTATATTGCTCAATAATATTGGTTAATGCGTCAGGATTCACACCAGACTTTTCTGCAAGGATATTCACATCGCTAAAAAGTAAGGCCTCAAACTCATGCATTTCAATATACGGAACAAATCGTCGTTCTGAATTATATTCGGGAAAAACATGGATAATCTCGTTACGAGTCGCGTCTTCAAGGATCTCAGCTTTTTCCGCCGCCGTTAGCCTTCTCCCTTTCTGAACTTTGCAATCTGCTTCAGATTTTCCAGGCCAACCAGCATCAATCCTGAAATAATCAAACATGGTTGAAACAAAGGTTTCCTGACGCTGTTTCAAAAGATTGCCAATATCCTTCTTTGCCCGGCTAAAACGGATATCACCGCCTTTATGACCCGGCTTCCCGATCAGTACAGGATGCAGATAGAGACCAACACAGGCCATCTCTGGTGCCAAAACATCCCGAACAAAAGTCTGTTCAGTTTGCCCCTCAACAACGATATAGATTTCAATTCCCTTCATAATCAGGACCGCCGCTGACAATATTCTTCTGCCAAAGCTCGCCCAAAGAATAGTCTTCAAGCCAGGTTGCCAGACTTTTCTCGTCCAATCTACAAAAGACAGAGGCACCGTTCTGCCGATTCACCGTAATGATATCGTTTGCCTCAAAGCAATCAACCAGAGCTGACGATTGGGTTGAGATAATGAGCTGTACTTTTTGAGATGCGGCTAAAATCAGTTCGGCAAGAATATCAATTGCATAAGGATGAAGTCCTAATTCCGGCTCATCAATAATCATAGTTGCCGGGGGATCTGGCTGTAATAAGGCTGTTGTTAAACAGATAAACCGAAGCGTCCCATCGGAGAGGTGGTGCGGTTTTAACGGGTAATCAGATCCCTTTTGATGCCAAAGAAGTCGAACCTTTTCATTGCTATTCGGCTTCAAAACAAAATTATCAAAAAACGGGGCCACCAAACGAATCGTATCGACAATTTGACTATAAACCACCTCTTCATCATCCTGCAAATACAACAAAAAAGGTGCGATATTCGAGGCATCAAATCTTAAATAGTTATTATCATAAATCGTCTCAAATCGGCGCATTGGAGCGGTCTTGCCGGTATCATGAAAATGATATATCTGCCAGGAAGAGATGGTCTCGTACACTGCGCTGTTCTTCTCTTTCAGGATCTCCGGTTTAACATGACCGCTTCCCATGTCTCTCCATTGAGAAGGGATGCGGTCAGTGCATTGTGCCTCATCAACGAGAATAAAGGCCTCATCAGCAGTAGGAGTCAGCTTAAAGCGATAACCGTTATGCCCGAATATGGTTTCTACCTCAATTTGCTCAGTTATTTTTGGCCCGTTAAATAGAAAATCATCACTGCCACCGCCAATTGCGATATAGGTCTTCAAGCTTGCGCTGGCAAGACCGGGCAAAGGCAGTTCCATCATGGCCCGTAGCATCCGAAAAAAATCAATAAAGTTACTCTTCCCTGCTCCGTTGCCGCCAATGAGGACGTTGAGGTTTGCAAGGGGAAAGTCTTCAAGGTTTTGGATCGACTTAAAGCCTTTAATGGTTAATTGATTTAAGGGCTGTACCATGTTTCATATCTTATAAATGGGTTGTTCAATGACATATCTCTTTCATTCTTTTGACCTTATTCCGGCGCAATACATACTCTCGTCCCTACTCTGAATGAAAGATGTCCGATGGCGGTTATTGATACGTAACACCCTTATGTTTCAACCAACCATTGATATGCCTACCATGAGGATCATGGTGAGTCCTGTGCAGAACACCGCCCTTGGCGTTCCATTCATACTCACCGTAGAATGCGACAGTATCACCGACTCGTAAACCAGCCACACGATCAGCCAAGTCAATATTATGCGCCACAAGTACGGTCTGCCCGGATGCCATTTTCAAAATAAATCGTTGGTGTTTGCTTCCTTTTGTATCATCAGGCAAAATCTTGACGACACGCCCTTTCCCTTGAACCTGGACATCGCTTTGGTGATTTTTAAAAGCAGCTGACAAGAGATCACTTGCTAAAGCTGAGTTGGTTATTTCATTTCCAGATTTTGTGAGCAGGGTGAAGGGAGTAAATCCTGTGAAGCCAAACGCTACCAAGAGACTGCCAATAAAGAATAATTTTTTCATATTGTTATGAGATGTCAGATTTACCTGATATATCCTCGTCAAAGGATTTAACAGTTAATTGGTTTAAGGGCTGTGCCATGTTTCATTTTTTTTTGCTGCGATAATTATATTGATCAACACCATACCACAGACATCGTAAACGCTAAAACTGGACATTGTTTATAACAATTTAATATTATAGCAAAATCACTAAATTTGGACACTTGCTACAAGACAAAATGTCCAAATTCTATTAATCGTATATAAAATCAAATCATTATCAAGTAATTATCATTTTGATGTTTACGATGTCTGTACCAAGGCCAAAAGACTTGTCGATCATCATGAAAATTCCGACACAAGCTGGCGAACATGAGATTTTGAGCGGCCATAGCTCACCATTATGACGTTGATAGCGTAATCTGCGTACAGGGTTAGTACCCGTTGTATGGCCTCAATGATCCAGTCAGTTTCATTTCCAAATGCTCCGCCACCGATCAGGGTAAGATACACATCATTATTTCCCGTGCTTTCACGATTCAGGATTGCAGCACAAATCGTTGCTTCATAAGATGCCTCCAAAACCAGTTGAGCAAAAGGCTGCCACAAATCAACAGAAAATGCTGAGTACGCAACTGGCAATGCAGAACAATAGGCCTGTGAAACCAAGTATGATGAAGTATTGAGAGTTACTTGGGTATTCCATTGAATCCCGATACGCAACAGTTTACGAAGTTCATCACGTTCGTCCTCACCAAGCAACTGAAGTCGATTGAAAATTTCAACCAATCCGTCCCGTGATGGCAGAGCATAGCCATTGCGCATTTGCCAAAGGCGGCCATCAGTATTGCCCAAGGCTTTTCCTATATCCTCAAGGCAGTCAATTTGATTCTCCGCTGTTTGCCCGATCCTCCCGTTTACTGGCGCAAAATAATTGCGGTAAATCGTCCCGGCACCGGCGGCAATAGCACATGCAGGCCCTTGGGTGAAATCCCTTTCATAAATACCCACTCCCTGCTCTGGCGTAACCTTTGGTGACACCATTTCCAGTAGATTAAACTGGGAAGCTACCTGAAATAATGCTCCCGCGTTTGCTGGATCTACATGCAATACCTGCGTATCAGCGACAAGTTCGCGTATTGTTATTTTGCGGGTTCCACGTTTTACGGACGAAAGGCGTTTTCTTAATTCAGCCAAAGTAGGTGTTTCCAAGCAGCCACAGATTAATTCCCGTCCATTGGCTTTGGAAGTCAACGTTGAACCCTTAAGCGAGAGATTGCTGCGTACCTGGTCCGGGGCTTTCTCAGGAAAGCCGGTTAAATCCTGAAACCATGTCATTGGGATTTTCCTTGGAAACTATCAACACACCGCCCAAACTCCTCTCCCCGATGCTCATAATTCCTGAACATATCAAAGCTGGCGCAGGCCGGGGCCAGCAGCACGGTATCGCCGGGCGATGCAGCAGCAAAGGCCCTTGCAACCGCCTCTTCCATATCTCCGGCAAACTGATACCCAACACCGGCCTCATCGGCAACCGCAGCCAGATCCGACGCAGACTCACCAATCAGCACAACATGTTTGGCATACTGCCGGAATGCCGGAACTAAAGCAGCAAAATCACCCCCTTTATTCCTTCCACCAGCAATCAGGACGACTTCCTTATCAGCACCCATCCCAAAGCCTGCCAGGGCCGCAACCACGGCCCCCACATTGGTAGCCTTGGAATCGTTGATAAAGCGAACTCCGTTTATCTCACCTACCGGGGTCATACGATGCTTGGGTGGTTGATAATCGGCCAGTCCGGCTTTAATCTCCTGCTCGTTGCAACCAAATGCCTGAACCGCAAGGATGGCCGCAGCGGCATTATACAGGTTCACCCTGGAATGCAGCCGCGTCTCTGCAAGCTCGTACAACGCCCCCGTACCTTCCCGGCCAAACTCCGGTTCCACGCGCACTGCTGTTCCTTCCACCCTGGCGCGACAACCGGGTTGAGTACCAAAGCTATATAATTTTTCACCAGCCGTGGGTGGTGCAGCTGCAAGCAGAACATCGTCCGTCCCGATAATCGCTGTATCCCCCCTGCCTTGACGAGCAAACAGCTGCATCTTAGCAGCAACGTACTCCTCAAAGCTGCCGTGGCGATCAATATGATCTGGGGAAAGATTAAGCAGCAAACCTATATCTGGTCGAAAATCCCCAGCCGCTTCCAGTTGAAAACTGGACAGCTCCAGCACCACGACTTCAGCATCTCCTGGCTCCAGCAGATATTCCAGAATCGGTGTGCCGATATTACCCCCAACAAAGACCTTTTTCCCGGAACTCCAGAGCAGATGACCGATCAAACTGGTCACGGTGGTCTTGCCGTTCGACCCGGTCACTGCAATCACTGGTACCTGGATGCGTCCGGCGGCCAAGGCCAATTCACCGACCACTGGTACGCCTCGATTTCGGGCGGCAGCCAGCACCGGCAAATCCGTTGGCACACCAGGACTGGGCACGATCAAATCTGCATCGGCAAAAAAGGCAGCTGTATGGCCGCCTGTCTCCATTCCTGTACCTGAATCTATACCGCATTGCTCCAGCGCAACCCGCTCTTCCTCCGGGACCGTCTCCCGGAACTCAGAAACCGCAACTTCCAGCCCCTGTTGATGTAGATACCGGACTGCTGCCAGCCCGGATTTCCCCAGACCAACCACCACAGCCTTCATGCCTGCCTTCAATTCAAGCATAATTGAGCAACCAAAATAATATTCAATGGATTCAAAGTGCAACCTGCTCTTCTTCCAAGTGCTGCATCGGCACCAAACCTTGCTGCGGCTGCTGAATAATACTGATCAGCACGTCCCCGGCAACCGGATCTGCCGGACTATCAACGGTGCAGACTTCAATGGAACGATTCGGTTTGAGAACGAACAATACAATTGCGGTTTCACCGTACTCGGCCCTGAAGGCCTGATAATCAAACTCCTTGGTCAACTCAGTCAATTTGATTTTCGGATCATTGCCAAAGACATCGTTGAGCCGAAAATAATCCAGTCCCTTACCAAAAAGCAGACGGCCATGCTGTTCCTGCGGAATAACTTCATGGCGGCTATCCTGCTCCACAGGCGGAAAGGACAACTGATAGACTTCCTGCCGACCAAAATCTTCCAGAAAATGGGAGCAGGTCAAGGCATTGACCGCATCATTGGCTGTCATCGCGAGCATCCGACCCAAACCGCCGTAATCAATTTCCTCGCGGGTCTTTTTCGCCAAAGCGTTTCCATAGATAGCAGGCATACCCGCCATCCGGGAAAGGGCAACATTCTCCCGATCCGTATCAATCAACACAACAGAAAATCCTTTATTCATGATGGCCTGAGCCATGGCCCTTGCCCCTTTATGGGCACCGACAAAAAGAATCCCCTGGGGATTGGCCCGAGACAGACCAAATTTTCGTGACAGCGGAACAGCAGAAAGGCCATAAATCAACACGGTGGCAAAAACCATCAGGAAGGTGACTGGAACAAGTTCAAGTGCCTGGGGATATCCTTTGGCTGCAAGCTCCAGTGCAAACACGGAAGCAACAGCTGCTGCCACAATACCGCGTGGTGCCATCCAGGCCATAAACAGCCGTTCCCGACAGGGCAATGATGAACCAACTGTGCCTGCCAAAATAGAAAGCGGGCGCACCAGCAAAATCATAAACGCAACAAAGAGGAAGCTGTCCCAACCAAGCCCCTTGATATCTTCCGGCTGGAGACGCGCTGCAAGAACCACAAAAAGGCAGGAAATCAGCAAGGTGGTCAGGGTTTCCTTAAACTCAATAACGTGGCGGATGGAAACCCACTTCTGATTGGCAAGGGTGATCCCCATAACTGTAACCGCCAGCAGGCCAGCCTCATCCTGCATAACATTGGCTGCTGCAAATGAGGCAAACATCAACATCAGGGATACGGGATTGTGTAACGCATCGGGCAACCAGAATTTTCGCAGCACCACGATCAACACCGCAGCAGCAATAACGCCGAATAACACCCCAACGGCAAAAGTAACCCAAAAATCAATGAGCGCCTCAGTCAGACCATCACGAAGGTTATTTTGTCTCACCACGGTAAAGACCAAAACCGCCAGAGTTGCGCCCAAGGGGTCAACAACAATGCCTTCCCATTTCAGGAGCGAACTGACTCGACCGCGTAAACGAAGATGCCGCAACATAGGCCCGATAACCGTTGGCCCGGTCACCACAAGGATTGCCGCTAACAAGGCAGCCACCGGCCAGGGAAAGCCGATAATATAGTGGGCACCAACTGTGCCGAGCACCAGGGAAAACAGCACGGCAAGAGTCAGTATCTGGAATAATACGCCCTGGATTTTTTGCTTACGCAGCTCCCGAAAGCGCAAATTCATACCGCCTTCGTAGAGAATCACTGCAACAGCAAGAGAGACCATAGGAAAGAGCAGGTCGCCAAAGAGCTCGTCAGGATGTAACAGACCAAGACCAGGCCCAACGATCAGGCCTGCGATCAGCAGGAACAGGATAGATGGCAGGTGCAGCTTCCATGCTGTCCATTGGGCAATAATGCCCAGAATAAAAATTCCGGTAAGTTGTATCAGGATGTCGTGCGACACGGTGGACCTCAAATGAACAAATTCTTCCTACAGTTGTGTAGGGCTGGTAGCTTGCGTCATAGCAGCTTCTTCATTACTGGCAGGCGTATTCTGCTCAGGAGTTTCTTCCTTTTCTTCAGCCCGTTTCATCTTGCGATACAGGCTAAACTGGCCATAAACAAACTTAGAGAACTCAGATTTATCTTCAACATACTGAAATCCTTTTTCAGCAATCTCCCCACTTTTCTTCCAATCCCCCTGAGCATAGTAAAAATCACTGGCGATCAGATATCTGTGAAAATACGCATCAACAGACGCGTAGCAGATGGAGATGAGTGCTACCACTAAGAAGACTTTCTTATTTTTATTCTCTTTGGGGGCCTTGATAAAAAGAATGAAAAAGAGCGGGACAAAGAGGAAAAATTGCAGCAGGAAGACGATTAGATGAATTATAGACATTTCTTTTTATTTTAAAATGGTTAATGAGTGGAAGCGTTCTCTGCTATACAACTTTTTCGGTGCAAATCGCGCTGAAATCATCCCGATTCAAATTTAAATCAACATATTTTACGCTTCAATCGGCCTGATGTACATTTGAATCGGTTCGATTTCAATTTAAATTGCCCTGATTGAAGTGTGAATCAACCTGATTTAAACTTAAATTGGCCTGATTTACATTTAAATCGCCTCGATTGAAGTTTAAATTGACCCGATCTAAGTTTAAAATGGATCGATTTAAATTGGAATCGGGGTGATTGAAGTGTGAATCGTGTTGATTCAAATTGACATCGGGTCAATTCCGATTGACTTTGGAGTGATGTAAGCGGCAAACAAAAGCCGTCAATGCTCTGATGGTTCTCTCCTTGTCCGCTTTCGCTTCACTCAAGCAGACCTACATGGCTAATGAGTGATTAAATCAATAAAAAAATGCAACAATAAAAGTTACAAAAAATATTAAGAAAATAATCCACATCAACATGTTTACGATATAACCTATTCCAACAAATTTTCTTTGATGATAGGTTAAGTCTTTTTGAGTTTTATTTGGATATTTTTTTTCAAAAAAAGATGCTATCCATCCTATACACACGATTGTTAGGAACCCTAAACGAAATGAGGACCTATATATTTCCGTATCCTCATGCCAAGTTGTGTAAAATCTATCATTGATATCGCTAAGTAAAATTAAAATGGCAGCTAATCCATACATAAAAAGTATGTTTCGATAAAAATAACAATCCAAATCGTACTTTTCAGCTCCCTTCTCCCTTGCAGAATCAATTGCATTTGATACACTGCATGATGAAAAGTCTGGTAATATTATTCTGGATAGTAAATAAAAAAATATTGCGGAAGATATATCAATTAGGTAATCATCAAACAAATACTCTGATATTCCTTCATTAAATAATACTATGGCATACCAATATTGGATCATTGCCAATAATGTCAGAAATCCCCAGCCTAGTATGAAAAATGAGAACTTTATATATTTATACAATACCATCGCCATTAAAGCACCTCTTCTGGCGTATTAACTCGCCCAAGAACGGCTACTTGATTAGCGATGGATTG
>JAABTP010000059.1 GCA_011389815.1 Desulfobulbaceae bacterium | reverse complement strand
GAGAGAGCCTCCAACCTGAGGGCTGTCGGGTTATTGCGCCTTATGTCCATTTTACAGAAAGGCTGTCAGGGGCCTGTGGAAACACCAACTACACAATTATAGTTACTTTTCAACTGCGAAATATCCTTGAATGATCCCCGCTTGATATTTTTATATTCAAGCGATCCATCTTTAATCAGCATGTTGCCAGGTTTTAAAACCCGTTCTTCTTTCACCAGCCAGTTTACAAACTCCTTTTCCATATCCAGCATTTCATCATGTAATTTTGATATAGCCAGATCAGCATAATCGCTGTTTTTCGAGTCACGGTAAGAAATAATTTTATGGAGAGGAGAAAGGTTAAGAGGTTTTAATGAGGACTCGGCATTTATTTTTTCACATAATTTTTCGAAAAATTTACTTTTATGACCGCCATCCGGGTCAGCAATCGCAGGAACAGCAAGTATCAGTCTATTATTAGTACGAAAATTCTTGATATATCCTTCAAGGTTACGCCGACAACAAGATGCACCGATTTGACCAAGAAATATTGGATAAACTCGATTATTATATTCGATATCGTCTAACTTGTAGACTCGACGGGAACCATCAAGAAAAAAAGAAAATAAGGGAACTTTCAACTTAGAGACTGTCTCAAGAGACCTCCGCAGGTCAATCGACTTCTTATGCCTCTCAGTCTCACCATACTTATCGAAGACGAAATCTTTTTCTTTTTTATGGAAAGGCTCAGGAATCAAATCTGACTCACAGCAATACCGGTGAGTGGAATAGCTTTTCCCATAGGTTGCTTGCTCAAATATTTTTAGAGGGCTTATCCTTTTTACCATATTCTCCACTTCAGATCATATCTCTCTAAGAAAAAGGTGATATATACAACAAGATAGCAAGTTAGTAATCACAAATTCCCCATCCCCTGCTGCGCCAACACCACAGCAGCCAAGGCAGCAGTCTCCGCCCGCAGAATACGCGGCCCAAGCGAAATCGTCCTGAACCCAACTTCCTCCGCATAAGCAACCTCAGATGGATGAAAGCCACCTTCTGGCCCAATCAGCACCAGCACCGGCTGACCATCATCCAGCTCAAGAGCGGAAAAAGGCATACCCGTCTCGTTCTCCCAGGGCATAATTGTATGCCCCCCTTCTGGAAAGGAAAGGTCCTGTAATTTCGTAGGCGCACAGATCTGCATAGGAATCGGCCTCCGGCATTGCTTACAAGCCTCCAGCATGATCCGTTGCCAGCGCTCAAGCTGCTTGCCAGCCCGACCCGAATTTTCGCAATAGCGGGTAAGCACCGGCACAAAGGTATCCACCCCCAATTCCGTTGCCTTCTGGATCACCAGATCCATCTTCTTCCCCTTGATCACGGCCTGGGCCAAGGTCAGAGGCACCCCGGCATCCGCTGCATCGGTCCGGGACAGCACCTCAAAGACCACCTCTTTGGCGCTGACCCGACCGATCTCACCTGTAATAATAGCCCCTTTGCCATCAAAAAGTTCTGCGCAATCGCCAGGCTGCATCCGCAGAACATTTCTGATGTGATGGGCCTCCGGGCCAGTAATCAGGATCTGCCCGGCACTCTCCTGCATACTGGAGTCATAAAAAAATCGTCGCATGAGAACATAATTTCCCAAACACCAGGATTATCTGCTTCCCTTTGATCCCTTTTCCTTTGACCCCTTTCTCTTTGAACCTTTCTTTTTCGATCCTTTTTTCTTTTTAGACCCCTTCCACTTTTTTGGCCCCTTAGACCATTGCTCAACGTAGCGAATAACAACTGTGGGCATCTCCTGCTGCAGGATGATAAAAAACCGAGACCCAGGATAAATATCAAAAGAACGAAAAATAGCCTGCCAACCCTGGGGACGATGTTGCTTATAATGGTTAAGAATCTTTCTCAGAGGTACTCCATTCATCCTTGCCAGTTGAAGGACAAGCAGGACATCTGCTGGCGACATATTTTGCGTACGGATCAATTGATTAATCTTTCTCACTGGAACACTGAACACTGTATGAAGATCTTCGATATAAACGTCGGTCCGGGGACTCACCGCAGTCTCCAAATGAAAGAGAAATTGATCAAACTCCACATCCCCGGTGTTCATGGCAAAGGGATTTACAGGGTCAGGGGGATTTACGGGGTCAATAGAAGTAACGGTACTAAGGTTATTATTGACAGTAATATTATCAATAACATCGGGTTGTCTTGCCTGGACAGAAAACACACCAGGGATACAGAACAACAGGGTGAACAAAAAAAAAATTTTCATAACTCTTAACCTGAACATTTTACGTTTAAATAAGAAGGACAATCAGAGAGATTACATCCTTCAGTAACGCAGGATAAAAAAACCGCAGTCCTGCATCATCACAGAAGCTGCGGCCTTTTTCTTCTTCATAACCTATGAAGAGGCATCAACACCCATTAATGCCTCACCCCTTCTTGGCCGGGGCTGCCTGCTTGTCTTCCACCGGGGGGATAGCAAGGATATAGCCGCGATGGACTTTAATCCTGACTCCTTCAGAGATCTCCAGAGTCACAGCACTGTCAGTCAGACCGGTGATCTTGCCGTGAACACCACCTCCGGTCATCACCTTATCCCCTTTTTTCAGGTTAGCCAGAAAGTCCTGTTGCTCCTTGGCCTTTTTCTGCTGGGGACGGATGAGCAGGAAGTAAAAAACAATAAAAATCAGAATGAGCGGAACAAACTGAGCAAATCCACCACCAGGCGGTGCAGCGGCGGCTCCCTGTGCGTAAGCGACTCCAATCATGGAAATAAATCCTCCAAAAAATAATTTTTCTCGTGGTTAAAGCGGGTTTTCCCGCTGTGCATAAAAATTGCGCCGAAACTCGACAAAGCGATCTTCCATAATTGCTTGCCGCATATCAGCCATCAACGTGCAGTAATAATGCAGGTTATGGATACTGTTCAACTGATAGGCCAGGATCTCCCGGCATTGAAAAAGATGACGCAGATAGGCACGGGAATAATGGCGGCAGGTATAACAAGTACATTGCTCATCCAGAGGCCACTGATCTTCCCGGTATCGACTATTTTTTATAACAACTCTTCCCTGTGAAGTAAAGAGCATTCCATTGCGGGCATTACGGGTGGGCATGACACAATCAAACATATCCACGCCCCGATAGACCCCTTCCACCAGGTCCTCTGGCGTCCCTACCCCCATGAGGTATTTGGGATGGCTGTCCGGCAGAAGATGGACCGAGGCGTCCAGCATTTCATGCATCAACTCTTTCGGCTCACCCACGGAGAGACCACCCATTGCATAGCCGTCAAAGCCGATCTCAATCAACTCTTCTGCTGCTGGTTTGCGCAGCTCCGGGTACATTCCCCCTTGCAGGATACCAAAGAGCAACTGACCTGTGTCCTTCTGGGCTTCCCGACAGCGTTTGGCCCAGCGGGCGGTCAGAGCTGTGGCCTTTTGCGCCTCATCCAGAGTGGCAGGATAGGGAATACAGGTATCCAGAACCATCATGATATCTGCTCCCAGGGCCTCCTGGACTTCAACCACTTTTTCCGGGCTGAGAAAAAGTTTGGCCCCGTCCATATGGGATCGGAAGGTGGCGCCCTCTTCGGTAATTTGAGCCAACTCCTTGAGGCTGAAGATCTGAAAGCCACCAGAATCCGTCAGAATGGGCTTATCCCAATGCATGAAATCATGCAGACCACCAGAGCGACGAACCAGTTCATGACCAGGACGGATAAAGAGATGATAGGTGTTGCCCAGGATAATTTGGGCACCCAGTTCGTGCAGATCCTCTGGAGTCACCGCCTTTACTGTGCCCAAGGTCCCGACTGGCATAAAGACCGGGGTTTCAAAGGTTCCGTGCAGGGTCTTGACCTGACCACAACGGGCCGGACATTCACTTGATTGATGAAAAAGGGTATACGGTGATAGTGCAGTATTTTTTACAGGCATGGTAATTGGCATATTCTCTGTTTTCTTGTACAATATCCTAATAGTCTCCATGATTAGCCTGTGCTGGAGAATGCGTCAACAGAAAAAGATTCTCTTGTTCTTGATCAGGAGGTCTGCTATACCTTTAATATTGAGATTTTCCCAGATAATACGTTTAAAAAGCCAGATTCCAGCAGACAGCCATAACAGCATAATGGATTGGAACTGCTACCGGAGTTAAGGAGGAGTTCACACCGTGTCAAAACATACTGTAGCATTGTCGCCTAAGACCTACACCCAGCGATTGGTGAACCAAAAAAAGAAATTCCTTCAGGCAGTAACTGCTGCCATGGAAAACCAAGAAGAAAGCAAGCGGGAACGACTCCAGCTGGTGGTTGTCAGCCTGACCGAAGCCCTGACCTTTATTAAACAGGGCTATCAGCACGAAGTCAGCTGCCGCAAGGGAGCCTTGACAGCTCTGGATAAAATGCAAAAAATGCTGGGAGAAACGCTTTACAATCGGGCTGCAACAAGCGTATGCACCAAGGACAGTACTCTGGAAGCGGAACAGGTACTGGATAAGGTCATTGGCAAAGGAGGAAAAGGTGGGGCCTTTGCTGCTTTTCACAGTGGTCGACTGGCAGAATGCCGAATGGACTTTCCACGGGCAATGGTCCGCTTTGACAAGGCCGTTGAACTGGACAAGGGCAATCCCCATTATCTCCGGGCAGCAGGCCTGCTGGCTCGCAAGATGTACCAACATAAGAAAGCATTAATGCGCTTTATGGCCCTGGAAAAACTCCTGGTCCGCCAAAAAAAAGATTCTGTGGAACTGGCTGTAACCCGTCGGGAAGTGGCCTACAGTGCAGCACTCTTTGGGCAGCATAAACAGGCTGATGCCTATTATAAAAAGGCTATGGCAAGCCTGGAAAAGCTGGTGGGCAAGGATCACCTTGAAATGGGAATCAGCTGGTACCAGATCGGCCTTCTCAACGAAAGCCAAGGCAAATATGAAGAGGCTGAAGAACCCTACAAAAAAGCCCTGACCATCATCAAAAAAAGTGGCGATCCTATTCTTCTGGCGGATGTATTGGATAAATTGGCCCGTCTGCATATGGAGCTGGAAGGTGAAGCAGATGCTATCCCCTTATTTGAGCAGCTCTTAAAAATAAAAAAGAACTCTCCTGCTCCGGATTTGGCAGGTATTATCATCATCTGTAATAACGTCGGTGAAGCATACCGGATCTGCGGTAAGTACGATGAATCAGAAAAATATTATAAACAGGCCTTGGCTGTGACCCAAAAATTACGGGGCAAGGATCATCCGGCAGTGGGCAGCATCTATCAGGAACTGGCAAAGCTCTGTGAACGGCAACGAAAGATGGATGACGTTAAAAAATACAATGAAATGGCCGCAGCTATTTTTCAACGGGTGCTGGAGGAACAGGAGGCTGCAGCAGGGGATGGCGATGGAGATGGACGTTTGACCTTATAATATCATACTGGCTGTTGTAGGGGGCGATCCTTGTGATCACCCTTGTTGTCTGCCCCAAGGGCGAATACAAGATTCGCCCCTACCGTACCGAATGGAGATATGATACCCTGTTAATCCACATCTTCCATCGGCTTACCACAACAAACCGGTACGGAATCACCTGGTTTGAGATGGGAATACTTATTACAGATCCGACAGACAACCGTACATTCCTCCTGGACCTGATCGTCAGTATACACGGTCTTTGCTGACACACCCTCAATAACGAAGCGGGCTACATTGCTCTTGGCTGGAATATATTCACCAATGGGTTCCATCCGTTTATTATCCGCCACACAGTCGACCAACAGACGCCAAAGCACCTCCATGTCAGCAGTCTCCTGGGGATTTTCCATCGTACACTCAACAACATTTTTATCTATTGTGATCTTCATGTGTTTTCTCCTGTGTTATGGTGAACAATACACTAAAAATAGGATGCATCCCGGCTCAACAGGCCGGGAGAACAAAAAAGACAAAGAGGCAGGCGATCAAATAACAGATTCCACCTCTTTCCCTTCCTGACTATCAATCAAGGCCTGCCCCACTGTATGACCGAGTTCTACGCATTCTTTCAAGTGACCATGCTCAGGTACATACTGCACCTTGAGACCCTTATGTGCTAAGGTAAAATTCATTTCCTTCATGGCTGTATTCATCAGCTTGACGGCCTCACCTGACCAGCCAAAAGAGCCAAAAGCAGCCCCTATCTTATTGGTTGGCCGCAGGCCCCGCATATACATAAGGAAACCAGCCATTCTCGGCAACATACCATTATTCAGGGTTGGGCATCCAAGAATAATTGCACTGGCTTCAAGCACATCACACATAACATTACTGCGATGATTCACCTGAAGATTGATCAGCTTATAATGTATTCCTTTCTCCAGAAGCCCTGAAGCAATAGATTTCGCCATCATTTCAGTGGAATGCCACATACTGTCATAAATAACCAGGGCCTTGCCGTTGCCTTCATTTACGCACCAGCGAGAGTAGGCATCCAGAATTTTTCCTGGATTTTTTCGCCAGACCACCCCATGATCCGGAGCAATCATCTTAATGGGCAGGTGCATCTCCTCGACCTGTTTGATAAGTTTTTTCACAAGAGGTGAGTACAGGGTCAGAATATTGGCATAGTACTTGGTTGCCTCATACATGAGGACATCCTGATTCACTTCATCGTCAAAACGCTCACTGGTTGCGAGATGTTCACCAAAGGCATCACTGGAAAAGAGGATTTGATCTTCTTTCAGGTACGTAAACATAGAGTCCGGCCAGTGCAGCATCCGGGTCTCCACAAAGCTCAGGGTCTTCTCACCCACACTCAACTCTTCACCAGGGGTGACAACATGGTAGGGCCAATCTGCCTCGTGAAAATGCTTCATCAGGGCCTTATGGCCCATTTTGGAACAAATAACCTTTTCCGGCTCAATCTCCCGAATCACTTCAGGCAGTACTCCTGAATGGTCCATTTCCACATGATTGACCACCATATAATCAATCTTTTTCGGGTCAATAATATTACGGATACGATGCATCAATTCACGGCGGTACCCTTCTTTTACCGTGTCAATCAGCGTAACCTTTTCATCAATAATCAGGTAGGCATTATAGGTCGTACCACGTTCAGTGGAATAACCGTGAAAATCTCTGGTCATCCAATCAATGGCACCGACCCAGTAGACGTTTTTTGTCAGTTCAATAGGATTCACGAGTCAATTCTCCTGTTGCATGTTATTTTTAGCCATTTTTCAAACGCAGGCTCTATGAAGGTTTGATGACAGAGTTGTAAGATTGTATAAGGAACTTGATGCAAGGGGCGGATCGAAAAAATTCAATGCTGAGCAAGGCAATTAAAATGATGGTACTGCGCTACCTGTTTTTATGACGGTGACAATTTTTCCAATAAATGCTTCGCCCTGATCACTTTGACTTTTGTAAATTCTATATCTTTCAATATATTATAGTATTTTTCTTCTCATTCCTGATACGCTCAACGATTTCAGAAAAATCTTCTTCGCTCCATTGATTTTTTTCAAATGTTTCAACTATCCCTTTTGACAGGTTCTCAAAAGCAACTTGGTGAATCAATTTTTTTATATCAATTGAATAGCTCCTGCTTTTTAATTCATGGACTATCTGAATGATATTTATCTCATCTTTATCAAACCCGATTTCACCGAGTTTACTGTAAATATCAGGTGTAATTGTTTTTTGAAGCATTCTTTCCTCTTTTCTTGCTGGAAAGCTGGCACGTTATGTAAGGCAGATCAACCAAATGCACTTATTTAGTGAATATCAGATAGTTACACATCGGTTAAATGGAGTATTGCCACTTCAGGAAAACAATTAAACCGTACAGGTAGAATTGCCCACCCGATCCCCCTGCTTATAAATATATTTGTTTTCCGGGTTGTTATATAGCCGCTTGAGTACATCTTATTATGTACCGGCAAGATTGGAGGGCCGACAAACGGTATATTCACTTGGCCGCCATGAGTATGGCCAGCGATTGCCAAATTAATTTTTGTTGTATAATACTGATCGACGGCATCCGGATTATGCGTCAGCAATATTTTACATTTATCCTCGGAAATCCCGCTGAAAGCATTATCAATCCGCAAAGTGTCTTCATAAAAATCTCCAGAACCGCCAAGCCATATTTCCTGGTCGCCTTTGACAATCTTCACAGATTGATGCCGTAAATTCTGCCCTGTTTCGTTCAGCCAATATTCTGATCGATCAAAATCAGCCCAGTGATCGTGATTTCCCAAGACTGAAAAAACTCCATATTTTGCTTTCAGCTCTGCAAGTAGAGGCCAGACAATATCAATTTGTCCGGTTCCGTTCCTTTCATGTACATAATCACCGGTACACACCGTAACATCAGGGGCACAATCATTTGCCAACCTGACAACCTTTTGTACAAATGCTCTGCTGACGAGAGGGCCATAATGAACATCGGTTATATGCGCTATTCGGAACCCGTTAAAATGAGTGGGTAAACCTTTTACCGGAATGTTATATTCATTTACCTGGAGAATCTTGCCTTCAATGAAAAAGGGATAACTGCCGAGAAGCGTTAACCCGGCACCAACGCCTAATTTTTTAATAAATTGACGCCGTGACAGTTTCACTTTTTAATTGTCAATCTCCGTTGAAAGAACAAACCGCTTGGGCAGCAACAGCTACCCAAGCTATTTCTGCTATCAATACTAAGATACAAGAAAAAAGGGATCAGGCTACTTCAAAAGCTTCCTTACCAGCACCGCAAACAGGACAAAGCCAATCTTCTGGAACCTTGTCCCATGCTGTCCCTGCAGGGACATCATTGTCAGGGTCACCCGTTGCCGGGTCGTATTCATACCCGCAGACTTCACATATATATGTATCCATATTTATATCCTTCTGACTTCTTGAAAAGCAGTTGACCGAAGATTCGGTCAACCCGGTTTATACCCTGATTATGATTTCCATAGCCCGTGCAGATTGCAGTAAGCCCGTGCAGTCACAGTATCAGCTTCTGTACAGAAAACAGCTTCCGGCGCATCTCCCGGCTTTAAATCCGCTCGACAGACAGTAGTATCTGTTACCAGCTCAATCCACTCAATCCAATGTTTTTCTTCCATAGGATGGGCAACAGAACCGACAGTAACCTTATAACCATTATCTGTTTTTTCAACGACCGGGATATGTTTTTCCTGAGCTGCATCAACGGTGTTTTCCGTTAACAGCTCCATAGGTTGACCGCAACACACCAATTCACCGGCACCGGTATGCAGTACCTGAACGATATTACCGCATAAGGGGCATTTATACACTTCGTTCTTCTTGGTCATCATTATCCTCCGTTTTTACTGTTTGCTCTGGAATTGCAGACAGACCCGTTGTCCGTCCTGCAAAATTCTCGGTTACACACTATACAGCGGGCTGAAACCTGTCAACACCCTGTCTTGAGATTTATTACATAGATTCATCAGGGAGTCATCCGGCGTTTTTGCTCAAATATTCAGCAACACCTTCAGCTGTCGGCGTCATGGCATCTTCCCCTTCTTTCCAGTTGGCCGGACAAACATCACCATGGGTTTCGTGAAAGATCAGGGCATCAACCATACGCAGGGCCTCATCAACAGAACGACCAAGGGGCAGATCATTCACAACTGCATGGCGAACAACACCTTCCTTATCAATCAGAAAGGTCCCACGCAGGGCAACGCCCATATCCAGTAACACTCCGTACTGACGGGATATAGTCTTATCCAGATCAGCAACCAAGGGGAATTGTACTTCGCCGATACCGCCGTTATTCACAGAAGTATTTCTCCAGGCCCAGTGACTGAATTGAGAATCAACAGAAACGCCGATAACTTCACAATTCTTATCATGAAACTGCGCCAAAACCTTATCAAAAGCTATAATTTCTGAGGGACAAACAAAGGTAAAATCAAGAGGATAAAAGAAAAGAACAACGTATTTGCCGCGATAATCAGACAGTTTAAAATCTTCTTTAAACGATCCATCACCCATAACCGCAGTTGCTGTAAAATCAGGTGCCTGTTTTGTAACTAATCTGCTCATTATACCGCCCTCCTTTATGTGCTATATATCCATCTGCATACATTCGTCTCTTTAAAGACAGGGGTAACCCTACCAATTTTCGGCAAGAAGCTCAAAATAACTTTGTGGATGGGAACAGGCCGCACATTTTTTCGGAGCCTCTGTACTCTCTTGTAAAAATCCACACTTTATGCAATACCATGTCACTGTTTCATCACGCTTAAAGACTTTCCCTTCTTGCAGATTGGCGATAAAAGTCCGGTACTGTTTTGCATGCTGCTTCTCTGCTCTGGCTATGGCCAGAAAGGTATCAGCAATAGCAGAAAATCCCTCCTCCTTAGCAACCTTGGCAAAATCTGGATACATCTCCATATATTCATGCTCTTCACCGGCAGCAGCAGCCTCAAGATTTTCCATTGTTGTCCCAATGGTTCCGGCTGGAAAGGAAGCCTGTACTTCAACCTCACCTCCTTCCAGCAATTTAAACAGGCTCTTGGCATGCGCTCGCTCCTGTTCAGCAGTTCTCTCGAAAATATTGGCTATTTGAACCAATCCTTCTTTTTTCGCTACTTTTGCTGCAAACGAATAGCGATTTCTCGCCTGAGACTCCCCGGCAAATGCTGTCAGAATATTTTTTTCTGTCCTGGAACCTTGCAATGCAGTCATAATTTTAGTTTCTCCTTTTACGAACGTGTTATCTGTTACAGTGCTGCTTTCCCGGCTTTGGTTATTTCATACTTGCAACGAACCGGGCTTGTTACAAACCCTTTCTTTTTCAGAGCCGTCAACTGACAACTGATCTGTTTCGGCTCCAGTGAGGTTGCAGCAGCAATATCTTTATTTGCACTGGCATCATCTGACTTTGCTAATACCTCAAGCACCTCACGCTGCCGTTCACTCAACAAACTCTTCTTACAAGATTTCTTTGAGCATTCCCCTTTACAAGCATCCGTCTTTTTCTCTGCCTCTTCCTTCTCATTCTTTGCCTGGCATTTCGGGCAAATGCCAAAAAACTCCACACGACACCCTGAAATTGCATACCCCAGACTCTGATCCTCTCCCAAAGAAGCCAATCGGCTCTGATCAAATTTTATATCATCAACGCGTCGGCATTGCACGCAGAATACGTGGTCATGCTGGTCGATTTCTTTATCAAATCGTTTCTGACGCCCGCTGATCTCCAGCTTCCTGATCATTCCGGCCTCGGACAGAATTTCAAGATTTCTATACACTGTTGCCAAGCTGATACGTGGTAATTTCTTCTTAATGCGCTCGTACAATGCATCAGCAGTTGGATGATTGTGACAATTTCCAAGCTCTTCAAGAATCAATTCCCGCTGGTGGGTCATTCGTAGGATATCTTTCATCGGATCACCTGCTGTTAATTATTATTATCTTCTCAAGGTAATTAAGAATCATTACTGTGTCAAGAGTAATATTTACACAGCAAGATATCCCAAAATGTTGTTCATGAGAAGAACAACATTACCGAAACTGACTGATACCAAAAAGATAATATAATTAAAAACAAGAAAATTACGAGGTGGTTTTCTTTTTCAGGAAAAAATATTCTTTCGTATGATCAAAAAAAGGTGGGTTAAAAGGAGAGAGCGTCAAAAGCATGCATGCCCAAAAAAGATCAGGAATGCAAGACTTGCACCCCTGATTTGGCGTGTGTCTTCGTTACAACGAAAGAACGAAAGGAAGTTCCAGCTTATTTACTGAGCAATAACATTTTCTGCGGCAGGCCCTTTGGCACCGTCAACAACATCAAAAATTACACGCTGACCTTCCTGCAGACTCCTGAACCCATCAGCCCTGATTGCTGAGTGATGAACAAAAACGTCTGATCCATTTTCTTGTTCAATAAAGCCAAATCCTTTGGAATCATTAAACCATTTTACTGTCCCTTCTGCCATCGTGATACTCCTTGCTACGCGGTTTCTTTGCGAAACCATCTTGAAAAAAAACAGACTCCTGTTACGAAGCCCTGGTGCAGGACTGCAATCCAGCCTGCGGTTGACATAGTATATTTGGCTGATGCCGCAATTGATCAGCTAAACATAACTAGTACATATATAAATTGCTCTGCAAAATTACAAGCATTAATTTCCTGTAACCCATCAAAAAACATACGAAAGATAAGGGTTCCCCAAGATTTTTCGTTGCGGCCCAACAAAATTTCAGCACAAAGGAATCCGTATTTTTTTTTATCGCTTTCCAGTCCAGTGCCTTACCACCCAAACTTCACTGCCTTGATTCATGGTTTCAGAGTGGATGCAGATGAACGTTTTAATTCCTCTACAATTTCAGGATCAAGCCCGGTAAATCGTGCAATCTCCGCAGTAGCAAAAAGCTGCTCCCGCATAAGGTTCTTGTTCGGCTCTTCGCCGAGGATCTTTTTATCATTATATTCTTATTTTTACGGAAGTACACCTGTTGTGGTGGTGCAGGGGATGTGGGTGGCGTGGAAACAGTTGCGATGGTTTTGGGTATTGGAAGAAGTGGCAAATGAGTTGATTAATCAGGCTCTGACCCCCTATTTACGCCTATTTACGAGAAATCAGCCGTCAATCAGAAATTTTTGAATTTCAATATCAGACAGGTGCTTATAATGTTTATCGTTTCCTGTGATCAGTGGAAGCTGCCTGATCACTGCTGATGCACCAATCAACGCATCAGCCAGTTCTATAGAATGGCTGAGGGCATACTGCTCAACATAGAACATCGCTTTGGTGGAGATGAGTTCGTCAATTTGAATGACCTGAGCATTCAGTATGCCCAATGCCTTGTTAAATGCTTTGAGTTCCTGTTTGTTTCTCATGCCCTGAACAATTTCCATATAGGTCACCACGGACAGCGAGAAACGATCAAGACCGTGGAGAAAATCTATCGCATTCTGATAACCTCTTGAATACCAGATCAGTACATCCGTATCAACAATCAAAATGACCTGCCTTTCCTGAGCTTCCGAACATATCCATCAACATCGTTCATATCAGTCCGGTCTTTCCACATGCCGCAGAATTCGTTCTGTTTGTCTTTGTTTACATGCTCGTCAAGAGGAACAATTCTGGCATAGGGCTTTCCGTGAAAAGTGATGATAACTTCCTCACCCCTTCTTGCCACATCAAGAATTTTTTTGGTGTGAAATCGTAAGTCTTTGCTGGTTGCCTGCATAATGCCCTCCTGATTCGATTAAAAGTTTATATTTTATATTGTAAACTTTCAAAAGAGTTTGTCAAACATAAATTATCATCTATCTTTATGGATACTCTGCGCAATCTTCTCAATCGCCTCCAACGACAAACCTGTCAAAGACGCTATCACTACTTTATTCAGTCCTTGCTTCAGCCCGTTGATAACTATCTTGCGCTGGCCTTCTGCTTTCCCTATCTCTTTACCGCTCTCCATCCCAATCTCTATCCCCTCTTCCTTCCCCTCATCAAAGGCCGTATCAAGGGAGCTTTTCAGATCCCGGTAATATTTCAGACTCTTCTCATAGGAGCGCACCTGATCCGGGGTAAAGCGGGCAATCTCCGCAGTATCAAAAAGTTGCTCAAACACCTGCTCCCGGAGCGTATCCGGTATTCGTTCCAGCTGGTTCAGGTTCCTGATAACGTACAGCCACTTGTCAAACCGGGTCTTCAGCTCATCCAGGTTTTTGCTGAATTTTGGCATTTCCAGGTAGATGAAGGTCAGCTTGTTATAAAACACCCGATTGGTGTCAATGTCTTTCAATTTAACATCATAGCGGTATTTTTCAGGTTGATCTTTGTCTTCGTCAAAGACAAAATCCAGGATAGCCACTGTATAGACGGCCTTGAGCTGAAAATTCCAATCGTCCCGTTCCGCCTGTTCGCAGATGGGAAAGGTGGAGTAATAAAGTGCCCGGTCTTTGAAGAGATTTTGTTTGCTTTTTTGCAACTCAACAATGAACTTTTCGCCTCGTTCATTCTCACAGTAGAGATCGAATATCGCCTTGCGGTCAATATCGGTGTCACCGAGCTGTTCTGTCTTCAGGTAGGTCAGATCCCGGATTTCTCCCTGTTCCTCTCTGAGCAACTCGTTGAGAAAATCCAGCAGCAGGTTCTTGTTCGACTCTTCACTGAAGATCTTTTTAAACCCGTAATCGGTGGAGAGGTTGATGTAGCGTTCTTTGGTGGGCATTGTTTCTGTTTTTTACGGGTTGCTGGGTGCTTTGGTGCGGTTTACCATGTCGCGATCTTCTGATAGTTTGAATGCCACCAGTATATTCTTATTTTTACGGAAGTATAACTGTTGTGGTGGTACAGGGGATGCGGGTGACGAGGGACAGTTGTGATGTATCTGTACATGCACCCGATGACCTTTTACGAGTACCTCCTCGCCCTAGGCAAAGAAACTGTAGCCGAATATACGCGCCAAGCACCGGAAACGGTTGCCGAGTCTATCCAGCAGGCTGTTCTGACGGAACTGCGGCAGTATTTTTTTATCGGAGGAATGCCGGAATGCGTCAAGACTTTTCGTGATTCCGGATCAATACTGGCCTCTTTTCAGGTTCAGTCAGTGTGAAAAACTCACTCTCCCATCCGATCCACCCGCCGGGCCGCAGCAGGTTCCACTGCCTCTCGCTCCAGCCAGATACCGGTCTTCATCCGTCCGATCACCCGACGCCAATCATTGACAATCGCCAGCAGACCAGGAATCAGCACCAGGGTCAGAATGGTGGCGCAGATCACTCCGCCAGCCAGGGACAAGGCCATGGGGATAAGGAACTTAGCCTGCATATCCTTTTCCAGGATCAAGGGGGCAAGCCCACCCACCGTGGACATTGAAGTCAGGAGTACAGCCCGGAAACGGCGTTCCCCGCCTTTAAGTATCGCATTGAAAAACGACATGCCTTCAGCCAGATTTTCATTAATGCGTTCAATCAAGACAATGGCATCATTGACCACCACACCGGTTAAGGCAACCATACCAAACATAGACATCATGGATAAATCATACCCCAGCAGGAGATGGGCCAGAATTGCTCCAATAATGCCAAAGGGAATAGAGACCAGGATAACCAGGGGCTGGATATAAGAACGGAAAATAGTGGCCACAATCACAAAGATTCCCAGCACAGCCATGGGAAAGCCTACCTTGAGCGAGGAAAAAGACTCGCGCATATCTTTCTTTGAACCCTGGAGGGAGACGTGCAGACCTGGATAATCAGCCTCAAGCTCTTGAAAAAAACCTGCCGACAAATCCGCAAAGACCTCCTGGGAATTGGCTCGCTTGGAATCCACATCCGCAGTTACTGCGACCCGACGCATCCCGTCTGTCCGGGTAATAGTGGAAAAGCCAGGACCATAATCCACTTCAGCAACGGAAAGCAGGGGGATTTCCTGGCCTGTTCCAGTCCGAATCCGCATTTGCTCAAAGTCCGTAACCCGGCTCCGCTCTTCCTTGGTATAACGCACTTTCACCCGGACATCGTCCTTGCCCCGCTGTACCCGAAAGGCCTCCCGGCCATAGAACCCTGCATTGACCTGGCGGGCCAGATCCTCCACGGTCAGCCCCAGGGTACGGGCCTCTGGCTTGAGGCGAAGGCGGAACTCGTTCTTGCCAGCAGAGAAATCAGAGCGAATCTGAATCACCCCGTCATAGCTCCGCAGCTTTTCCTGGAGTTTTTCCGAGGCTGCCAGGATGTCATCCATCTTACTGCCCTGGAGCCAAATCTCAATCTCGGCACCGCCAGGACCGTGTGCTTCCCCTTCAAAGACAAGGGACTTTGCCCCGACAATGGAACCAATCTCCTCTTCCCAGGCGATTTGCAGATCTTTGGAATGCACGCCCAAATCCTCTGGCGGCAGAAGAATAAACTGAACCGATCCCAGATGCGGCCCCTTGGTTCCGCTGTTTCTGCTCAGACTTTGCCCCAGAAGGCTCATCCGTCGCTTAATCATGGGCTCTCCGGTCAGGGTGGGCGTGCGCTCAGCCACCCGGATAAAACTCTCTTCCATCCGTTGCAAGGCCTGCTCTGTGACCGTGGGTGGCGTACCTTCGGGAAACTCCACTGTGGAGGTGACCACAAAGCTGGACAGGGTAGGAAAGACCTGAAATTTAACAAATCCGGCCTGAACCAAGCCCACAGCCAGCAGCAGCGTCGCCACAGCAAGGGCCAGAAAGACATAACGAAAATGGAGCACTGCTCCAAGAAAAGGTATATAGAGCCGATGAATAAAGAATTCTAATCCCCTTTGCATAATACGCTGCAACCAGGAAAAAGACACTATTTGAAACAGGAGACTGCGGCGTGGCGGTTTGTTCAGATCAGGAAGATGGCTAAGATGAGCAGGCAAAAGAAAAAGACATTCCGCCAGAGAGATCAGCAAGCTGGAGATAACCACCGCTGGCATAATGGCAATGAATTTTCCCATAACCCCACCTACAAAGGCCAGGGGAATAAAGGCAACAATAGAGGTGGTGACCGCTGCAACAACAGGCATGCTGATTTCCATGGCCCCTTCCACAGCCGCTGCCAGGGGCGGTCGGCCTGCCTTGCGTCGGACATAAATGGCCTCACCCACCACAATGGCATCATCCACCACCACGCCGAGCACCATGATAAAGGCAAAGAGAGACACCATATTCAGGGTCTCGCCCAGGTACCAGATAATGAACAGGGAGCCAGCCAGAGAGACCGGAATCCCCATTCCAGCCCAAAAGGAAAGGCGTACATCAAGAAAGAGCCAGAGGAGAAAAAAGACCAGGGCCAATCCAATGATACCGTTTCTGGTCAACAAATCCATCCGGGCCCGCAAGGCTTCGGTATTATCGCTAAAGGTTTCCAGGCGGACACCAGGAGGAAGCTGTTGTTGCCTGTTTTTCATATATTTCTGTACTGTATCCGAGATCTGGATCGCATCCTCCTCATCGGTCTTAAAAACCATGACAAAGGCAGCAGGCTTGCCATTGACTAAGGAGACAATGGGGTCTTCGGTAAAACCGTCACGGATTTCTGCCAACCGCCCCAAGGTAATGAGTTCACCAGAGGTATCAGCCAGCACAACAATATCAGCCAGATCAGCACCTGTGTATTTCCGGCCCACAGTACGAACCCGGATCTCTTCGCCCTCAGTACGGATGGTCCCGCCGTGCAGATTGATACTGGAGCGACGCACAGCCTCGGAGACCTGCTCAAAGCTGAGGTTATACCGGCGCAACTGCTTTTCCGAGATCTCCACAGATATTTCATTGTCCCGGATACCAAAGACCTCTACCTGGGAAATACCATCCAGCAAGCGAATCTCATCCTGAATCTGCTCGGCAAAGGACTTGAGCTGTTTTTCCCCCATATCCCCGGACACAGAGAGCAGAACCACCGAGTTGCGCATCAGGATTTCTGTAACCACAGGCTTTTCCGCATCAACCGGAAAGGTGGAAATGGCATCTATCTTGGATTTAACATCATCCAGCACCTCACTGATATTGCTCCCCTCCCGAACATCCACCAGGGCTGTCCCTGCATTTTCCCGGGCCGAAGTGGTGTACTGCTTAATCCCCTCCACCCCTTCCAGGGCTTCTTCCACCTTGAGAATAATCCCCTCTTCCACCTCTTCCGGGTCAGCACCAGGATAGGCCACAGACACTGAGATTTTATCCACGGAAAACTGGGGAAAGGTCTCCCGCCGCATGGTGCTCAGGGCCAGTCCACCGCCGACAAAGATCAACAGGAGGACAATATTGGCAAAAACCGTATTACCGGCAAAGGCCGCAAGGATCTTCTTCATTCTTCCACCGCCTTTTGCTCAGATTGTGGGGCTGGTTCCTTGATACTGATCAAACTGTTTTCCAGAGGTTTTTCCAGGCGGGTAATGATAACCTGCTCACCTTGTTCCAGGCCATTGGTGATAAAGGCTGTGCCTCCTTCAACTCTGGCCACCTCCACCTTGCGGGTACGAAGACGATTTTCTTGAGTAACATACACTGTCTGCTCAAAGCTGACTGCTGACCGGGGCAAGAGAAAGACCCTGTCCAGGGATCGGCCCTCAATGTCCACCCGGCAAAACATCCCTTGCACCAGAGGGAAGGCAGAACTTGTCTCTGGTTGAAGCCGGACAGCCACGGTCAGGCTCCGGGTGCGGGGATCAAAACGAACCACCCGATCCAATCGCCCCTCTGCCTTTGTTGCATCATTTTCTGTCCAGCTAACTGTACAATTAGTTGCCTCTGGCAGAGCAAACCAGGAACGATCCTCCTGCGTGTGCGGCTTAAAACGGAGCCATTTGACAGCATCGCGGCTATCCAAAGAGACCTGCACCTCCAGGTCGCTATCATCGGTCAGGGTGAGCAGATCTCTTCCCGGTGTCACATACTCATCCTGCTCTGTATGAAGCTCAGTGACCCGACCGGTAAAAGGTGCCCGGATAACGCAACGGCTTAACTGTAGCTTGGCCTGGGCAATACTCTCCTTGACCGGGATAATCTGATTTCTGATAGCATTGACGGATTGCTCACCCTTTTCCACACTGGACTGGGTGCCGACCTTTTTCTGTGTATAGAGATTACTGACCCGCTGGTACTCCTTACGGGCCAGCTCAAGATCACGGGTCAAACTCTTCAGGCGGGCCTGGGCCATTTCCAGATTGAGACGAAAATCCTGCTCATTAATCTTGTAGAGGATCTCCCCTTTCTTGATGACAGCCCCGGTCTGGAGTTCCTTATGAGCAAAGATGATGCGCCCTGCAACTTCAGCAGGCAGGGTGACCTCAGTTCGGGAGATGATCTCGCCATAGCCGGAAATAATCACCGGGGCCTTTTCCGGTTGTACCTGAACAACCTCGACTGGCAAGGCTGGCTCTTTGCGCTCTACCTTTTGCGGCGGCTTTTTCATCTTCTTCATCTTTTTCATACCGATAACCCCACCTGCTAAGATCAGCAGGCAGAGGATGATACGAAGAAGCACTGAACCTGTTTTTTTTAGCTGCATGTTTCTTTTCCTTGTCTGTTCTGTCGACGGAGTACCTCTTCCACCCGCTCAAGGACTTCGCCCCATTTCCGAGCTGTTTCCGGGCCAAGCTCTTCCACTAACTCAATAAAGGAGGCCAGCATTTGTTCTTCCATTTTGTCAATCCGCTCCTCAGATTCTGGACTTAAGCTGATAATGACCTTCCGCCGATCCCTTGATGAACGAGTCCTGATCAACATCTTACGCTCCACCAAACGCTCCACCATCACAGAGACTGAAGGTGGAGAAACCTTGAGCAGCTCAGCCAGCCTGCTGAGAGTTAGGTCATCACTGCTCCGCACAGTCATCAATAAATTCATCTGAGCTATTGATAAATCGCAGCCTTCAATGCTGCGATCATTGAGATGCAGCCGGGTCAGGTTGTTATGCATATGATTCCGAAGCATCTTGCCCACGGAAAAAATATACCCGGCCTGTTCTCTCGTTTGTTGATCTACCAAAAAAGGTTCCCATTTATGTTGATTGAATAATAGTTAGACTATTTAATAATTAATTCCACAAAGGGTTGTCAAGGGAAAATAACTTAGATAAGCAAATAGTCAGGAAGAAAGGATCTTGTGATAGGAAAAAAATGGCTGAGAAAAGAAGCCGGTACTGGAGGGTTGATGGTTGCCGTCGAACAGCGGGTCAGGTACAATATTGCGCTGGATGAAAACCTGTTGCTGGATGCGCTGGTCAGAAATAAACCAGACCTAGCTTTTCTGTCAAGTAAGAACATAGTGTTACAAAGGAAATCCAGAAATGTCGGATATAAAAATATGGCCGGTCGAAGAGATGGTCCACGAGGATGAATTCACTGACCGGGTGGAACTCCTGCGCGAGCTGGACCAATGGGTCGCCGCGATTCAGCGTATGGGCGCAACAAGCACCGCCCTGATCGCACCGCGCAGGATTGGCAAGACCGTGCTGCTTGATCGGCTGGTGAACACTGTATTCTTTAAGCCGGAATATCAGGTTGCACCCTTTTATTTTAAAATGACGCGGGAAAAAAGCACCTTACGGGACTTCCTTCTGATATATGCCACCACATTCTTCAGGCAGTACTTGGCCTACTGCGAACAGGATGCGGCCCTGTTCAGTAATCAGGCAGTATCTCTGGAAAAGCTTTTGACCTATCCAGCCACCCACAAAGCCAGCCGTATGGCTTTGGAATATATAGACGAGTTTTTGGAGCGCTATACCACCCACACCGAGGAAGATGCCCGAGGGCACTGGGATGGCTTCATCTGTGTGCCGGAACGACTCGGTTCGCATTCAGGCACTAGGGTAGCTGTGATTATTGACGAATTCCAGGACATGCAGTTCTTCATCTACAATATGCCCAAGGAATTGATGGACACTAAAGACCGTTCAGACGGGCAAGGTGCGATCCGGCTCGCCAACACCTTTGACCGGCAGGCCCAGAGCCGCAAGGCACCCATGCTGGTTTCCGGTTCCGCAGTGACGATGGTTTTCAGAACGGTCATGGGCGGGCCCCTGGGCGGACGCTTCGACTTCATTTACATAAAACCGCTGTCCGTGCCGGACGGGGCCACGCTCCTGCACAGCACACTCAAATACTATGGCGGGAGACGGATGATCAATCCAGAACTGGCCCTGTATGCCAGTGCTCAGGTAGGAGGTCATCCCTATTATCTCTACTGTCTGGCTACCTCCAAATGCGAGACCAAAGAATTTCGGGATAAACAGGCCGTTGATCAAGTCGTTCGCTATGAGATCGAAAACGGCAAGATCTACGGCTTCTGGCGGACCCATTTTGACAATAACCGGGAGTTGATCAATCAGGATGATGATACAGAGCTGGGCAAGAAGATTATCTATTATTTTACCCGTTATAATAATCAACCTGTAGACACCAAGGCCATTGCCGACAAACTCGGAGTGGCGAAAAAGGCTGTGGCAAAAAAAATCGAAAAGCTCTATGCAGCAGATCTGGTTTATCGAACAGCCGAGAAATTTTACACCTTCAACGATATCTGCCTGATGCGTTTTATCAAGTTCGTCTACGAACAGGATCTGGAGGGTGTGGACGAGATTGACCTGAGTCAACAGGGGGTTATAAATACTCTAAAAGGGAAATTTCTGGAAATGGTTGCGGAAGTCTCCATGCTCAAGTTCAACCATGAACAGCTGCCCGGTGCCTGGTTCGGCAGAGCAGAGGAGATTGTTGAGGTACCGCTGTTTCAGTACGTCAGGTCGCAACGGGTCAAGGCATCGGCAAGCCCGGAGTATCAGATTGACGTGCTCGGCAGGGAAGCAGGAAAAGAAGACCGGGTCTGGCTCTGCGAATGCAAGTACACCCGGAAGCCTATGGGTATAGCGCAGGTGGAAAAGCTGGAAGCAGCAGCACTGGCCTTTCGTCAGCAGCTGGAGGAAGAAGGGCGATCCGTGCCTGCGGAACTCCGCTTCTGGTTAATATCCACTGGCGGCTTTACCCAGGAGGTGCTGGAGTATGCTGTCAACCGGAAGGATATGTATGCCTCGGATTACGATGGCATCAATAACATTTTTCGGAGATTCGGGAGTAATTATTTCATTCCTTTGTTTACCAATAGCTCGGAAAACAATTTTTAGATGAATAATTACAGCGCATTGAAACAGCGATGAATTTCGATGCGGCAAAAAGAGCTAACAATACCTGAGATCAAAATATGGCCGGTCGAAGAGATGGTCCACGAGGATGAATTCACTGACCGGGTGGAACTGTTGTGCGAGCTGGGCCGATTGCTCACCCTTTTCCTTCGTGGACTGGATTTTTTATCCCGATACCTTCCTATTAGTCTAAAAGATATTGCTGGATAAAAGCAATGGTTATCGGGTTTGCTGATTATTGCAGGGACTGCGTTTCCTTGTCCAGCCAGTCCATAGCAGTCTGTTCGTCCTGTTCAATCGCCAGTTCCACGGCGCGTTTGGCGCATTCCAGCAGGTGTTTGGACTGCTTGCGCAGATTGAATGCTTCATTGACTTTTTGCTGGATTACGTTCTGCTTATCTCTGGACAAAAGCGGGATAACAGTTTCCTTTACCTGATCAGGTCGCCAGTGCAGAATCACCGATCCCCCGACATCCCGTTTTATCTGCTCTTTTGTCAAGATGGAATTCAGTACCAAGGTCAGATATTCGCCGGTAATCTCCTCGTTTTTGATTTTCAAGCGAAGGATACCGCCTGAAGGGATCATTTGCTTTGGTTTATCATTCAGATAATATGCAATTCCAGGAGTTGCGTCTTTGCTGAACAGAATTTCTCCCTGCTTCGGCTGATGCTTTCTGATTTCCCGATACAGTTTTTCCGAAATGTATTTTTCTTCCGTGATTTCAAAGGGGCTGAGATTACTGACCCGTACAAAAGGAATACCTTCATCAAGGTACGCCTCAGAGCCTACTTCAACACATTTTCGGATTTCCAGCAAATTGCCCAACGTATCGTATCCGCCCTGATAGTTTTGGATTGCCCTGACTATCTCTTCATATTTCGGTTGAAAATATTCCGCATCCAGCCGTCCGGCCTGTTCTGTTTCAGAGTAGTTTTTGACAAAGGAAAGGTGGTGTTTGGGTTGCCAGTTGGTTAAGCCGAGTTCGGAAAGAAGGAGGGTTTGGGCTTTTTGGTAGCTGTATTCTGATTTGGTGAGCATAGAAAATGATAAATTTACTATGCCTGCAATGATGTGATTAAGTTTTCGGGAAAACTTCGGCACTCTCAATTCTTTAAATTTAGCCAAGCTAAAATTGGCTTGATTTCCCTGCATTGAAAATTTTTCTATTTCGAGCTTTCCATTAAATGTATTCAAATAGACGGCAAGGGTTTCAGAATTAATTAGACTACTATTTGGTCGTATTTTGAATAAATGGGACTCATAAACATATGGATAATCCTTGGCTACTAAAGCAGATTTTCCAACTAGTTTAGGGTTGCCGTTAGTACGACAGATTAAAATATCTCCTTTTTTTAGAGCGTATAAGGCGAAGTCATCATCAAAAATTTTTTCGCTATATTGATTGGCTCTTCCTGTAAAGATTCCGTTAAATTCATTCATTCTAAGTACAGGATAACCTTTTCCGTCACTATTTAGACCATATATTGAGTTGTATTGTCCTAACCCAAGTTCGTGACATAAAAAGTCAAAGTTATGCAAAAACAACAAGTTGCTTATTTTTTGACTATTCCTATG
>JAABTP010000005.1:35984-68139 GCA_011389815.1 Desulfobulbaceae bacterium | reverse complement strand
TGTGACCCTTAAACTATCGTGATCTTCTTTTTTTGTCCAATCTTTTTTTGTGAGGAATGAGGGGGGTGAACGGTTACGTCCTAAAATGTGGGTCCATTATAACCCGAGCAAGTTTTCAGTGCCCATAATAAAGAAGTAGCTGCCAGCTGTTTCATCCCCGCAGACAAATTGCCCATTCCAACTGGTAAACCATCTTTATCTTGATAATGAACACCGAAATTATCATCTACCGCAATATGCTGAATCAGCACATTTGAAGTCATGAGCTGTTTGAAGTACTGATTTATAAACTTTCCGAGTTCATCCTTTCGCTGCTTTTTCAAGCGATCTTTATATTCATTGAAAAATCTTTGCACCTCACGAGCCTTATCAATCTTCTTTCTAAAAATTTTAGTAACCTCTAGTGATTGCTCCTTTCTACCAATCTCTCTCTTTAGCTCTTCAATTTTTTTAATAAAACCATCTTCCCTGCTATTAACTTTTCCTAATTGATAAACCAACTCGTCACGTTCACTCCTTTTTTCTTTAAGAACGACTTTCCGCTGCTCGTAATCTTGTTTTTCATCTGCTGATAATCCACCGATATTTTGTACTTCTTCATCCAATTGATAAATTTTCTTCTTTACAGCTTGCAATTGATCAAATGCCTTTTTTCTTTCTACACGTAGAAGGCGACTGTCCAAATAGGGCTGTATGCATTCTTGTAAGATGTTAGCGTCCGCTATATTCAAAGGGAAGAAGGAACTATTTACTCCCCTTCTCTGACCCTGTGTATACTCCTCAAGTTTTCTGATCAATTTTTCTTTATAAAACCCTTTTTGTTCTTCAGAAAGCGGCAACACTGGATTAAGAGGAAATGGTGGACGGTCAAAGATATCATCCGGTAAAAAATCTCGGAGTTGTTCCACCAAGGAATTATCCTGTACGCTATTCTCTGCAAGTAGCTTGTTCAATTCGCCCTGAACTTTGCTCAACAGTTTCTCATTCGCCAGCAGGACAATATCATACGGTAATTCCTCACCTATCTCATTGACAAGCTCTTCCTTTTCCTGCTGGAGTTCTTTAATCCTTCGTTTAACACTAACTTCATCCTGCTGACTTATAAAACTGCGGGAACTCTCCTGCCTTTCCTGCAATTGAGCAATTTCCTCTTCCAACTGTTCAAGATCGTATTGTATCTCTTTTTTCTGCTGCAATTCGGCCTGAATCTTTTTCGCCACAATGCGGTAGTCATTCTTTGCCTTTTCCAGTTCCGCTTCTGCCGCCTGATCTAATGCTCCGTCGCTTCGCCAATCTGCAATGGCAGCTTTCAGAGCTTCCCGGAGATTATTCACATGGGAAATATTTAACAGCCGCTCTATATGCTCTGCGGTTCGAGCAATATTCGCTGAAGCCAACTCCTGGATTTTTTCCCCATCAAAAAAGAAAAACGGCACATATTCTTCAGGCAAGCGCTTATCCAAAAAGGATTGCGCTTCCTCATTTTTCAAAACCTTGGAGGAGACCCTGATGCTCAACTGTTCATCATATCGATCGTTTTGTACAATCCACTCTCGACGAGCAATTACTTGCTCACTATTTTCTCTCCATATTATCTCAACGCTGCATAAGGCGTTATCCGCCTTGGCACGGCGGTTGATAATTCCCCACCAGTCATCGCCTGAGCCTATAACATAGCGCTTTGGAGAGGGCCTTCGTTGACTTTGTACTTCTGAACGCAGATCATCGGTCACGCCAGTAAAAAGCAATTTTATCGAATTAAGAAAGCTGGTCTTACCAAACCCGTTTCTCCCGCTGATCAAAACAATATTTTTCTGATCGGTTTTTCCGGTAAGATCAAAAATAGATTCTCCATAATAGGAAAACATATTGTTAAGGATAATTTTTTCAAAAATCATTGTTCCGCCGCTTCTGCCGCTGTAACGGCATGTTCAATGACCTTTTGAACATCGCGTACCAATGCCTTTTTATTCCCAAGCAAGTTTGAAGGCGGATATTTCTGGACAACCAAGTTCATCAATTCATAAACCCATTGTTCGTTAATTTCATGTTCGGCAGCCAGCTCAAGTAAAAGTTCATCCCTTTTATCACGCTGAATTTCCATCAAATCACCCTCCAATTGTTTTATGTTCCGGCCATATTTTTTTGCCAGTTCAAAAACCAATGTTCCACGGGTATCAAAATCTTCTGCCCATTGTAGCTGAATATGGGCCAGCTCATCATCATTGATAAGACGTTGCTTCGTATCCACCTCCAACTGTAACAATTCCGCAAGTATTTTCTGTCGCGCCTCTGGTGTAAACGGCCCTTTGCCGCCCGGAGCAGGGCTTCCGTCTCTTCGCTGGTTCATCCGCATCGAAGGATTAGGGCGTATATCATTTCTTAAACGATTTCTGAAATCATACAAAGGAGTAAGTTCGGTCGCGCCGGAATCAATAAAGCCCTTCATGGACTTATCTTCCCTAACCACCGTACAGGTCCAGCACCCGAACCGGCTGTTGCCACAGGATTGCGTGTTTAAATCCAAAGCGACCGGGCATTCACCGCCACTGGCCTGCCGATAGAGATTTAACATGAATTTATGGTCTATCCCCCAAGGTGCCGGATTGTTTGTAAACAAATAATCCCAGACCGAATCGGTATCCCAATAGGCAATGGGCGACATAATCAAGGCGTCGGGAATATCTTCATGAGAATGGAGGCCGCGACTGGTGTACTCGCGTGCCTGAATGGTCTTAGCACGATTGGAACTCTCTGATTTTCTCACACCAATCAGAATGATTACCCCGCCATGTTCTTTGACAATCCTATCAATCACCCTCCGGCTCGGCTTGATCTTCATTTTTGTGGTACACCAACGGAAGCTGGAAGTCGGTGTCGGATACCCCTTCCCTATGACATTAAACCAGAAGCTCTCCTTGGGTGTCGGCTGAACAATATGAACAAAGAGAGGAAAACGGCATTGCTTGGCATGTATTTTAAGTTGCTGCAAACTCGTGTGAATATAATCGGCAATGTTCGGCGGTTCCACACGGGTGTCAGAACAGACAATGTGAACGGGTTTTACCGCCTTATCGCCCAGTTCAAGCAACAGCTCATACACCAGCTGCAAAACCAACGTCGAATCTTTGCCCCCGGAAAAAGCGACAACCCACGGCCTATCATCAGCAAGATAGTTGCTACGTAAAGCATCACGGGTTTCCTGTAATAATTCTTTCAATGCGTCACCAAAAAAATCAACAATATACAATTCATCCTTTCTCCAACCTCGCTATCTCCTCCGCCGACAAACCGGTAGCCTCAGCCACAAGTTCAAGAGCAACTCCTTCGCGCATCAAATTTTTCGCAATCAGCCGTTTTGCCTCCTTTTCCCCCTCTTTGACCCCCTCTTCAAATTTCGTCTGCTGAAGCTCCTCCTGATGATATTCTTCTATCATTCTGGCCCGTTCCTCCGGCGATAGATGATCCCGACGAATGGACTCAAACAGCTTCTGGATAACGCCCTGAGCATACAGGCTCTCATCCACTTCTTCATCCAGAGTGTCGTCAATAGCCCGCAGCCATTCACGGTACGGCTCCGGTGTTGCTTCGGAAACGTATTTCGGACAGAGATAGATAACCTTATGTGAGACTTCCTGAAGCGGCTTGCCTGCCAAATCATGGGGATCAAAATCAACCACTGCAATATCCCGCTGATGACGGTCACCCGAGGTGAGGACAACCACGGTGTACACCGTCAAGGGAGGACGATAATTTTTAGAGCTTGCTACCTGTTCCAATAAGGCCGCGCAATGATAATAGAGAAAGCGGTCATAATGGTCGTTCAGTCGGGCATGCTGGATATCGACAATAAGCCGATGCTCACTGTCTTCGGCAAAGAGATCAAAGCGGGGTTTGACGTGGCCGATGGGCGGATCAAATTCTTTTTCCGTCTCCACATGGTCAATACTGATGGGCCGACCGATCATAGCCTGAGCAAAGGCCGTGAAAATTTCCGGGTCACAAAAAGCCTTTTTAAAAACAACTCCGTACTTCAGGGATGCTACTTTTTTCATATACGTTCACCAAGGTCATCTTTCATCATGAATTCCGGTCTGTTTCCAAAGCCGTTATCTCCTCCGCTGACAACCCGGTGGCCCTGACCACAAGCTCCGTGGAGACTCCATCCATCAGTAAATTCTTTGCAATCAACCGTTTTTCTTCCTTTCTGCCCTCTTCAAATTTCGTCTGCTGAAGCTCCTCCTGATGATATTCTTCTATCATTCTGGCCCGTTCCTCCGGCGATAGATGATCCCGACGAATGGACTCAAACAGCTTCTGGATAACGCCCTGAGCATACAGGCTTTCATCCACCTCTTCATCCAGAGTATCGTCAATAGCCCGCAGCCATTCACGGTACGGCTCCGGTGTTGCTTCAGAAACATATTTTGGGCAGAGATAGATTACCTTATGGGAAACTTCCTGAAGCGGCTTGCCTGCCAAGTCATGGGGATCAAAATCAACTACCGCAATATCCCGCTGATGACGGTCACCCGAGGTGAGGACTACCACGGTGTACACCGTCAGGGGAGGACGATAATTTTTAGAGCTTGCTACCTGCTCCAATAAGGCCGCACAGTGATAATACAAAAAACGATCATAATGGTCGTTCAGCCGGGCATGCTGGATATCAACAATAAGCCGATGCTCACTGTCTTCGGCAAAGAGATCAAAGCGAGGTTTGACGTGGCCGATAGGCGGATCAAATTCTTTTTCCGTCTCCACATGATCAATGCTGATGGGGCGACCGATCATAGCCTGGGCAAAGGCCGTGAAAATTTCCGGGTCACAGAAAGCCTTTTTAAAAACAACTCCGTACTTCAAGGACGCTACTTTTTTCATATACGTTCACCAAGGTCATCTTTCATCATGAATTCCGGGCTTCTTCCAACGCCGAAACTTCAGCCATTGACAAACCGGTAGCCTCGGCCACAAGATCGGGAGCAATTCCTTTTTGAAGAAAATTCTGTGCAATAAACTGTTTTTCCTCCTTCTTGCCTTCTTTTTTCCCTTCTTTGACACCTTCTTCAAACTTCGTCTGCTGGAGTTCCTCCTGATGATACTCCTCAATCATCCTGGCCCGTTCTTCAGGCGATAGATGATCCCGCCGGATGGACTCAAACAGCTTCTGGATAATGCCCTGAGCGTACTGGCTCTCATCCACCTCTTCATCCAGAGTATCGTCAATAGCCCGCAACCATTCCCGGTACGGCTCCGGTGTTGCCTCGGAAACGTATTTCGGACAGAGATAAATCACCTTATGGGAAACTTCCTGAAGCGGCTTGCCTGCCAGGTCATGGGGATCAAAATCAACCACTGCAATATCCCGCTGATGACGGTCACCCGAGGTGAGGACAACCACAGTATACACCGTCAAGGGAGGACGATAATTTTTAGAGCTTGCTACCTGTTCCAATAAGGCCGCGCAATGATAATAGAGAAAGCGGTCATAATGATCGTTCAGCCGGGCATGCTGGATATCGACAATAAGCCGATGCTCACTGTCTTCGGCAAAGAGGTCAAAGCGAGGTTTGACGTGGCCGATGGGCGGATCAAATTCCTTTTCTGTCTCCACATGGTCAATGCTGATGGGCCGACCGATCATAGCTTGGGCAAAGGCCGTGAAAATTTCCGGGTCGCAGAAAGCCTTTTTAAAAACAACTCCGTACTTCAGGGATGCTACTTTCTTCATTACTCTTCACCTGGTTAAATTCATAGGAAAAACGTCCAGCCAACAGAGAAAGGCGAACCCAGAGGATCGCCCCAGGTCACCCGACATAAAGGAAAAAATCCTTCCTGTGCATCCCTCAGAAAAAATTCAGCCCTTGCGCATCAAGGCCGGATAATCCTTTCGCAGAAAATTATGGAGAAGAACCGGCCCCACACCGGTCATGATGGATTCTGGATGAAACTGCACCCCTTCAATATCAAGGGTCTTGTGACGTATCCCCATAAGCTCTCCCTGATCCGTATGGGCGGTGGCCTCAAGGCAATCCGGCAGGCTTGCTTCCTCAACAATCAGTGAATGATAGCGCATCCCGGCAAAGGGATTGTCCAGTCCGGTAAACACCCCGCGACCGTCATGATGCATGGGGCTGGTCTTGCCGTGCATCACCCTGCCCGCCCGGATCACCTTACCACCAAAGGCCTCGCCAATGGACTGATGTCCAAGACAGACCCCGAGGATGGGAATCTTGCCGCTGAAATACTGAATGGCTTCCACAGAGATCCCTGCTTCTTTAGGAGTACAGGGCCCTGGGGAAATCAACAGGCGATCCGGTGCCATATCGACGATCTCCTGAACCGTGATCTTATCATTGCGATAAACCCGGATATCCGGCTGCTGCCAGTCCGCAGGTGCACCCGGAGGAGCCGCAGCTAAGGTCTGAACAATATTAAAGGTAAACGAATCGTAGTTATCAATAAGAACAATCACGGCTATAACCCCTTTTCAGCAAGTTCAACAGCCCGACGTAGGCCTTGGGCCTTGTTGACTGTTTCCTCAAATTCCTTTTCCGGCACAGAGTCAGACACAATCCCGGCTCCAGCCTGAATCCAGAGATCGTTCTCCTTCATAATAAAGGTGCGGATGGTGATACAGAAATCCATATTACCGGAAAAACCAAAATAGCCCACTGCCCCGGCATAGGGGCCACGCCGGGCCGGTTCCAGCTCGTCGATAATCTCCATTGCCCGAATCTTGGGAGCCCCGCTCACTGTGCCCGCCGGAAAGCAGGCATCCAGCACGTCGAATTGATCTTTCCCTTCAGCCAGCTTGCCATGTACTCCAGAGACAATATGCATAACATGACTGTACTGCTCAACCACCAACAGATCACCAGTAGCTACTGAGCCGCCTGCCGCCACCCGGCCCACATCATTACGGCCCAAGTCCACCAGCATCAGGTGCTCTGCCCGTTCCTTGGGGTCTGCCAGCAGCTCCTCTTCTAATGCTTTATCTTCCTGTGGCGTGGCACCCCGCTTCCGGGTTCCGGCAATGGGCCGCAGCTCAATCTCACCGTCTTCCAGGCGCACTAAAATTTCTGGTGATGAGCCGATCAGGATAATATCATCCAGACGGAGATAGAACAGGTAGGGACTGGGGTTGATATGACGCAGGGAACGATAGAGAAGAAAGGGATCAAGCTCAGTTTTAGTATGAAAACGCTGGGACAACACCACCTGAATAATATCACCAGAGAGAATATATTCCTTGGCCCGTTCCACCATAGCGGAAAAAGTCGGCTCATCCATATTGGAGGTGAAGGTGTGCGCCGGGCAGCCCCCTACGTGTGCTGCCAACGAAGCAGGCAGCGGATTCCTGATCAGCTCAATAATCGTATCAATACGTTGGCACCCGTCCTGATAGAGTTTTTTGGCGTCACGAGCTTCCCCACCCTGTTCCGGCATTACAACATTGCAGACCACAGTCAGGGTCTGATCCACAGAATCATGAATAAGAACCAGCCGAGGGACAATAAACGAAGAATCCGGGAGGTCACGGGGAGGATGTTGATCCGGTATTGCCTCAATAAAACGGATCATATCATAGCCAAGAAAGCCCACTGCTCCGCCATAAAAACGGGGCAGGCCCGGTGCAGTGCTGGCATTGAACGAGGCCAAAAGGTTCCGTAACTCTGTAAAGGGATTCACCCCTTCTCTGACTTCTTCCCCAGAATTTGCCCCATGCCCTGCTTTACAAAGGGTTACGCTATCACTAACAGAAGAAAAAGAGAGCAATGGATCCAACCCGATAAAAGAATAACGTCCCCATTTCTCTCCACCCTCCATAGATTCAAAGAGAAAGGCATGCGTTTCCTTTTCCGCCACCTTGGCAAAAATGGTCAAAGGGGTATCAAGATCTGCGACAATTGTCCGATGAAGGGGAACAAGTCCGGCCTGTTCCATCATCTCAGCAAAGGCTTCCGCATCAGGAGAGTACATAATTATCTATCAACATGATTATCTGTTAACGAAACAAAAAAAGCCACGGAAGTCCAGCTTCCATGGCTCATAATCCTTCTTGCAAGCAAAGGATTCCCTGAAGGTATCAATCAGGCAATCGGCATCATACGATTAACGCGTCCGGTCAGCCTGGAAATCTTACGGGATGCTGTTTTCTTATGAATTGTCCCTTTTCCAGCGGTCTTCTGAATAACAGGAATCGCGATCTTCAGTGCTTCCTGAGCAGCGTCCTCAGCACCAGCTACCAGGGCTTCTTCAACACGGCGTACCACCGTATTCATTTTTGATTTATTGATTCGATTACGCATACGGCGTACCTGGGACTGCCTGTGCCTCTTCAACGCTGACTTATGATTAGCCATGAAAACTCCTTATTACTGTCTATAAAAAATCTACAAAATATAATTCCGAAAACTATCCTTTTGAGATAGCTACTTATTGCGAAAGAACACATGGAATTCCTTCAACAGAGCCTAGTGTCTGTTAAGCTCCTTGTGTAATAAAGTATACCGTATAGCTGATTAAATATCTCTTGTCAACTCTATTTACAAAGCAATGCGTTTTTCGCCTGCCGCCTATCATCTTGTTCGGGCAATATACTGTAAATCTTAGGAACAGAAGAACCGCACCGGAATCTTCCGAAAAGGTACCGGCTGATCTTCATAAAAGGTCACCACTGACCTTGGGTATAAGGTCACTGCTTATCTTTATGCAAGGTAAGTACGTACCTTCGGTTTAAGGTCACCACTGACCTCTGATATAAGATCCCTACTAACCTTCAGGACAGGATCGCCCCGGAATCCTTCAGCAGGAAAGGTTCTCCTCATCATCAAGATATTCAGATAGTCAAGACTATACTCTCTTACTTCTGTGCAGCCTCAAGCTTGGCACCGATTGCACCGGTAAACTCGGTTGAGTCAATCAAAGCGCCTTTCAATTGCGCACCGGTGAGGTTGGCGTTGGTAAAATCGGCAAGGTATAAATCAACTTTACGCAGATCCGCATTTTTCAGGTTTGCATCTGTAAAGTTTACCCCTTTCAGGTTAGCAGAGTGGAGATCTGCATCCTCCAGTTGTGCCCCACTGAGGTCTGCTCGTTCAAGATCCACCTCTTTCAGGTCTTGCCCCCGAAGATCAGCTCCGGCCAGGTCACAGGCCACACAACGCTTTTTTTCATGCAACTTATCGACAATGGCCTGCAATCTGGCTCGGCTTTGAGCAAAGGTCTCTACAGTATAGGTTCCTACTTGCTCAGCTGGAGCAACCTCAGAAACTTCAGCAACTTCTTCTTCAGATTGTACAGGCTCTGGTAGGTCCTCAGACAACTCTTCCTGCTGGGTTACAGCAGAATTCTCTGACTCTGGCACCGTCTCTATCTGCTGAATCTCCTCAAGAGGAACCAGCTCCTTGGGACGTACATTTGTTGCAGCCCGCTCTTCAATATCAGGTAATGTTACAGGGGGCTTTTTTTTTTCTTCTTTTTTCCGCTCCTGCTGAGGTTCCAGATCACCGCTCACAGGCGTTTCCGAACCTGATGAATCCTCTGATGCAACCTCTTCCTGTTTTTCTTCGATAACAGGAGATACTGGTTTCTCCTCCATTCCTGATGACATGGGATCCAGCTTCTCAGATCCTGCCTCATTGTCCTCTTCAGCCTGGGGTTGAGCTTCCGATTCAGAGGTTTTATCCTGAATAAGCTCCTTATCATGGATGGCCTCTTTCAGGTAGGCTCCTGCCAATTGGGCACCTGTAAAATCAACGCCCCGAAGATCCGCTCCGGCAAAATCAGCCCCTCCCAGCACAGCATTCTGCAACACAGCATTCCGCAAATCAGCATTGGATAAGTTGGTCAAACTGAGTTTGGCTCCAGAAAGATCAGCTCCTTGCAGATTGGCTCCTTGCAAATCCATTCTGGTCAAAGCAGCACCGCGTAAATTACAGCTTGGACATTGCTTGGTTGCGATTAATTGCTGCAGGTTTTCCCGAACCTCCTCTTCAGAGGAAGCCCAGGACGCAACTGCTGTTATGCCGCAAAGTAGCAAACAGGCACCAAGATATATATATGTTTTTATTCTCATCGCCTTCCCTCTACCGTTCTTTTCTGTGCAGAAAACATCATGCTGTTCAGCCAGCGTCTTTGGGCCAGACAAGATTACGGTATATCCACCCGGTCAGTTCAGGATGACGCACCTTGAACCAATTTCCTTCAGTTCCTATTTTTTTCAGGATAACATCGCGAACCACTTTGCCAATCTTATCATAATTAGTTCCTGGGCCTGACCGAACATTTCCATCATCTACTTTCACAATAACATAGGGCGTGCTGGAAACAAGACTTGCATAAATCCAGCCCTTATCATTCTCATAATCACTGACCTTAAACCATTTTGGCTCCCGTTCCAGTACCTTAAGCGGATAGCCAGCAGGCAGTTGAAAAAGGATCTCATGGCTCGTGGATGGGCCGGAACGAAGATTCACCCCATCTTTTGCAACAGAGACAAATTCAGCAGCTTCAAGTGCTCCAGACGTCATTATTGCCAGCACCGCTGTGAGAATACAAACTCTTACTCCCTCCTTAACAGTTCGGTATCGCATTACATTCTCCTTATTATACAACATTTTTCAAACTTATTTTTCAATACTCTCACTATTCTTAACACGGTCAACAGTATCAAAGAGCTGTAAAGTACAGCAGGAATTCCTGATTCCCCTTTGCCCCACAAACCGATGAAGCAACTTCTCCTTGACAATGCAGCCCTATTTCTCCGGCAAATTGCTTTACGGATTCAAGAGCCTCTTGATGCAATGCCCTGTCCCGCACAATCCCACCTTGCCCGACTTTATTCTGAGCCAGCTCAAACTGGGGTTTTACCAGGGCCACAATACGTACCCTTGGTCCAAACAAGGGGAGCAACGGTGGTAACAAGGGTTGCAAAGAAATAAACGAGGCATCCAACACAGCCAGATCCACAGGGTCTGGCACATGCTGACGGGTCAGGTAACGGGCATTTGTCCGTTCGTGCAGAATAACCCGTTCATCCTGGCGTAATTTCCAGGCCAGCAATCCATACCCCACATCCACAGCATAAACTCTGACAGCCTTCCTTTGAAGCAGACAATCTGTAAAACCACCAGTTGAAGAGCCAATATCAGCACAGATCCACCCCGCAGGTTCAATTCCTAACTGCTTCAGGCCACCAGCCAGCTTTTCCCCGCCTCGACTGACAAAAGCAGATTTTTTTTTTCTCAGTCGAATTTCGCTGTCTGCCGGAACAAGACTGCCTGCCTTATAATCAGTCCGTGTATTAACAATAACCTGTCCAGCCCCGATAATGGCCTGGGCTTTTTTAAGATCAACTGCCAATCCCTGCTCAGTCAGTAGCTGATCCAGACGTTTCTTTTTTGCCACGTCTTGACCTTTGTTTACAATCCTTCCATACGTTGCCGGGCCACTCCTGCTTCCCTGCTGTTGGGATAATCAGCAATCAGTTTTGTATAGATAATCTTAGCAGTCTCATGATCAGTGAGTTTTTCAAAAGACATCCCCTGACGGAGTAAGGCAGCAGCGCTATGAGGGTTTCTACTGTAATTTGAAATAACCTTCTGATAATCAAGAATGGCTAAATCATATTCTCCCATATTGAAAAGACATTCCCCCATAAAATATAAGGTCTTGGCAGCCTGATCATCTCCAGGACGACCAGCAAGAACCTGCTCAAAGGTTTTATATGCTTCTTTATATTCCTTGGCTTTAAACAGAGAAATCCCTTGACCCAGCAAACCATCTTCCATTACTGCCCCTGATCGTTGGTTTTGCGGACGATGCTCGACAACAGCAGCTTGCTGCTGTACCGGGGCTGCTTGTACCTGTTGCTGAGCCTGATGCACTGGCTGTACTTGAGGACGCGGTTGTTGCTGTGCAACGTTCACAGCTTTTTTCTGCCTTTCTGGGGTAATGCGGGGATGGGAAGAGGTATTAACAACCGGCTGATTAATCCTGACTTGGGTCTGTGGTTGTGGAGCAGCATCCACCACTGTGCCATAATTTTTCCGTACCTTTCTATTACTTGGAAGCAAGGTTGTCTTATTCCGGCTTCTCGCAGCCTGGACAGCTCGCCTCCTGGCCTCCTCTGCCCGTTCTTTTGCCTCCCGCGCTTTCTTTTCCGCTGCATAAACACTGGCCTGACCCAACCGCTTTATATTTCCAGATAATGTATCAATCCTGGTCTCAAGCGACTTAATAAGCTGCTCATTTTCCCGTCGAATCTGGGTGCTCTCAGAACGGATCTGATCACTTTCAAAACGAATCTGCTCATTTTCCCGTCGCACCTGCTGCAAGGCCTCTTCCAACTCGGCAATCCGCTGGGCATCCTGTTCCCTCATCCGATTGATTGCTTCCAGATTTTCTTCTGTTACGGTCCGCAGTTCACGGGTTTCCTCTGCAACAGTATCCAACTGGCTGGATGATTCAGCAGTTCGTTTCAATACCTGATTTGTCGTATTGGATTCAACATCCTTAACTTTCTGATTCATAGTACGGAGCTGATAATTTAATCTCCGCACATCATCCACACTTGCGCATTGGCAAAGCAGAAAAACCGAGCAACCGGCAAACGCAATAGTTTTTATATGTTTCATATCTCTTTCCTTATATGTACAGCTGAATTAAAAGTTTTTCTCGTATTTTTCCAAGAAATTATTACTTCATCCGGGGAGACCAGCGCGGATAAGACTGGTTGCCCTCCAAGGCAAACATGGGGCGCATCCCTTCCCCATTGGCCAAGGCAACATAAATTTCCATCTTGCCATTGACCTTGCGGGAAAAGGCTATCAACCTGCCATCAGGAGACCATGTAGGAGATTCATAGCTGCCAGCACCCGAGGTTATCCGGGTGGACTCACCGCCATTGACAGAAATAGTATAAATATGATATTGGCCTTGAACAAGACGGGTATAGACGATTTTGTCCCCTCGTGGCGACCATGATGGCTCAACATTTTCTTTGCCCTTAAAGGTTAAACGACGCGCCCGCATGGTTTGGAGATCCATAATATACACTTGGGGCCGACCGCTTCGGTCAGAGACAAAACATATTGATCGTCCATCAGGAGAAAAGGACGGAGAGACATTGATCCCTGCCCGCTTGGTGAGACGTTTGATAATATCCCCATCCATAGTAATAAGGTATAAATCAGGATTCCCGTCTTTACTCAGGGTAACAACAGCTGACCGATTATTGGGAGAAAATGCCGGGGCCAGATTCATTCCCCTACGCCTGGATAGAGTACGGGTCTTTTTGCTCTGATCCAAATCTGTTACAAAAAGATCCTGATTTCCCCGGTGATAGGAAGTATAGGCCAGCTGGCGTCCATCAGCAGTAAAGCGCGGCGAAACACAGAGATGATGATGCCGGGTTACTTGCCGAACCTTGCGACCAAACACATCAGAGATATAAACTTCTTTCCGCCCGGTTGCATCAGAAATAAAGGCCAAAGAACTTTGGGCAACCCCTGGTTCGCCAGTAAAGGCTTCAACCAGAGCATCAACAAGGCGTAAGGCCATCTCTTCTCGCTGATGAGCTTTCCCCTGGTAATTTCTTGTTGCAAGCATATCTCCGCTCGTTACATCAAGCAGACTGCCATCAATACTCATCCGTTCTCCTGTCAGGCTATACCTTCCAGTCACAACATAGTCTGCACCCAAACCGCGCCAGTCCGGCCTGTGCTGCCCCTCATAACGATGAGCATCCAGAATGCGGACAAAACCATGAAAACGCAACCCCTCTTCCAGTAATCGGGCAAGATCGCGACCTGTCGCTGTATTCTGATTACCTTCTCCGTTAACAAAAGATGGCACAGCAATAACAAGCTTACGTACTCCAGAGCTGGCAATATCCAGATAAATCCGTTCAGCTGAAGCACTGGGAACGAGAAAAAAGAAAGTCACCATCAGGAGTGAAAAGACTGCACCACTACCAAGCAAGGATCGAAAAAATTTCATTACATGCATGCCAAAAATAAGTGAGTTAAAACATAGGCAAGAAGTATATACTGCCCACCGAATAAAATACAATGTATAATCCTGCCACTGAAAAATCAAGCTAATGCCAACACTCCCTTTAGGTCAGAAAGCCAAGCCCTGGGGAGTAAAATTCAACGCAAATTCCAAGGTCGACTTATCAATCAAAACAGGGAAATCCGGAAAAGGTGCAGAACTCTGTAAGGCCTTTAGCACGGATTGATCAAAAATAGTATTGCCGGATTTCCGTTCAATCCGCATATCTTTAATAAATCCATCCCGACCGATAGTCAGGGCAACCATCGCTCTCAGATGAGGCTTTTTTTTAAGTATTTCAGGAAGTTGCCAGTTGCTGCTTATTCTCCCGTGCAACGAAGCAATATACTGCTTGAGCACAGCAGGGTTTCCCTGTTCACTCCCAGAACCGCTGTACACACCGTTTCCAGCCCATCCTCCTCTGCTATCAGCAGCCCCCCAGGAAGCACGGGAGGATATCGGAGTATTAAGGCTTGAAACCGCCTGAGAAACAGAGGCATATTCCCGTTTCAGTGCTGCAGCCTCCAGACGAGCCTGTTCCGCAGCCTGTTCTGCCTGACGGGCCAACCGAGCTGCTTCAGCAATCTCCCGTTCCCTGCGTCGCTGATCAGCCAGTAGTTCTGCCTGCCTTCTCTTTGCCGCTACTTGTTGCTGCTTTTTTTTCCGGGCAATACGTCTTTTCTCTTCCTCAGCAGCCTGTTCTCGCTTACGTTGTTCAACAAGACGTTTTCTTTCTAATGCGGCCAGTTGTGCCTGTCGTTCCTGTCGTTCCTGGTACTGTTGTTTTTTCTTTGCCTCTTGCTCCTTTACTTCAGCCAACCGAACATCCTCAGCAAGCTTTTTTTTTCGTTTAAGAGGACGTAGTGAGACCGGCTTGGCCTGGGCAATTGACTGAGGACGAATTTTCGGCTCAGGCGCAATCTCTGGTACAGGATCAGGAGTTTTCACCACCTTTTCAATCACTTCTGGCTTGCTGTCAACAGCTTCCGGTACAGGATCTGGTGCTTTAACTTGTTTAGGTTGAACAGGTTCAGGCTGTTGAGCAGGAAATTCCTTTTTCTTTGCCTGCGGCATCACAGCCTGCTGTTCCACCTCTGGAGCCGGGGCAGCAAGAGGCAAGGAGAGTAAATCTACTACAACCACGTTGTCCATCTCAGGCCTCTTCCCCGCATCTGGCAGAACAACAGCTCCCGCAAAAACAACAAGATGCAGTGCTACAGCTATATTAAAGGGAATCTTCCAGCTGGGCACCCGCTCTGGCTGTGCTAAAAAAGTCTCCCAATTATCGACACTGTACAAACCACTCATTGTCTTTTTCACGCTCTCTTCAAGGCTGTCAGATTTGTTTCAAGTCTCTTATTGCTCCTTGTTATCAGGCTCGGTCACCATACCCAGTTTTGCAAAACCAGCCTGTTTGATCTGGGCCATGACTTTGACCACGGTTCCGTAGGGTACATTTTTATCTGCCCGGAGATACACTGGTTCCTTTTTCACCTCCTGCGATTTTTTTTCCAGCTCTTGCCGCATAAGAGCTAGAAGTACCGGTGTTTTACCAAGGTGAATCTTTCCATCACTGTCTATCTGCACAACCAAGGGATCTTCTTGCTGGCGCAAAGCCCTGGACGTGGTCTGAGGAAGATCAACATCCACCCCCTGAGTCATCATTGGAGCTGTTACCATAAAAATAATCAGCAAAACCAGCATGACATCCACAAGTGGCGTCACATTGATTTCCGCCATTACGCCTTTTCGACCTCTACTCCTGGAAGATCCCATAGCACTTTCCAATGATTCCCTCTCCTTTGAGAAGGACAACAAAATAATTCTGCCTGAGCCCGGCTACTCTCTTGACAGCATATCACGTTCAACCAGATTTAAAAAATCAAAAGAAAAATTCTCAATATGTGATTCAAAATCAGCTACTTTATTGCAGTAAAAATTATAAAACACAACTGCTGGGATCGCCACCGCCAAGCCTGCAGCGGTAGCAACCAAGGCCTCAGCAATACCCGGAGCAACAACAGCCAAAGAGGCAGAACCATGGGCCCCTATTTCCTGAAAAGAGGTCAGGATTCCCCAGACCGTCCCAAACAGTCCAATAAAAGGGGTAGCGCTTCCAGTGGTGGCTAAAAAAGAAAGAGAACGCTCCAGTCGATCAGTTTCCACCAGTTGGGCCTTGCGAACCGCTCGCTTCAGATTATCCATTGAGGCCAGCTTGCTTTGCAGGGTTTCTGTGGGGACACGTTCACTGCGGGCTGCACTGATCTTGCGCAACTCATTAAAGCCTGAGACAAAGACAGAAGCCTCTGGACTGAGCGTAAAATTCTGTGCAGCCTCATACGCATTATTCAGGGTTTTTGATTCCCAGAAATCTGCTAAAAAATCCTCCGAGGCATAACGAGCCCTTGAAAATAAAAAATATTTGGAAATAATAATCCACCAGGAAAGCACGGAAAAAATAAGCAGGACAAGCATAACCAGCTTCACTACCCAACCGGCATGCGCCATCATGCTTAACACAGAAAGATTCACAAATTTCCCCCTACTGATCTGTTCATTCAGCTCTTATCAGTGACACTATTCAAACCAACGACGCTGCCCACTGAATAGCATTTCTTTCGCCGTTAAAACAGCTCTGCAATACGTGATTATACAGGAACTCAAGAGAATAAAATCAGAGCAACTTTATCCATTGTTTATCTTAAAAAAACATAGAAGGAGTATAACGGGTTCTGAGAATTATGTCGACCCTGAACTGAATATAGTGTACATAAGCCTGAATAAAATCAAACAAATTCTTTTCTGTTTTTTTTGCGAGTTAAACTTCCCTCTTGAAAAAACGAAGAAAAACATCCATAACGACCCATAACGACAAGAGGAGGTCTTTCATGTCGGATGCAATCTATGATGTTATTATTATCGGCGCAGGACCAGCAGGTATCCAGGCAGCCATTCATTCAACCAGAAGAAAAACCCATGTCCTGCTCTTAGGACGGATTGAAAATAGTGCTCTTTACCCGGCCCATGTAGAAAACTACGCCTGCATCAGCGAAATCCTGGACGGCAAGACCTTACTGGAAGCAGGTATGCATCAGCTTCAGCGTTTTGGCACCGAAGTACGACCTGATGATGTTTTAAAAATTGGCCAGGGAAAAAATGAGTTGTTCACTGTGGAACTGGAAAGTGGTGATACTGTCATAAGCCGGACCATCATCTTTGCCATGGGGGTCTCCAAAAATAAACTTTCCGTTCCTGGTGAAAAAGAACTCAACGGCATGGGAGTCAGCTACTGTGTTGACTGTGATGCCAACTTCTATCGCAATGATACCGTAATGGTGGTTGGTAACCAAAGTGCAGCCATTGATGGAGCATTAACCCTGCTTGATTATGCAGCCAAGGTCTATCTGGTGGCAGAAGAGCTGCAAGGTTCTGAGGCGATGCTGGAAAAACTTCATGCCAGTGACGTTGAACTCCGCACTGGTGACTGGGTACAGGAAATTACTGGTAATGACAAGCTGGAAGAGGTTCTCCTCAAAAATGGGGATAAGATACAAGTCGATGGTCTTTTTATCGAACTGGGATCCAAAGGAGCCCTTGAATTAGCCACCCAGATCGGCGTAATGTTAGACACTGAACGCTTTAAATATATTGACGTTAATCGCAAACAGGAAACCAATATCCCAGGGATTTATGCAGCCGGTGATATTGTCGGCCCTCCGTATCAGATGGCCAAGGCTGTTGGCGAAGGTTGTGTTGCAGGCATCGAAGCAGCCATGTACGCCCGAAAGAAACGGCAGTAGTCCGGTTCACCGTACCACCCCTCAATAAAGGGCGATCACCAGGGTCGCCCTTGTGCGCCCTACGAGAACCCCACTGATCATCACTCTTTCTTTCCTTTTTCCTCTATTGGTTTTTTTCGCAATCCATCCATAGCATGTCTCAAGGCCATGATTGGATTGGTCAGGATCATCCGGGGACCAACAACCCGCATCACCTTACGAATTTTTTCACGCATGCTTGGTTTATAGCAATGAACCTGACAATTGCCACAGGTTGTTTTCCCTTCCTGAAAAGGACATTGAGCAAGACTTTGCTCGGCATAGCGCAACAGTTCAGCACAATCCGCACAGAGTTCCTCGCTGTCATTATGTTTGAGCCGACGACAGTACTGGTGAATCATTACCGCAACCGTGTCAGCTTCGCGCTGCATTCGCCCAGACCTTTTCTTGATTTTTTTATCACATTTCATATCATCACCTCCTTATCCATTTTCCACCCCTACACAGGTCAAAAGTACGTGACAGCATACTATTCGTCAAGAAGAACCCTATAACAGGACAACGTCAACAACAAAGAAGATGAATTACTGATCGCATTCTGCTATCCTTATCCTTGGTTAAACCTCTTTCACCTGCCAACTACGAAAATAACAACCTGTTCCAATTCTTTTTCACCTATGAACCGCCGATCTTTTCTTAAAAAAAGCAGTAAATTAGGCGCAGCAGCTCTGGTAACAACAGCCTTTCCCAATATCATTAAGGCCCGTAACCACAAACCAACCATCCGCATAGTGGGAACTCATGTCACTCTTCAGGAAAAAATTCGCCAACAGGCAGAAAAAGATCTTGGAATCAATATTGAATTTTATCCCGGCGGAAGTGCCGAGGTACTCCTCAAGGCAAGTACTGATCCTGACTCCTTTGATCTCTATGAACAATGGTCAAACAGCATTAAAGTACTCTGGCAGGCCAGAACTATCCAGCCCATTGATACCGACCGCTTGGTGTACTGGGATGAAATCAACAGCCTGAGCAAAACCGGACGCATCACGGAGAAGGCAAGATTGGGCCTTGGCGATGCCCCTTATAAGCTGCTTTATGTCCAGGCAAATAACAGACTCGGTTCAAATGCAACCAGTCAAATTAGCTTCCTGCCCTATGTCCACAACACAGACTCCTTTGGCTATAACGCAAATGTGGTGAAACAGGGTATTCCCTATACCACAGAAAGCTGGGGCTGGCTCCTGGAAAAACGTTTTCACGGCAAGGTTGCTATTGTGAATGCACCAACCATTGGTCTGTTTGACCTTGCACTTGCTGTGCAGGCCCAAGGAGAGATGCAGTTTCAGGACATGGGTAATATGACCAGAGAAGAGGTGGATCAGCTTTTTGACATTATCATTACCAAAAAACGGCAAGGCCATTTTCGTGGTGTCTGGAGTTCTGTTCCACAATCAGTGGACCTGATGGCATCAGGTGAGGTTGTTCTGCAAAGCATGTTCTCACCAGGAGTGAGTACCTTAAACGGCATGAATATCCCCTGCATCTACGCAGCCCCCAAAGAGGGTTACCGGGCCTGGCACGGAGTTATGTGTCTTTCCCGCGCATGCTCAGGTGAACGGCTTGATGCTGCCTATGCCTTTATGAACTGGTGGCTCTCTGGTTGGCCTGGTGCCTTTATTGCCAGACAGGGATATTATATATCAAATCCACAACGCTCTCGTCCCTTTATGTCGGAAGCGGAGTGGGATTATTGGTATGATGGCAAACCTGCTGCAGAAGCACTGCGAGGAACTGATGGAAAGATATCTGTGCAACCGGGCACTGTCCGCACCGGTGGATCTTATATCCAACGCTTTGAAAATATCGCTATTTGGAATACGGTTATGGATACCTATGAGTATACCTTGCCGAAATGGAGTGAGTTTGTTCTTGCCTGAGAGAGAAAAATGGTATCGTTACTCATAAAAAACATCCCCCTGAAAAAAAGGATATACTCTGGCTATATCGTTACCGGGATCCTGGCCTTTATTATTGCCTTTCTCTCGTACGGTTCCCTAAGCACCTTAGCAGACAAATTCCATGCCGTTATCACCTTTAGCCGTCATGTTGAAAAGATCATCACCTTTTCAACGCATATGTCAGAGATGCAGCGTCAGGCTCTTATTTATACCTCTTCCGGCCATAATGCTGCTGGTGAGCGGGTTGGAGAAATTTACACACATATGCTCCAGGACATTGCCAGTATTCAGGGGAAAGAAAAACTGGATAGCTACGAATATATCCAGGAAGCAAAGAAATATCTGCACACCTATTATACAACCTTTCAGGAAGTTCGCAAGCAACGTGGCATTCAACAACGCCTGGTTCGGCAAGAGTTCCGCCAATATGCAACCAACGCTCAACTGCTCATAGAAGAACAGATCACTTCCTTACAGGCAAGTAATAGCAAAAAAACCTTGCAGTACTACAAGATGTTGAACTTCCTCTTGCAGATTGAAAAAAACGCTTACCGATATTTTGATTCCCTTGATAGTACTTTTATCTATTTAGCCACAGAGAACATCCAGAAAACAGGAAAGGTTATTGAAACCCTGTTAAAAGAGCCCAAAGGTGATCAGGCTCATTTGGAGGAAATAGCCAGAGTGCTTGCCCGCTATGAAAGCAGCTTTCTTGAGGCTGTCCAACGAACCCGTGGTTACCTGTATTTGGTCAATGTGGTTATGGCTGCTCAGGCATACGAGACAATCTACCAGGCAGAACGACTTTCCACAATGATTGCGAAAAACTCTGATCAACTTCAAGAACAGATGCTGGATCGTGCAAGTGCAATTTCACATTTTCTCCTTTTGCTCTCTGGTATCCTGCTCCTGTTTATCAGCGTGTTTTCTTTTCTGATCATCAAAAGTATTACAGAACCTCTTAACCGCCTGAGTCACACCTTCAGAAGGCTTGCTTCCGGATCATCAGAGGCTGAAATTCCCAAATATCTTCTCAAGGATGAGCTGGGCGAACTTACCAGAGCAGCAGGCAGTTTTAAAGAGAGAAATATTGCCCTTGAAGAGAGCAGAAAGGAACTCAGCCGCTCCAATGAAGAACTGGAACAATTTGTGTATACAGTATCCCATGATCTGAAATCCCCCATTGTCACGAGCATGGGCTTTATCAGTATTATTCGTAAACTTGCTGGTCAGGGAAAATACGAGCAGGCTGTGGATAAACTGGACAAGGTGGTGAAGGCCAATGAGCGGATGAGCCAGCTTATCAGAGACCTGCTGGAACTAAGTCGGGTGGGAAGAATGGATATGGATAAAAAAAAGATTGATCTCAATGAATTGCTCGCATCTTTTACTGAAAACCAGAGCATGCGTCTCAAAACAGAGCATTTCTCCTTTGAGATTACATCCAAGCTTCCTGTTCTCTATGCCAATGAAAGCAGAATTCTTCAGGTTTTTGAAAATATCCTTTCAAATTGCCTGAAATATGCATTGAATGACAAATGCGGAAGGCTGGAGATTCATGCTACTGAAGATGAAAAATGGTGGTATATTTTTTGTAGAGATAATGGCCCTGGAATCCCCACTGAATATCATGAAAAAATTTTTGGGCTGTTCTATCGCCTTGATTCCCATACAGAGGGAACCGGCGTTGGCCTGGCAGTGGTCAAAAAAATTATGAAATTTCATGGGGGAGATATACAGGTGGAGCCACAGCTCCAGGGAGAAGGTGCTGTTTTTCGTCTTACCTTTCCCAAGTGCCAGTCCGACACCTCTCATCAAGCAGGTCAGAACAGCAAAACATAATTCATATTTTGTTCCCCCAAAAGTGGCAAGATGGACGTTTATACAAACAAAATATATTGAGAAAAAATCAAAAAATACAGAAACAAGGGAGGAGTAAATGAGAGAGCGAAAAACTGAACAGCTTTTGTTGGTTGAGGACAGCGATGATCATGCTGAACTTGCCGAGTTCTATATTTCAGACTACAATAAAAAAATTCGGGTTAACCGCCTCCATGATGGGGCTGAGGCTATGACCTATCTGGAACAAATAGAAACGTCCCCTGAGCAAAACCTTCCCTGGCTTGTACTGTTGGATCTGAAACTCCCCAAATATGACGGTCATGAAATCCTGGCCCGGATTAAAAACAGCAAACGGCTGGCAGGCATTCCTGTGGTTATTTTTTCCACCTCCAATTCAGGAAAAGACATTAAGCGTGCCTTAAGCAGCTATGCCAATAGCTATATTGTTAAGCCTATGGAAGCAGATCAATACGGAGAAGTCATCAACGAAATCCTGCAGTACTGGGAATTAAACCAACACCACCTGGTACAGAGTACAGAGAAATGTGATGCATGACAAGGAGTTACACATACTCTTGATAGAGGATAATCCAGATCATGCGGAACTCTTTCAGGCTAATCTTGCCTTAACCGCTTATAGCAGGGCGCGGGTTCAGCAGCATCGAACCCTGGAAAGAGGGTTGGCCTCTCTTGAGACAGGCACATTTGACCTGCTCTTCATTGATCTTTCCCTTCGGGATAGTAGCATTAACGAGACCCTTGCGCAGCTCTCCTCTTTGGTTGCACCCTGCCCGATCGTTGTTCTGACCTCTTTGGATGATGAGCAGACCATTCTCAATATTATCAGAAAGGGAGCAGACGATTGCCTCCCCAAGTCCGAACTCACCGATACCCTGCTTGAACGCCTGATCCAGTTCAACCTGGACCGTTGGCAGCTCAAACAGCAGCTCGTAGAGAGCAGAGAAGCATACCGGGATCTTTATCATCGCTCTCCCAATATGCTCGGGTCTGTCGATGCTGGGACACGCCGGATATTGACCTGTAACCAAACCTTTGCAGACAGCCTTGGTTACACAAGAAAAGAAATTATTAATCGCAAGATAACAGACTTCTATCACCCTGATTGCCATAAAGAATTCAACCAAATCTTTACCATCTTTCTGGAAAAAGGCAGAGTCAGTAATGAAGAACTCCAATTGGTACGATGTGACGGCAGTCGGATTGACGTGCTGCTCAATGTCTCAGCTGTCCGGGATGCAAGTGGAAAAATACTCCACACCCGCTCCACCTGGATTGATATCACAGAGAAAAAAGCTGCTGAAAAACAACTTCACTATATGCAACGCCTGAACCGATTGATTATAGAAACGGTTCCAGACCTTCTTTGGCTCAAGGATATAGAGGGGGTATACCTGACCTGCAATCCCCGTGTGGAACAATTTTTCGGGGTACTGGAAGCAGACCTTGTCGGTAAGACAGATTATAACCTTATTGAAAAAGAGCAGGCAAAACGATTTCATGAACGGGATCAGCAGGCGATCGAAGCGGGTACTGCTGTGGTTCATGAGGAATGGGGAACCTTTGCAGATGACGATTCCAAGATGCTGTTGGAAACCATCCGAACCCCCTTACTTTATGATGACGGGATTGTTGCTGGTGTCTTAGGTGTGGGACGTGATATTACTGAGCGCTATGAAGCAGCTGAAAAAGCAGAGGCAGCCAGCCGGGCCAAATCAGCTTTTCTTTCCAGTATAAGCCATGAACTGCGCACTCCCCTGAATGCTATTCTCGGATACACCCAAATCCTGCTGCGGGATGATACCTTAACCGAGAAACAACATAACGGTATTCAAACCATTCATCGTTCAGGGGAACATCTTCTGTTATTGATAAATGATATCCTGGATATCTCCAAAATAGAATCTGGCAGGCTTGAAGTAATTAAGACAGAGATTCATCCCCTTTCTTTTCTTCATAATATAAAAGATATTATAGAGCTCCGCAGTAAGGAAAAGGGGCTGACTTTTCACTATGCCATTGAAGGCGATGTACCAAGCACCATTCTGGTGGACGGGTTACGGTTACGCCAGGTTCTTCTGAATTTACTTTCCAATGCTGTAAAATTTACTGAAACTGGCTACTGCACCCTGATCGTTCGAGGTGAGAAGACTGAAAATAACAAAGTGCTGTTAACCTTTTCCGTGGAAGACAGCGGACCTGGAATTGCTCCTGAAGATCAGGAGATAATCTTTGAGCCGTTTCGCCAGGCAGGTGATCGTCTACACCATAGCGAAGGAACTGGGCTGGGGTTGTCCATCAGTGCTCAGTTAGTACACCTGATGGGCGGTAAGCTGCAACTCATCAGCCCAATGAAGAAAGAAGTCACAGGGCACGGGGGACCAGGCAGCTGTTTTTCCTTCACCCTGGAAGTTTCGTCCCTGGATGAGAGGAGCGAGAGGATCAATAATGGAAAAAATCACCTGCAAGCAATAACTGGCTATACATCCCATGATAACCCGGAAAAAAAACAGCAGGTTCTGGTGGTTGATGAGACACCTTCCAACCGGGCAGTACTTCGGGATATTCTCCAATCAGTCGGTTTTATTGTCCATGAGGTCAAGGATGGTCAAAGAATTATTGAAAAATGCCGGGCAGTGCAACCTGATATCCTTTTGATGGATCTGCCCATGCCACTGACAGACAGCCTCCGTACAGGACATAAGATCACCCGTCATGAGGAGTTGGCTCATATCTCAATGATTGCAATTGCTTCCTTGGAAACCGAGGAGAATGGCCTCCGTCAACAATGCCTGGAGCACGGTTTCAGCGATTTTATCGGAAAGCCTTATTCAGTCAATAAGCTGCTGGAGACCATGGCTGCCCACCTGCCTATAACCTTACTCTATAGTACAGCCCAAAAACGCACAGTCCCGAAAGACTGTTCCCTGCCTGCACCAGAAGTACTGGATGAGCTGGTCAGCCTTGTTGAAATAGGTGACATCAACGGAATAACAGAAAAAATAAACGATATATGTGAGATGGATCCAGGAAAATATGCAGTCTTTTGCACCCATTTAAAAAAATATTCTGATGAATTTCAGTTTTCAGGATTATTAAACTTTATCGCAGCAACCCGGAGCAGTACCTTATGCAACCCGAACAAGACGCAATCCTTGTAGTTGATGATCAACCTGCCAACCTCAAGGTACTGCTTTCTTTTTTACAGGAGCATGATTACCGGGTATATATGGTGGACAGTGGGCAAAGAGCATTAGATATTCTCCCAAAAATCCAACCCGACCTTATTCTCCTGGACGTGATGATGCCGGGAATAAATGGTTTTGAGATATGCAGGAAAATCAAGGAAGATAAAAATCAGGCTACCCTGCCGATCATTTTTATGACAGCACTGGACAGTGTTGGTGATAAAATGGCAGGCTTTGCAGCAGGAGCGGTTGATTATATTACCAAACCTTTTCAACAGGCAGAGGTGCTTGCCCGCATTAATACCCATATTACCCTGCGAAAACGGGAAAAAGAGCTGGAACAGGCTCTGGAGGAGATAAAAACCCTGACCGGCATCCTTCCTATTTGTTCGTATTGCAAACAGATTCGCAATGATGAAGGCTATTGGCAACAGGTGGAAGAGTATATTTCCGAACATTCTAAGGCAATGTTCAGTCACGGGGTTTGTCCCAATTGTTACAAAGAGGCGATGGCGCGTATTGAAACGGAAAATATTTCAGATTGATCTCATTTTATGAACTTACCGGAAATACAAAAGATAGGGCCGCTGGAGATCAAAGCAGAGAGTTTTCGGATTATTGATCCGAGATCGGGCCTACCGAGTTTTCACCTCTGACCTGGTGATCGGTGTACCGATCGGCCTTGTCAATGCTGTGGAGTCCAAGGGTATTTTGGCAAATAAGCCCTACCCTTTTACACCTCATTGGGACGAAAAGCTGGCACCCCTGTGTAACCCCGTTCAGACCCCTCTCATTTTTTTACGCAGCAAGAGGCAGAGGAGGTACATCCAGACCCTGACGCCGAGCCGTGATAACCTCAGCGAGATATTTCCACGGATAGATCTCGTAAAAAACATTCTGACGGTTAGGCTATCGTGATCCTCTTTTTTTGTCCAGTTTTTTTGTGTGGAATGAGGGGAGGGGGTGAATACGGTTACGCTTGAGAAGCGTTAATTTACTATGTCTGTACAGGAAATGAACAAGAGAAAGATGTGCTCGCCAAAGGCCTACCAACAAAAAAAAACCACCATGCTGCATTTGCAACACGGCGGTTTTTTTATCCCATCCTCAAAAGGACAGGACAGGAGGAGGTTATGTCTTATACCGAGCCAATGGATCAGAACAAGGTTACATCATCACATACCCATAGCCTGAAAGCTGACCTGCATAGACCAAGGCAAAACGAATAACAGCACCACCAATAAGAACAAGAACAGCACTGCTATTCATCAGGAAAAGCCCAAAGCCGGTAACCTCATCAGTATGTTTACCCGTGACCTCAAGAAACTTCATCACAATTGCCAGAGGTAAAACAATCCCGATCGTCACAATACTCAGGAAATACGGAAAGGTATCATGAGAAGAGTTAAAGAACGGCATGATTGCTGCCTGATGAGCTGCATCACCGGTATAATGACCGTAGAAGAGCAGAGCAATAATTAGAAGCTCTCCCAGGATCAGCCAGATGTCCAGCTTTGTAAAGAAAAGTTTAACCTCTTTATTCTTAGCCACAATAATCATCACCGCAGCCCCTGTACTCATACCACTGGCCAGGAAAAGAAGGGGCAGGATAGCCGAGTTCCAAAGCGGTCGGGCCACAAAGGTACTCAGTAGAATACCGGTGTAGATAGCCAACAACACACCGAACACCAGGTTAAATTTTGCCAGCTTTGCCAGATGCGGTGCCAAAGCATCTGCTGTATTTTTGATAAAGGCATTCTTGATTCGCACCTTCACCTCATCTGGCAGGGCTGCTAAGGCGTAAAGGATCATCAAGGGATAGATGATCAGGACAATCCATGCACCCCAGCTCATGGGAGAAAGCGGTTTAAAGGTCATATAAAACAAATGCCCGTGCAATTTCCGCTCAAGATCCAGCCAGAGAAAAAACAGGCCTATAGATAAGAGAATCGGTGCCAACACCGGAATCTGCCAGCAGCAGACGCTCTGCATAGGACCACATTTTTTTCCTGGACGCAGATAGTTAATCGCACTCATCGTCATTAACCCGCCAGCAAGACCGCCGAGAAAGAGATAAATGGCTACCCGCCAGTCCCAGACATGCACGACCGGATAGGTAATGGCATTGGTGCCGGTAATACTCAGTTCCATGGTATCTCCTCCTTACGATCTTGTAGGATACTGGTTAATATAATAGACATTCGGGCCAGTTCCGATCGACTTTTTGAGAACCCGATGACTGGTCTTACGAAGAAGCACAGATATTTCACTGTTGGGATCGTCAAGATCACCAAAAATCCGGGAACCACCCACACAGGTGGCAACACAGGCTGGTTTTTTCCCTTCAATCAAACGGTGCTGACAGAAAGTGCATTTATCAGCAACCCCGAGTTCCTTATTAATATGACGGGCGTTATACGGGCAGGAAGTAATACAGGCCTTACAACCAACACATTTCTTACGGTCAATCTGAACTGTACCGTCTTCTTCGTGATGGGAAGCTCCGGTGGGACAGATGTTCACACAAGGGGCTTTATCACAATGATTACAAAGCTCAGAGCGCATCTCTGTGGTCAGGTCAGGAAAGGTGCCCTGTACCATTTCAAGCACCCGGGTGCGGTAATGTTCCGGCGGCACATCGTTTTCGCGCTTGCATGCCACCACACATGCCATGCAGCCGATGCATCTTGACTGGTCAATGACCATGGCGTATCTGGGCATATCAGGCCTCCTTAATTATCTTAACAAAGTTAACCCGCATTCCGGTACCGCCGGTAATCGGATCTTCGATATATTTGGTTATCAGCTTTTGATCATCAGCACCGCTCCCATCTGCCCGTGTCATCTGTGGAGCGTTATGACCAAAACCATGAACCATGTACACACAGTCATGACGGATACGCTCAGTGACCTTTGCTTTAATCTTATTGCATCGCATACCGTCCTGATTTTCCAAGCGAACATACTGACCATTTTTTACCCCAAGGCGCTTGGCCTCTTTTTTATTCAGCCAGACCTCATTTTCCTTCTGAAGTTCCCAAAGCCACTGGGTGTTGATGGTTCGACTGAAGGTATGGACCGGACTACGACCGTATATCAGACGAAACATGTCCTTTGGGGGCTGTTCAACCTCCTCATACTGGGGAACGGGATCAAAGCCTTCTTCTTCCAAGGCCTCGCTGTACAGATTAATTTTCTCGGAAAAGGTATCAAAAAACGGCTGGTTATCCGCTGTAATATAGGGTCGTTCACTGCCGGGGATGGTCACATAGCCAGTGTCCTTGGAGAGCTTATCAAAATCAATACCCCAGGCCTTGGCCTGTCGACGCATCCGACCTTCCCAGGCATCCATACCGTTACCTTTGACTGCATACTGATCAAGCCCCAACTTCTTGCAAAGCTCACTGCCGATCCACCAGGCAGGTTTGGTTTCATACATAGGCTCAACAGCAGGCTGACGGATTGCAACTCCAGCCTCACGGGTTTTGATCTTATACAAGCCGTCATGACGCTCCAGATAGGTACATTCAGGCAGGATCACATCAGCCAGCATCACGGTTTCTGTTGGCATAATATCAACAGCGACCAGCAGATCCAGATTATCAATGGCATCTTGAGTCTTTTCCTGATTCGGCAGGGCTTTCATCAGGTTGGTCCCAGCAACAAACCATGCCTTAATCGGATAGGGGTTCCCTGTGATAGTGGCATCACGGAGAACCTGGGTTACACCAGCACCGCCAGCAAAGGGAAAATCACCTCTTATCAGCGGAGGTTTACTGGCAGGAGGATAGGCTGGCGCACCGTCATTAAATTTGGCAAATTTTGCCTTGGGAGGCAACCACATTCCGCCTTTCCGTCCCCAGGTTCCAAGCAGGGCATTCAGAATCGCCACAGCACGGGCACGCTGGGTGTCATTGCCGTACCAGGAATAATGGCGTCCCGGATGCACAACAACATTAGGTGCATAACGACAAAGCTCGTGAACCGACTCAATAATCTGGCGCATGGGAAGCTCTGTTTCCTGAGCAGCCCATTCCGGGGTATACTTTTTGACCGCTTCTTTGACTTCCTCAAGACCCACAGTATATTTTTCAACATACTCCTTATCATACAGTTCTTCACTGATCACGATATTGATCCAGGCCAGCAGCAAGGCTGTATCGGTTCCCGGCTTGATAGGCAGCCAAAACGAAGACTTGGAAGCTGCAGTGGAGTAACGGGGATCCACACAAATGATCTTGGCCCCACGACCAACAGCCTCGGCAAACTCCTGATTCTGCGAGTTATGCATATTCTCGCCCAAATGGGTACCGATAAGAACAATAACACGGCTGTTTTCAAGATCAACCTGCTCACAGCTGGAACCGGGCTTATGGCCATAGGTCAGCAGCCATGCCTCATCACGAATTCCCTTACACTGGGCAAACGACGGGAAGGCAATATTGCGAGATCCCATTGCCTTCAAGACATTAGTGATATAATCACCAGAAGAGCCATGGGACATCATGGCAATGGCTTCCGGGCCATGCTTTGCAGCAATGGCTTTCATCTTCTTTGCCACATAGTCAAGCGCTTCGTCCCAGCTTGCTTTCCTGTACTTGCCTTCGCCCCGTTTACCTTCAAGAATCATGGGGTGCTTCAGCCGGTCCTCATCATACAGTTGACCTATCCCCCCCTGACCACGGGCACAGAGTTTACCCCGGCTCTGGGGATGATACGGATTCCCCTCCAGTTTAACCACCTTGCCATCAACTACTTTGGCAATAGCCCCGCATTTCCAGAAGCACATCTCACAGCTGGTTGGCACGTACTTTACATTCCCTCCCTCAGCCTTTGCTCTGGCTTCAGCGGAAATAAAAGGGGTGTCGGCAAGCACTGCGCCTCCAGCGGACATGGCGGCAAATTTGAGAAAATTCCTCCTCGAAAAAGCCATTATATTCTCCTCAGTTAAAGAAAAACCAAAAGCCGATACTCAAGTAAATCGACCATAGCGTTCATGAAATTAGATCATAGTTCATACACCATCTTGTGGCACCCTGTCAACTCCCTCGTTGTGGTACCTAGTAACTGATTTAACAAAATATCTCTTCTTTATCTTCAAGCAACTTTTAACAAAAAGAGTTCGTACTAACATAAAAATAATCGTATAGCAATCTGGAAAATATCTCTTGCTCAGTATATTTTCTTCTCTTCTTCCTTTGTATCGCTCCCCGGTAATCACCATGCTATAGATAAACTTCAAGGAATCTTTCTGGTATTTTCTTCTGGGGCAATGCCTGTTCTTCTGTTATTGTTCTACGGTTATGCTGTTTTCATGATAACCTGACAGATACCACTCTACAGTCCTTAAGGAGCCTGATACCATGTCCATAGAACTGCAACTGACCTTCACCGATGCTGCCCATGTCAGCGTTGCCCTGCTGGGTGCGGCAGCGGAGTACAGCCCGCCTGCCGGGTTCACCAGTCCCCTCAAGGAAGCCGATCTCAAAGAACTGCGCTGGTATCTGGAGGACTACGGAACCAGCTATGCGGCTGAACCGGATGATGCACGGGCCGTTGCCGTGCAGGAGCGGCTGCCTGTCTGGGGAACCGCCCTGTTCGAGGCGGCCCTGGATAACGAGCGCAAGGCGGCCAAGTTGTTTGACCGCTTCCTGGAGAGCAACGAGCCGGGCCGCGTCCTCAGTATTGCTGCTGATGAACCTGCCGTGCTCACTCTGCCCTGGGAGCTGCTCCACACGCCGGGTGGCTCCTTTCTTGTCAACGAGAACCCGCCCATCTCCATCCGGCGGGGACTGCCCGGCGCAGGCGATGCCCGTACCCCGCAGCCCCGTGCGCCCAAGCTTAATCTGCATCTCCTCTTTATTGTCAGCAGACCGGAGGGAGCTGGCTTTATTGATCCCCGCCGCGATGCCGATGCCGTGCTCTCGGCCCTGGCAAAGCAGGAACAGGCACGGGTGGATCACGGCATACCGTGCCCGTGCAGGCAGCAGATTCGCAACAGCGTCCCAAAGGGACAGCACCGGGAATAGCCCGGTGTTTCAACACCGGGCAGGGTGGTATGTGCCACCAGAGAAGAGAAAACAGGGGCATTAATTTACCGATTCAACAGTATGGAGGATGATGAAAATGGAAACAACACAATCAGCAAGAGCACAGCTTCTTTTTGAGAAAGAACAGCTCTACCGGCAGAAGCTGACCGAATTAGCCCGGTTGGAGCGGAGCGACGGGGTGCGGCGGCAGACCAGCTCAGCCTGGATGGATCTGGCTGATGTACTGCGTGATCAAGGCGACTACAGCGGGGCAAAAGAAGCCTATCAGGCAGGCCTGGAGATTTCTGAAAAGCTGGGTGATAAGCGGGAGGTTGCGGTAAGCAAAAGCCAGCTCGGCACCCTGGCTCGAAGACAGGCCGAACTGGTAGAGGCGGAGGAGTGCTGCAAGGAAGCAATTACCCTTTTTCGGAGCATAGACGAACCAATGCAAGAGGCTATGAATACGCACAACCTTGGTATTGTCTATCAACAGGCAGAGCAGTGGGAGGCAGCAGAGCAGGCCTATCAGCAGGCAGCCCGGCTGATGGAGGAGCAGGGCTTGCTGGGGGGCAACGTCAGTGCTGCCGCAAGCTGGCAACAGCTCGCTCAAATCTGTGGTTATACAGGTCGCCATGAAGAGGCAGAGCAGTGGTTCCGCAAGGCATTAAAGGCCCTCCGGGCAGCGGATGAGCAGCCCGGCATCGCCCGTACCCTGAACAATCTTGCCAGCCTTTTAGCCAATAACCCGGCCCGTCTGGATGAGGCCCGTGCCTATGCTGAGGAAGCCCTGGCCATTAGCGAAAGCCTTGACCCGGCAGCAATGCAGATATGGATGACCTACACCCTGCTTGCCCGCATTGCCGACCAGCAGGGCGACAGCAGCCAAGCTGCCGAGTACCGGGCCAGGAGCAGGCAGGCGTATCTGGCCTCTCCTGGCTGGCAGCAGCAGCTTCAGGAGAATGAGGCGATAATTTATGCAGTCGTGGAGGCATGTATCACTCCAGAGTTGCAAGATGAGCTGGAGGCAGGTCTGGAAGAGTTGATTGAACTGGGCTGGGAGGATCTTGTTGAGGCCATTCAGCGCATCCTTGACGGCGAGCGCGATGAGGATACCCTCTGCGAGTCACTGGATTACGAGGATGGTGCTGTTATCCACGCCATTCTGGAGGGGATTAAGGAGAAGGGGTAGGGGCACGGCATGCCGTGCCCGTACAGGCAGGCAGCAGAGATTCCGGGGTGTTACCCCGGCCTGGTATAGCGGAACCCTTTCAGGGTTCTCC
>JAABTP010000005.1:0-35884 GCA_011389815.1 Desulfobulbaceae bacterium | reverse complement strand
GTGCCCGTACAGGCAGGCAGCAGAGATTCCGGGGTGTTACCCCGGCCTGGTATAGCGGAACCCTTTCAGGGTTCTCCAGTTTGTAGGTGCTGTCCAGGGCCAAGCAGATTCCAATATCCCCATAAGCAAAGAACCCCAAAGGGGTTCAACAAATAAGCCCAGGGTAACACCCTGGGCATCGGGGTGCCCGTACAGGCAGGCAGCAGAGATTCCGGGGTGTTACCCCGGCCTGGTATAGCGGAACCCTTTCAGGGTTCTCCGGTTTGTAGGTGCTGTCCAGGGCCAAGCAGATTCCAATATCTCCATAAGCAAAGAACCCCAAAGGGGTTCAACAAATAAGCCCAGGGTAACACCCTGGGCATCGGGGTGGCGTAGGGGCACGGTGTGCCGGGCCCCTACAGCGGGTTGAGGGAAAGGCACCCTGTCGCCCTATGCCATACATAGGTTTCGATCTGATCAAATGCATGGTTTCGATTCGATCAAATGCATGGTTTCGATCCGATCAAATGCATGGTTTCGATCCGAACGATTGCATGCGTGTTATGAATACGCGACATCGTGTTACGCAAATGCACAGTTTCTGATGCGGCTTTCCGTTTCAATAAATTGCGTTGAATCAAGAAGAGCGGAAACACAAAGATCACCTCGTTCTGCCCAAGGCTTGACATAAGCAATGCAGTACGATACCTTGCCCTGTACACATATATATAGCCCAACGCCCAGGAAACACCAGCGCGTATACCAAATACCATGATACGATTCTTCAATACAGCAGGGCCGGTCAACCCGCAGGATCACTACACCCTGCCCCCGCTCTCACGCCTGGACCTGGAGGAACTGCTCCTGCTCATAGCGCAGAAGAAGTACTTTGTCCTCCATGCCCCCCGACAGACCGGCAAGACCTCACTCCTGCTCGCCCTGATGGAGTACCTGAACAACGGCAAGGAATATACCTGCCTGTATGCTAACATCGAAACAGCCCAGACCGCACGGGGCGATGTTGAGCAGGGTATCTTTGAGGTGGCACGGGCCATTGCTGCATCAGCTAATATATACCTTGGGGACGAACGCCTGTATCAATGGCTGTGTGAAGAAAAGGAGAAACGTAATGGACACGGCCTTCTGGATGCCCTGCTGACCCGATGGTCTCAGGAGAGCGCAAAGCCTGTAATCCTGTTCCTGGACGAAGTAGACGCCCTGGTCGGCGATACCCTGATCTCTGTGCTGCGGCAGCTCCGCAAAGGCTACAACCAACGTCCGGCTGCCTTTCCCCAGTCGCTCATCCTCTGCGGTGTCCGGGATGTGAAGGACTACCGCATCCAACAGGGAGACGGCGAGGTGATCACTGGCGGGTCAGCCTTTAATGTCAAGGCAGAATCCCTGCGCATGGGCAACTTTACCAGGGAAGAGATCAATACCCTGTATCAACAGCATACCCAGGAGACAGGGCAAGCCTTTGCCCAGGAGATCTTTCCCCAAGTCTGGCTCGACACTCAGGGCCAACCCTGGTTGGTCAATGCCCTTGCCTATGAGATGGCCTGGAAGGATAAGGCAGCCCGTGACCGTACCAGGGACATTGGCCTGGAGCAGTATCAGGCAGCACGGGAACGCCTGATTCAGTCCCGCGCCACCCATCTTGATCAGCTGGCGGATAAGTTACAGGAAGACAGGGTGCGCCGCACCATTGCTCCACTCCTTGCCAGTGATGCAACAGCCTTTCAGGTACCCACAGATGACCTGCAATACCTGGAGGACCTTGGCCTGATTCAGCGCAAGCCCCAGGTACGGATCGCCAACCGTATCTATCAGGAGATCATCCCCAGAGAACTGACCGCTTCCACCCAGGATACCATTGTTGAGCAGCAGGAGTGGTATGTGGATACAGAGAACCGGCTGGATATGCATAAGCTGCTGGCCGCGTTTCAGCAATTCTTCCGTGAGCATGCAGAATCCTGGATCGAACGCTTTGAGTATAAGGAGGCAGGGCCACAGCTCCTGCTACAGGCCTTTCTCCAGCGGATCATTAACAGCGGCGGCAGGATCAGCAGGGAATACGGTCTGGGCCGGAAACGCACTGACCTGGTTATTGAGTGGCCTCTGGACAAGGAACAGGGGTACTTCGGCCCGGTGCAACGCATCGTCATTGAGCTGAAGATATTGCGGGGTAACCTGGATACGCTTATTGAGCAGGGCATGAACCAGGTTGCTGAGTACAGTGATACCTTTAATGCTGATGAGGCCCATCTTGTCCTGTTTGATCGTGGTCCAGAGATCGCATGGGAGGCCAAGATATGGCAGCAGAGTCGTCAGCACGGCAGTCGTCAGATTGCAATATGGGGATGTTGAACAAGAAGGCAAGGCCCGCAGGCTAAGATGAGCACAAAGGAGAACACCATGTATCGCCCACAGCTGGTCAGAGCGGAACCGAACTATGCTCTCCAGGTGGATGTCCTTCATTAAACGAAGAGGAGAGCTTGAGGCTCCTTCTCCATCTCTTTAAAAAGTATAGTATTTTATACTTTATTTTATTTTTTTTACAATTACCTCTTAAGAAGTAACAGCTTGATTTTTATGCTTGTGCTGAGCAAATACAGCTTAGCAACCCAAAGCACAGGATTAATTATTGAAGAATACTGAATTCATTTGACAAAATCATTTTATTCGTTTGACAAAACCATTTTATTTGTTTTATACTCAAAAACTTTTTCTTATGAAAATATTAGAAGGACAATGTTGGCGTGGAGCATGTGATGCGTGCCATAGAGGGTGGACTTTTTTTAAACTTTCCCCTTACATTCGACATTCTTCACAAAATCACTGCACGTTAACAGGTACGGCATAATTTTACTTGCCAAATATATATAGAATAATACATATGTAGCTCTATGTACTATAATGATGAGCACACACTGCTTTTCAACTTCAATGCAACACAGATACCTTTTCATTTTATTAACAATTACAATACCTCTACTTGAAGAAAGCCTCTCCGTAACTACAGATTACTCTCGTAAAACCTTCCAAATTCAGCCAACTGAAGGAATGAAACGGGTGTTTTCTTGATTAAAGGCAAACGTATAAGAGCTGTGCAATGAAAAAAGTATTGTTGGTAGATGACGATGAAATGATCCATGAGATTGTGGAATCAACCCTGGGCGATTATAAAAAAATATTCCAGATAGTACATGCCTATGACATCAAAGAAGCTGCCAGACAAATAGAGCGAGGAGGTATTTCTCTTGTTATTACCGACCTTGTTATGCCTGGAGGAGACGGTTTTCAGCTATTATCCTATATCCAGGAAAAACATCCTGAAATACCGAGGATTGTTATAACTTCCTATGATTTGCCAGAACTGAAGACCCGGCTTATGGGAAAGGCTTTCCAGATCTTTAAAAAGCCATTGGCTTCTGAAGAACTTGCCGATGCAATTATACGAGGACTGAAAACACAGCAAAAAAAAGGTGACCTTGGAAAATTTTCTGTTGTTGGAATTGTTCAACTAATGGAAACAGAAGAGACTACCTGCCGCCTTGATGTTCATAATTGCGGGGAACATCAAGATATTGATCATTGCATAGAGAATAAATGTCCTGAATACAAAGGGAGCCTTTTTCTTGTTCAGGGAAAAATTTACGATGCCCTTTGCGGCAAGCTGATTGGCGAAGAAGCTGTGCTCAAATTGCTCAGCATGGAAGGCGTTCAGGTCAGCAGTTGTACATTAAAAGATGACGTGGTCAGGAGGGTTCATAAAAGCAATCAAAACCTGCTGATCAACGCAATGATTCAGAAAGACAATCAATGCGATGACGTTGAGCCGGAAGGGCCACCCCAGCAACAACTTCTGGATGAAGGTATTGAACTATGTAAAAGATTGGAGCTGAACAAGGCCCAGAAAAAACTGATGGCCTTTGTTCGCGATAATCGCAAAAGTGCTCAGGGCTGGCTCTGGCTCTCTCGCTCCTTAACAGACTTACCAAAAATTAAAAAAGCACTGGGTGAAGCGTATAAATGTTCCCCAAAAGAACCTCATATCCTTGAAGATGTAGAAAAGGCTCGCCTCTTTAAAGGCAGCGAAAAAATAATCCGTTGCCCTTTCTGTTTTGCGCCTATGGAGCAGCATGCTGTCTTTTGTCCCTATTGCCGGGCAAACGCACTCTCCGATTCCTCAACCTTGTCGAAAATTGATCCCTATAAAGTAGAGCGAAAAATGGTTCTGGAGGCTGTTGCTCGTTTTGAACAAGTTCTAGCTGATGAAGTCAACCCCAGACTGCTCTACTATGCTGGTGCGGCCTATCTTAACCTGAATGATTATGATAAGGCATTGACCTATTTTGATCTCCTGCTGCCCATTGTTCAGGTTGACACTACATTGCAAAAATTTTCTGGACAAGTTCGTGAAATAGTTGAATATATTGCATCAAGCCAGAGGCCGGAAACTGGTAATGACGAAACAAAGGACAGCTGGCATGAGCAAAAGGTAAAGCGCTTAATCACCAACCGCTCAAACAGTAAAACAATTCTTGTTGTTGAAGATAGCCCCACAACCAGAAAGGTTATCAAAATGACTCTGACCAGCAGTGATTTTCGTGTTATTGAAGCTGCTGATGGTGTAGAGGCGTTAAGCAGGTTGAATGAGGAACGACCGGACCTTGTTCTCCTTGATATTATGCTGCCAAAAATTGACGGATACCGTGTCCTCTCTATTCTAAAAAAGAATAATGACACCAAAGATATACCTGTTATTATGTTGACAAGTAAAAACAGGATAATTGATAAGGTCAAAGGCAGGTTATCTGCGGCCAGTGCCTACCTGACAAAGCCGTTTAAACCTGCTGAACTTATTGATATAGTCAACTCCACCATCGTAAAGGGTGGAACAAAAATTGAACAGGCACCTGAAAGAGCATCTGAGTAAGCACTCACTGCACACGATCCAGATGTGCTGTTTTTTCATCACCTTACAACTCTATTCCGACCTCTGGACCGGAATAATAAAACATGAAAGCTAGTACTTTCATAAAATAAAGAAGGAATATTATGTCTGCGAGAAAATTACTGATTGTTGACGACAGTCCAACAGAGCTTAAGTTAATAACTGATGTATTCAATACCCCTGATTATAACGTTGTTACTGCCACTGATGGTGAAGCTGGTGTAGAAATGGCCATAGCAGAACAGCCTGAACTCATTATCCTTGACGTTGTTATGCCCAAAATGAATGGGTTCCAGGCATGCAGGAAGATTAAATCTATTCCTGAACTAGAAAATATTCCGGTGATCCTGTTGACCAGCAAAAACCAAAAATCGGATGAATTTTGGGGAAAGAAACAAGGGGCTGACGTCTACCTGACAAAACCTTTTAATACCGACGAAGTAATAGAAGCCGTAACCAGCCTTCTTTCTTAATTTTTTCTCATTCCCTAAGAAAGACAATGCGTGACGATATAGGTGACGGAACAGCCCCTTCTCCTGACCTTTCAGAACTTCTGCAGAGTATTGATCAGGAAATTGACCAAGCCGTGTTGCAATACGGAGACGGTCTCAAAGATACTTCTGATGAACACCTGCAAGAGCTGGGGAGATATATTTGCTTTGAGCTTGGGAACAAAAACCTGGCCCTCCCTCTTTCACTTGTTGTGGAGGTAGGTGAACTGGAAAATGTCCGTCCCCTCCCCTTTTTGCCTGAATGGGTTCAAGGTATAACCAATATACGTGGCGAAATAGTCTCTGTTACTGACATAGCTTGTTTTTTTAATATTACAAAAAAACAGCAGAAAAAGACACATCACGCATTTATAGTCATCTATAACGGCCAGGTAAAAACCGCAATTATTGTTGATCGGATTGCTGCCACACGTATGTTATACAAAAAAGAGGACGCTGAAGAAAAACTCTCAACAGAACGAATAAAACAAGGTGTTTTATCGGGTTTCCTCATTGGTTCAGCAGTATATCACTCTGGTGGAAAAGAAGAAGTAGTCCAACTTTTTGACGGTGAACAATTACTCTCATCTATAAGAATATAATGAACAATAGCTTGGAGAGAGTAGATGGATAGCAGCATGGGCAATGAAATAGTAATAGGGTTTATCGGGGAGGTGGAAGGATACGTTCCCGATATGAGTCGTTGCCTTCAGACTCTGCAGCAGGATCGCACCCATAGACCGTCATTAACAGAACTGCATAGAATCACCCATACCATCAAAGGTGCAGCCGCAATGGTTGGCCTGGACGACCTGAGCGATATTGGTGAGGTTCTTGAAAAAGTGATGGAAAACCTTCTTGATTCTTCTCTGGATTTAGACGATGAGATCATTACTCTGCTGGGAGATGCAACTGGTCGTATTGAAAGCTATTGCGCAATGCAACGAGAGGGAAGGCCTGATGATGGTCACCTCCTTTTACAACCAATTGCAAAAATTGAAGAAAAAACTTTAAAAAACATTTCTGATTCTAACAAATCAGAAGGAGACTCTGCAGAAAATAATCCTGAACTCCTTCATTTTGATAGAGAAGAGGAGTATCCCTTTCAGCCAGAAGCTGAAGCATTTGATCAAGATGAGTCTGCCAAGCTGGATAAAGATATCAATAGCGATGCGATAGATGATCTTTTTGCTGAAGATAAGAGCAAATCATTTGAAGAGACTGGAGATACAGACAGTCTTTTTGATGAAATTTTTGACGAAATTCCTTCAGCATCATTGCAAGAAAAGACACCTACAAAGGAAAACGGTATTTCCTTTATTGAAACCGAGCAGGATTCTCAGGAACTTCCTGAGTCAGTACCGATTGGCCCTGAACTTCTGGAATGTTTTCAGGAGGAAACAGAAGAGCATCTGGAAAACATTGACAGATGCCTTAACAGTCTTGAGGAGCACACCACTGACCTTATCACCCTCACTCCGTCAAGTCAGGAAACCCTTCACTCCCTGCGTCGTTCTGTCCACACCCTCAAAGGTGCTGCTGCTGTTATAGGGATTGAGCAGGTTGCAGCCTGGGGCCATGATTTTGAAGATTTTCTTGATTGGCTCCATGATGAAGCTCAACAACTGGATCCCACCACACTAGTTGCTCTCCGCGATGGATCTGACCTTCTGGCCTCTCTGGCTGAAACGCCTGGTTTAGCGATTGCAAAGGAGAAGCAACGAATAACCACACAGTTTGAAGATATAATCAAACAATTTTCTTCCCACCCTGTAGGTCCAGATAAACAAGAAGCAGAAACAAAAACATCATCATTTATTGCAGAAGAACCGGATGAGGCTGACAGTTTTTTTGATGAGTTTTCCTCCCTCCCATCTGAGACAGAGGAAGAAGACGATTTATTTGCCTCTGCTCTTGCCGGATTATCTGAACATCCTGAAAAATCTGACAACCTCTTTGATGCTTCCAGTGCGACAGAAGCGGATCAAAACGAAACGGACTCTGTTGCCATTGACCCTGAATTATTGGAATGTTTTCGAGAAGAAACCGAAGAGCATCTGGAAAACATTGACAGATGTCTTAACAGTCTTGAGGAGTACACCACCGACCTTATTACCCTCACTCCGTCAAGTCAGGAAACCCTTCACTCCCTGCGTCGTTCTGTCCACACCCTTAAAGGTGCTGCTGCTGTTATAGGGATTGAGCAGGTTGCGGCCTGGGGCCATGATTTTGAAGATTTTCTTGATTGGCTCCATGATGAGGCCCAACAACTGGATCCCACCACACTAGCTGCTCTCCGCGATGGATCTGACCTTCTGGCCTCTCTGGCTGAAACGCCTGGTTTAGCGATTGCAAAGGAGAAGCAACGAATAACCACACAGTTTGAAGATATAATCAAACAATTTTCTTCCCACCCTGTAGGTCCAGATAAACAAGAAGCAGAAACAAAAACATCATCATTTATTGCAGAAGAACCGGATGAGGCTGACAGTTTTTTTGATGAGTTTTCCTCCCTCCCATCTGAGACAGAGGAAGAAGACGATTTATTTGCCTCTGCTCTTGCCGGATTATCTGAACATCCTGAAAAAACTGACAACCTCTTTGATGTTCCCAGTGCGACAGAAGCGGATCAAAACGAAACGGGCTTTGTTGCCATTGACCCTGAATTATTGGAATGTTTTCGAGAAGAAACCGAAGAGCATCTGGAGAATATTGACTATTGCCTGAATCAACTTACAGATCAGGTGAGCGGCCCAACAGAACTCTGTACAACAACCCGGGAAACGCTTCATTCTCTTCGCCGTTCCGTCCATACCCTCAAGGGTGCTGCTGCTGTTATAGGGATTGAACAAGTTGCTGCGTGGGGTCATGATTTTGAGGACTTTCTTGATTGGCTTCATGATGAGGCAGGCCTGCTTTCCCCTTCAGTTATTGCCCTGCTTCGCGAAGGGACTGACCTGCTGACCGAACTTTCGGAAAATCCGGCTATTTCAGTTGAAAAGAAAAAAAATGATCTCAACGCTCAATTCAACATCATCATTGCAGATCATGGGAGTTTGACAAATCAACAAACGCCTTTTGTTATAAAAGAGAAAAAGGAACCAACCAATCAGCAAGCTGGCAATGACAGTAGCGGTGAAAATATTGACGAGGAACTCCTCCAATACTTTCATGAGGAAACAAAGGACAGTCACGCATCATCAACAGATGAGATTGATCTCCCCCCTGTTGAAGAAGACAGAGCAACGCCTTCTGAACAGATATCAGAGCAAAAACCAACACAAAAATTTCAAACAACTCCTGCTCAACAGCAACGGACAAAATCGGCAACCTTGCGTGTTGACATCAACAGAATTGACCAAATGGTAGGTCTGAGTGGTGACATGGTTATTAATCTGAGTAGTTTTGAAGATTCAATGGATACCATGTCAGGCACAATGAATGAGCTGGATATGATCCTTCAGCGCCTGAAAAATATCAATTCCAGCTTAGAGGCAGGGTACGAACTGGCCTCAATCCCTCATCTTGGCAGCTCAGATGACGGTCAATCTTCTGAGCTGAACCAGGACTTTGACCCCCTGGAGATGGATAAGTATTCAGAATTGAATATCTTAATCCGATCTCTAACAGAGGCTGTTAGTGACCTTGATTCGATCATGACCCAGAATACTCTGGATAATGTCATCTGGCAAAAAACGGTTGAACAGCAGAGTATGGTTTTGAAAGAGCTGCAAAACAGGATGATGGGTATCCGGATGACGCCCTTCTCAACCCTGTCCGGCAGGATGCAACGAACTGTACGGGAAGCAGCGCGAACCACTGGTCACCCTGCTCAACTCACCATTAAAGGTGAATCCATCATGATGGATACCAGGGTCTGGGATGTCATGGCAGACCCTCTCATGCATATTCTACGTAATGCCGTAGCCCATGGTGGGAGTTCACCAAAACAGGGTAACAAAAGCCCCCTTGCCATCACAATAACAGCGCGAAGAAAAGGAGGCTTATGTACTCTCCAGGTGAGCGATAACGGAAAAGGACTGGATTACGAGGCCATCCGTATCAAAGGAATGAAGCTGTATCCTGATGATCGGGTCAACCTCATGAGTGATAATGAATTGGCTGACTTAATCTTCAGGCATGGTTTTTCAAGTACTGGCACAATTACCAATATTGCAGGTCGTGGTGTTGGAATGGATGTTGTTCGTGACGGGATTGACCAACTGAATGGCTCTATTGAACTTATTTCAGAACAAGGCCAGGGAACAACATTTATTATGCGCCTGCCTGTTGCTGTTGCCCAACTACCAGCTATTCTCGCTCGTTTTGGAGCCCAGGTTTACGCCCTGCCAATGCACGACGTTGAAAGCGTTGTCAGAGCCACTTCTGAAGAAAAAAAGAGCCGTGAATACAATTTTGACGGGGAAAACATTCCGCTTCTCCACCCTGCCGAGATACCAGGCTTTGAGACTGGTAGAATCTATACTCAAGAAAACCTTACGGAGGAAGACCAAGCCCTTCTTGTCGTGCATGCAGGACGAAAGCGGGCAGCAATTCTTTGTGAACAGCTCATTGGGCAGAGAGATATTGTTTTCAAAGATCTGGGAAACCATTTACACAATGTTCCTTGTATTTCAGGGGTCACAATTATGGGTGATGGTTCCCTTATCCCCATTCTTCAGGTAGAAGAGATCCTCCGCACATGGACATCTACAGTTACAAAACAGGATAAAGGGATAGAGAGACGGGCAGCTCAAAGTCAGGCACTTCTTCGCGTTCTAGTTGTTGACGACTCTATCAGTGTCCGAAAAGTAGTTTCTAATTTAATTACTCAGCAAGGATGGCTGCCTGTTTCTGCCCGTAATGGTATCGAAGCAATTGAAAAAATACGTGATGAGCGACCTGATATCGTACTTCTTGACGTTGAAATGCCTCGCATGAACGGGTTTGAAGTTCTCCAGGCCCTGCAGGCTCAGCCTGAATTACGGGACATCCCGGTTGCAATGCTGACATCACGAAGTGCGGAGAAATACCAAAATAAGGCTCGTGAGCTTGGAGCACGCGGTTTTATGAATAAACCCTTTAAAGCCGATGAAGTTATCAGCTTTATCCGTAAGGTGACATCATCTGAAAAAGTAGAGTCATACTAATATAATCTTACAGAGTTACGTGAAAGTACCAAACAGGACACTTAAGTGATTTTGCTGACTTTCATTATTTGTTACTCCAGCCCAAAGGGGCGGAATGGGGGCCAGAAAAAATGAAAAAAGTTTGTTTAGTCAAAGGAGGTAATTTTGTTTTGGGGATTGAGTCCAGCTACATCCTTTCCCGCCAAAATGGAATGCTGGCTCCAGAAACAGCGGCACAGGAAGGAAATATCTTCCATCTCGGCGCGTTACTGGCGCGCAAGCATTGCAAGCGTCCAGAACCTGGATCTGTTTTTCTTCAAGTGGAGAAAGAAAAAAATAACTTTTTTTTACTGGTTGATCAGGTCATTGATGAAATAGAGCTTCCCGGACAAACAACACGACTCCCCCCACCTTCACCCGAACTTGCCCATATACTTTTTCCGCAAGTTGCTGTTTGCATGAATCTTATTGTCCTTTTGCTGGATCCTGGACAAATTATCCCTGTTGCTCGCCAGCTGGGCCAGGGAATCGGGGTTCTTGCCAGAGAACACTGTGTACAGGTGAGAGCACCGCAAAGACATAAATATGTTCCAGCTGTTGACACTACTGCTCAACAGTCAATCAAGTCCTCTTCAAAAAACGTGTTAAAACAGCCTGCTGAAACTCAGCCAGCAGACAAAAAAGTTGTCAGGCCAGCTGGTAGGTGGAAAACAATTAAAAAGAATAAAAAACGGCCTAAATCCGTTAATGAGGAGACCTTTAAACGCATCATGGCGTGGACAATCTCACAGTTTAAGCAGGGTAAGGTCAGTGCAGGAGAACTCCTTGCAGACCAGCTTCCACCTGGATTAGTTCAGCAGGAAGGGCTCAGTGATACGGTTATTCAATATCTTATTGACCAGATATCTCTTCGGTGTCAGGAAAGTATCACGCCAAGCCACCCAGAGGAGCACCATGAGGGATAAGAAAAAAAAATCTTTGAAGGGACAAGCAAAAACCGTTGCCCTTTCCTTAGATGCTGAACAAATCAAAGGAAGGGATCCTGTTTTGCTCTTTACTGCCAGTCAGATTGACGAGGTACTGGCAGATGCCGAGGTACACCCCCTGCCCTTTGCAGCAAATCATCTTGTCGGTCTCTGTGCTTGGCGGGAACAGGTTTTACCGATTATAGATCTTGTTGCATTTTTCGACCTGATACCATCACAAAAAGATAAAAACGAACGATATGTAGTTGTACGAACCGTTGACAGTACCCTGCTCGACACGAATAAAGACAACAAGGAAAAACAAAATACCAACAAGGTGGTTCTCCGCTGTGTCCTTAAAGTCTCAAACCAGATTATCAGTGGAGACATTCCCACAGAGTGTACAGCTGTTTTTCCAAAGCAGGCTGGCTTTGCCCCGGTTTTCCTGAAAGGGCTTTTCCAGGGTGAGAAAAAATTATTTCTTCTCCCTGATCTTGCGACAATAATACATTCAGATGTACAAGGCAGTACAACCTGAAAACACACTTGCAGGAAATCACCAGAATGGATCACCAGCAAGACTGTGAGTGGAAGAAATTGGTTTACAAAAATTGTTGATATTGCAATGCTGTAATGCTGTAATACGCCGTAAACAGTGATCGCTCTATAAGTGATTGCTGGCCCCTACGTTTAAAAAAAATAAAAAAACAAGCAGTTACCTGTTTACATTATCGTGTTGGGTAATTTTTTCAAAGGAGAAAAAATGGCACAGAAGGCTAAGGATAAAAAGATGTTGAATATAAAAAAGCTGTTTCACAGCCGACAGACTATCAGGGGCAAGCTGCTATTCTGGCTTCTGATTATCTCACTGGTGCCAATGGCTGTTATCGGCTTTGTAAGTTATAATTATTCCTCCTCCTCATTGCAGCATCAGTCTTTTGAGCAGTTGGAGACAACTTTGGCATTCCAGTATCAGGCATTACAGCGATATTTTGATGACCAGGCCAAAAAACTGGAAAATATTGCCAGTAATATGGAAGTCTTTCAGGAAGAAGCCTATACCAAACTCTCTGCTATTCGGGCCTTGCAGAAAAAACAAATACAGGACTATTTCAAAATACGTTTTGAAGATGTAAAGATATTTGGCCAAAACCCTCAACAACAGCAGGCCTTTAGCCAACTTCTGCAAAATGCAGATACAGAACCCAACTCTGAGTTTGTTGAATTTCTTGATGAATGGTTAATGAACCGGGATTTTGCCTCGCTTACGATGCTGAACCAGGATGGTGAGGTTGTCTACTCTACTGATAAAAATGTACCTCGCGGTGCCACGGTCCATGAAGGTACATCAGAGTGGGAGGCAATGCAGAAGGGTATGCTGGAAACCCGCTTTATTGACTACCGTCCTTCCTCCTTTCACGAACTGAAAAATGTAGCTTATTTTTCTACTCCGCTCTTTAGTGCTGATCAACCTCCGAGCCTTCTGCTTTTTCGCCTTCAGGACCATGCCCTGGACAGCATCATGAAGGAGGTTCCTGGATTGGGAGAAACCGGTGAAACCTACCTGGTTGGTATGGACGGAATGTTCCGCTCTAACTCACGCCATTTTGATGAACCCACTATTGCAAACCCATCCTTTCTTGTGGATACAGAAAGTATTGTTTACGCACTGGCAGGTGAAGATGGAGAAACCAGCGTTGTCAACTATCGCGGTGATAGTGTTCTTTCCGCCTATACAGCAGTAAGCATATACGGCGTTACCTGGGTTTTGATGGTTGAAATTAATCAGGCCGAAGCTGTGATTCCCAAGCTGGAAGATGGTAAAACAGATCTTCTTTCCCAGCTTGCCCAAACATATACGTTTTCCGATCTGTATCTGGTGGCCCCAGATGGATATATCTTTGCTTCTGCAAAGCGACACAAGGATTATCTGACCAATATCCTCACTGGTCCCTATGCAGACTCAATGTTCAATAAAGCAGTTCAAGAAGTTTTAGAAACGCAGAAAATGGCCATCAGCGATTACGCCTTCTATGAGCCCGCAGGTGGACAGGCTGAGGCCTTTATGGCTATACCGGTAATGAATGACGACGCCATGTCAATGATCGTTGCCCTTCAGATTTCTATTGATCCGATTAATGATATTATGAAAATCCGACAGGATTTTGAAAAAGAATCTGGACAGGCAGAAATGGAAGGCCATGTTGAGATGATCCATGTAGACACTTACCTGGTTGGCTCAGATAAATTATGGCGTTCAGAAGCGTTTAATCCCGAAAAATACCAGGCAAAATCAACCCTATTGAATCCAAAAGTCAAAGCAGATACAAAAGCTGTTCAGCAGGCCCTTGCTGGTAAAAGCGATACACAAGTTATTGTCAACAGCCTGGGAGAAAAGGCATTGACCTCCTGGTCACCGGTTCGCTACAAGGGGCTTCAATGGGCTCTTATCAGTGAGGTTGCTCAGAAAGAAGTTGATCGCCCTGTTATGCAGCTGCTTCGCATTGTTGGACTGCTTGCTTTTCTTGCTGCAATAGCGGTTATTTTCATCAGTTTACGGGTTGCCGGCGGGGTAACCAAACAGGTTGATGAAATTATGCAAGGTATTGCAATGGTTGAAAAAGGTGAATATGGACAGCAGGTTAAAATAACCAGTAAGGACGAGCTGGGACAGATGGCGGGCTCATTTAATCAGATGACAACCACCATTCATGACCTTATTGAATCCAGGCAGCAGGAGCATGATGAACTTCAGGATTCCATTATCCGCCTCCTTGAAGAAATTACCGAGCTGGCAGACGGAGACCTGAGTATTCGGGCCACTGTAACTGAGGACGTGATCGGTACCCTGGCTGACTCATTGAACCTGATGTTGGAAGAGCTTGGAACAGCTTTTGTTAGAATTAAGCAATCTGCTGAGCAGGTTGGTTCAACAGCAAATATTCTGAGTGCATCAACAGGGGAACTGGCTGGTCAGAATAATAATCAGGCAAACATGATTAATGAAGCTGTGCAGGAAATTAATCAGCTGACAAAAGCCATCCGTGAAGCTGCTGATCAGGCCAACCAGTCTGCAAGCTTTTCCCGTGAATCCAGTCAGGTTGCTGGAGAAGGCGCAAAGGCTGTACGGGAAACCAGTCAAGCTATGGAAGCTATTCGTGGTAATGTGCAAAATACAGCGCGTTCTATTAAACGACTGGGTGAAAGCTCTCAGGAAATCAGTGACTTTGCCCGAACAATTAATGAAATTTCCGACCGTACCTCTATCCTGGCCCTGAACGCTTCTATTCAGGCGGCTGCGGCTGGTGAAGAAGGGCGTGGTTTTGCAGTGGTTGCTGAGGAGATTCAACGCCTGGCAGAGCGAGCAGCTGTTTCAACCAGACAGATTGAAACCTTAATCAAAAACATTCTTGGCGAGATTACAGAGGCAGGCATCAGTATGGACTCCAGTATTCAAGAGGTTGTTCAAGGAACTCAGCTTTCTCAAAATGCTCTTTCACGGCTTGACGAAATCACAGAGCGCTCCAATGAAGTTTTTGAGCTTATTCAAGGCGTTGCCTCAGCTTCACAGCAACAGGCAGATACAACAGCTATTCTGGCAACCTCAATGGGCGAAATCGGCAGTATCAGTCTGGAAACTGCTGAAGAGGCTATGGGTGCTTCGGTTTCCATGCAGGAAATGGCGGTTATGGGCGATGACATGCTTCAGGCTGTTGCCACCTTTAAACTTGAATCAGACAAAAAGGATCCTGATAATGATGTCTTGGAAGCAGATCCGTTTGATGCGTAAACTGATATCTGTTCTCGCTACAGCAGGTAGCTTTTGCAGGATATTTCCAGTCAGGCCGGTAATTGATGAGTATATAACGACAATTGACAACTGAAAAGGGTTGAAAAGAATGAAAAATAATAGATGGAATATTCTGTGGGGCTGCTGCTTCTCTCTTATAGCTGCTCTGCCCGGACAGAGTGATGCTGAAGTTACGCTTGGTCAGTCCTGTGCATTGACAGGAGGAACGTCATTTCTTGGCCAACAAATGCATAAGGGGGCAATGGCTTATCTGAAGACATCTGCCCCGGATGAGATTGAAGTACTGGTCAGGAATGATGGCTATGAACCAGGGCGTTGTCTTGAAAATACAGAGTTTTTCTTACAACAAGGTGTTGATGCGCTGTTCGGCTATGTGGGCACTCCTACCTCAAAGGTGGCCGTTCCTTTGTCAACCGAAAGCAAGGTGGTGTTTTTTGCCCCGGTTACCGGAGCTGGCTTTTTAAGCGATGTGGAAAAGAACCCTTATTCCTTTGCCGTCCGGGCAAGCTATGCAGCTGAAATTGAAAACATGATGCAGCACCTGAAAGAGGATTTGGGAATCACCCGAATCGGGATCTTTGTCCAACGTGATGCCTTTGGAATGGCCGGAGTACAAGCTGTTGTGAAAGCTCAGGAAAAAATCAAAGGAATCACTATTACCCCTCCTATTCCAGATCTTCCTGATGAGCAAAGCTCAATGGATCACTGGAACGCCTTTTGGAAAAGTGTCCCTAATTATCGCAGAAATACAGTGTCAGTTGGTGGGGCTGTCCGGCAAATCAGAGGACAGGCTGTGGAGGCAATTATCCTGATCGGTGCGAGCAGACCCAGTGCATTGGCTATTAACCAATGGCATAAGATAGGCTTTAACGTCCCCATGCTCAATATCTCCTTTGTTGGCTCCAACGCTTTGGCAAGCCGTTTGAAAAAAACTGATAATGTCTACATCAGTCAGGTGGTGCCTGACCCTTGGGATAACAGCATTCCGTTGGTAAAGGAGTATCAGCAGGATATGGGGGCTGTAGAATATGGTTTTGCTAGCCTGGAAGGCTATCTTAGTGCCAAAACTTTTCATCAGGCCCTTTCAAGAGTTCAGGGTGAGGTCACAACAACGTCTCTAAAAAATGCGCTGGAATCAATGACCGCATATGATGCCGGTGGTGTGGAAATTTCTTTTGGAAAAGATGACCATCGGGGAATGGATTCGGTGTATTTAACAAAGATAGATAAATCTGGTGATACAATTCAGTTTAGCTATGTAGACACGTTGTCTCCGGTGGAATAAGTTCCTGTTCGAAAGCAGGTGTTGAGAATGTGATTGATATTTGAGCTGGCATTGTTGCGGAATGATACTGCAAAATATAAAAAACCGATTCCTTTGGGATTGGTTTTTTTTATAGAAACATGAGGTTGAAAAAAAGGAAGATAAGCAAATGAAGAAACAAGATTGCTGGGAAGCCAAGAAATGCGGGCGGGAGCCTGGTGGTATAAAAGCTGATGAATTCGGGGTGTGCCCGGCTGCTGAAGAGCAAAGAGCTGACGGAATCCATAGCGGCACAAACGCTGGGCGTTGCTGCTGGGTGGTTGCAGGCACCTTATGTAAGGGCGCAGTTGCCCAGGGTGCCTATACAGAAAAGTTTGGTGATTGCCAGAAATGCGATTTTTACGCCACGGTCAAACAGGAGGAGGAACCACATTTTAAGATCGGCTTATCCATCTTAAAGGAGATACGGGCAAAGAGGTGAGCTATAAAAGAACTCACTTCCGATTTAGGAATCTGCCAGGACAATCTCCACCAGTCCAACATTGGTGGAGATTTTGTGCTCAAAAAAAATGTAAAATCGGAATCTCCATTTTAAAAGAGATTCGGGCAAAGAGGTGAGCTAAAAACACTCACTTCCAATTTAGGAATTTGCCTGGACACTCTCCATCAATTCAACATTGATGGAAATTTTAGACTTACTCCTGAGATATTTATCAGCAACAGGCGTGAAATATCCCGAGACAGTTCCTTCAACCAATTTCTGTTCCATATCCAGTATCGAACGGAGTTCTTTAAAAATCTTGCTGGCCATTTTTTCTGCAGCCGATGGCATGAATCGGCCCGTGTCGCTGTTCGCCATTACACTGAAAACGATAAACTCTTTTTCAATGTTCCTGAGTTTTTCTTTAATCTCCTTGGAAACGAATTTCTCATCAGCCTCCAGAAGCTCTTTATATATCTTCTCAGTCTGGTCAACAACCTGTTTCAACTCTGTTTCGTAATCAGAGTCAGCTACTCCCCATGCCTTCATCAAGTAGAGGGCTGCCAGCCGTTGCGATTCCATGCCCAATTCAGCAACCAGAACCACATCATGCTCTCCTTTAATGCCGGTCTCCTCTGAGATATTCTCGGCAACCTCTTCGCAACGTGTCGTGAATTTCTCAACCATCACTCGAAGGTCATGCATTTTTGTTTTATCCGGTTTCTTTTTAAATTCCGGTTTGATCTCGTACCAGAAATTCTCAATGTCAACAATCTCGGAAGACAGTTTATCATTTAGTTTATGCCCTTTAAGATCATTGATCTCCTTATCCATATCCTCCAGGTTTTCTTTCAGATCTTTGGCTGGATCATGATAATCCACCCCCATGCCGATCAAGGTGTAATCTTTTAAAATGCGGTTGGCCTGCATACAGATGTCGGCCATGTCATGTACATCTTTTGCTGAAGCTGTGGCCGACACCTCTGTGCAGAACAACAAGATAATACTGGCTGTCAAGGTCAACAGCATTCTCGTCTGCATCCAGTTGCTTTTTTCATCTTTTTTCTTCCGTTTCATGATACTTTCTGATTACCTCCAAAATGTTTGTGGTTTGTTGCGTGAAGTCATGCCGTTATTTCGCATATAACTCCCATCCCTCCTCTTCTGAGAGGGATAATAACAAAACATGAAAGTTAATGGGGTGACTCTCCAAGGAATCACTCGGTACTTTCCTGTAAACACCCATCCCCCCCTCTGGGGCGGGACAACAAAACATGAACATACTGATTTCAAAAAGCTGGTCAGTATTTTCATATTAATCGGATTGACAGTCCTGCAAAAATATATTTATCGTCACAGGACTGCCCTTTTCACTCAACGCATTCGCAGTTTATTCATCATTTTGCGTTTGAACTCGCTTTTTTATGGTGGAAGTCTTCCAATACCTCAAGTTCATTTACCAGCTTTTCTACCGAAGCAAGAACAATCACAGGCAAAGCACCTCGTTGAATATCAACAAAGAATTCCTTGGCTACTGGCCAGAATTCGTTAATTTTGTTGCGACTGGTCAAAGTTATGCCTTCGTACTTGGTATATGCATTGACTTTAGCCAAAGTGCTTTCAAAATCCTGTACAGCCTGCTTCAACTGGACAACATTATTATAGTCATCAAAACCGGCCTGGTAAGCGATGTAGAACTTGTTGATTCTCTCCAGAAAAAAAAGCATCTCTTCTACTGCAACCAGCATTTCTTCCTCGGCATTCCCTTTTTGCATATGCTGCTGGGCAACAAACTCAGCTCCCTCCAGCAACGATTCGCTGTAATCAATCATCAATGCGCCGTTTTCCTTGCTGTAGGGCTTATCAACAAGATTCAACAGTTCTTCCGTGGTATATTCAAGATAGACCACGATATTTTTTTCTTCTTTGCTCCCCTTTGCCAGCCCGTCCTGAATTATAATCAGATCCTTTTTTAGACGAGCAAGACTCTTTTTCAAATCTTCGGTCGCACGGTCCACGCGGACACCCTGTTGCTTATAAAAATATGCTTTGGTGATTGTTTGGCTGGAAAACTTAATATTTTCAGCAGCCTCAACTGTAAGCAGTTCACGGTTTGAATCCGCAGCCAATGCCGGGGTAAGGTATAAAGCAAAAATTATACCTGCTACTGCATACTTCAATGTCTTTATTGTTCCGAATTTCATGATTTGATTCCTCCTTTTGTATGTACTATTCCTGTAATTGCTCTGAAAATCTCCCCTGCTGTTTTTTCATCAGCTATTGGGGTAAAATAACCTGACACGGTTCCTTCAACCAGTTTCTGCTCCATCTCCAGTATCTCACGAAGTTCTTCAAAGATCTTGGACGCCATTTTTTCAGCCGCAGATGGCATGAAGCGGCCTGAGTCACTCTTGGCCATAACGCTGAAGGCGATAAATTCCTTTTCAACCTTTTTTAGTCTTTCTTTAATTTCCTGAGAAACCAGTTTTTCATCAGCTTCAAAAAGTTCTTTGTAGATCTTCTCGGTCTGGTCAACAATCTGTTGTAACTCTGTTTCGTAATCAGAGTCAGCTATTCCCCATGCCTTCATCAGGTAGAGGGCTGCCAGCCGCTGCGACTCCATGCCCAGCTCAGCGACCAAAACCACATCATGCTCTCCCTCAATACCGGTGTCCTGGGCAATATCTTCGGCAACTTCTTCACAGCGAACAGTGAACTTCTCAACCATCTTCCGAAGATCACTCATTTTGCTCTTATCCGGTGTTTTTTCAAATTCCGGTTTGATGGCATGCCAAGATTTCTTAATTTCCTCAATCTCTGCTGCTATCTTTTCGTTTTGCTTATGTCCCTCAAGATCCTTGATTTCATTTTCAATGAGTTCAAGGTTCTCTTTCAGGTCCTTGGCTGGGTCATGATAACTTACACCCATGCCGACCAGAGCATAATCCTTTAGGATACGATTGGCCTGCATACAGATATCCGCCATTTCATGGACATCCTTTGCTGATGCGTTTGCTGATACTTCTGTGCAAAAAAACAGCGTGGTAATCGCTGTCAGTACCAGAAGCACCCTGTTGGGGACGTGGATAATTTTTTTACCAATGTGTTTTTGTTGCATGTTCTTTTTCATCCTCTTGTTCGTTTAAATATTTGCACGAAATACGTTATGTATTCCGTACGTAAAAATACTATCTACAAAAAATCAGGTATGATTTTTATTGACTCTGAAGTTGATTATTACTGCCTGAAAAACAGCATAGGTTTTGCCTTTCAAAATATATGTATTTTGAGAGGCAGAATACATGTATTTTGAGTTGCGAAATACGCATATTTCGTGAATCAAAATATAGGTATTTTGATATACAAAATATGGGTATTCTGATTCTTGTTTTTTATACCAGGAGTGGCACGAAGGGGAGAGACGGGTAGTAATGTGCTACCAGGAGCACTGGGAAATGTACGTGAAAGAAAAAAAATCTCATAATAAACCTTCCGATAGAAGTTACAGGTAAAAGCAGGTAACCCGGCTGTCTCCATCATTGGAGACCCGTGGCTTTCCGACACTGCCTCGCAGCAGCTGTGGCGTTATCAACTTTCCGTTTCTTATCGGAAAGAAGGTATCAAATAAAGTTCAAATGCGTTCAACAATGCGTTGCCACTACATGACAAAGCATGTTCTGAGTAGTGAAAGAACAACTCCTTTCAAACATCACATTGTGGCATTTATTAGATACTTTTATTATATCCAATCAATTTAAACAGTTAAACGACATATTTTCATATTAATGCTAAAAATATGCCACTTCCTATAATTATACCTTTTTCCCTTCTAAGGGGCTATTTTTCCAGATAAAAAAGGGGGAAGACAATATCCTTTTTGCAATATCTGTCTGTAGCTCCCCTCGTATTTCTGTATAATTTTTCATACCGTCAACACTATAAAGTTTTATTTTTTATACAGAATGAGGCGAACAGGAAGAGGTATTAAAAAAACAGGAAGGTTATATTATGGGACGCACTTGCGAGGAGAAAAGAGAAGAAGCAGGCGTTCCTGGAACACAGAAACGCCTGAAGGAGTAAGGTGCAGGAAAAAAATGATATTACAAGGTATCAATACCCTGGCTCAGGGGCAACCTCAAGATCATAGGGTTCACCTTCCCTTGATCCTGGAAATGAATTCCCTTTTTTTTGTTCTTCATCCAATATTTTATGCAAAATAGCGGTCAGGCAACCAGGTTGCAGATAATCCTGCCCTCGTCCGTTGGCAAAAATAAATGATGATTTTGCAGCCATATCCTCCCAGGTAATCGTTGCCGGGTTCTTGGCTACAGTTTCAAAAAAATTACGATTATAAGGATCATTGATAATCGCCATTCCAGTGCCAATAGTGGCCAGGATATCAATATGACCATGAAACATCCGGGTAAGTTTGGTATAGGCTTTCACTCCACCGCAGGAGCCCAGGCTGAGAAAACGCTGCCGCTTGGTAAGATCATGCTCAGAAATCTGGTTATTTTCTTTGAGTTTTTCCAAAGGATCGGTAATTTGCTCTGAACGCCAATACGAATGACCACGTTGGGCAAACATCTCATCATCTCCCTGGAGAAAACGCTTCATCAATAACTGCTGGTCAGCTTCATTGGCATACACATATACAGAATGACGTATGGTGATTCCATTGACCTTTTTGACAAAAACCACTGCAAAAGGACTCCGCCGCATGGTATCAAAAAGCGCAGCTAATCCTTTACCTGACCGGGACCGTTGCACAGCCCGCTTACTCACCTTCTGCACAGCGACCTCTTGATACGGGCTGTACTGTTCAGAATATTGTATCTGATAACCATGCTTGAGCAGGTTCCGGGCGTTGGAGACAAAGGATTTCCGGCCATCATCATCAGGATGAAAAATCGAAATTGAACCTAATTGCTTATCTTCCTTCCAGTCCGCAAAAGGTGTCAACAGGTACTTGTCCAGATCCACAGCCCCGTTGCGTTCAACAGTCTGTTGGATAAGTTGCTGAGCTGGCTTATTAAGCAGGTCTGGATATTCCTGTAAATAATATTGAAGAATCACAGTAATCAGCTTGCTAAAGCTGGTCCGTCCGTTATCAGCCTGAACCATTTTATCAATCAGATAATATCGTACATCCGGTTTGAGCACTTTGAGCAGATGGCGAAAGGTAGCAGAAAAAAGAAGTATAGAGTCCTCATCCTTAAAAGCAGAGGCTGCAACTAAATCCAGAATTTTCTCCTGTTCAGCAGCGTCTTTTGGGAAAAAAGTAGTGAGCTTCCCTTTTTGAGCCAGACTGACAATAAAACTGGACACCAGATGATTTGACGGGTCAGTTGCCTTGAGAAAAGTGAGCAGGTTCTTTTCATAGCCTTTATGGATTCTCTTTTTCAGGATAGGCACCAGAATATCCCGAAACGAAGAATCGTAGAGTTCGCTCCCCTGGGCCAGCAAGGCATAGATATTTGCAGAGGTCAGGTCCTGAGAAATCTGGGTGCGATCTGCTGTGGTTGCTTTACGCAGTATCCTGATCATGCTGTTTTTTTTGCCTGCCTTAAAGGCATTCAGGAAATGACCTCCATAGTTTGTCCTGGTCTTTTGAGAGAGCTTGTCAAAAAGCCTTTTCAATTCTTTTTTGGACATAGACTGGAGCGTGGCACTGGAATACTCCATTCCGTATTCATCGCTGACAGCATGCAAACTGTTGATCCGCCAGATCAAATCTTCGCCAGCAGCATAAAAGGCATCTAAAAGCTGCGTTCTTTCAGGGACGTCATATCGATAATACTGCTTCTCCTGCACATGGACCGGATGGGCAAAATAGCTGATAAGCCATCGCCAGGCCGCATTTCTGGTTAATTTATTCTTTTTGATCAGGGTACGCATGTTCCAGGCAGCATCATCGCGCAACTGCTGAAAGAGGGGTAAGGCATCTGTCACGGTTACCGGATCCATCCTCCTGGCTTCTGCAAAGGCCGCATAAGCCCATGCCTGTTTATCAGTAAAGGTATCAATGAGCGTCAGGTTGTCCAGGGCCTGCTCTACTTTCAACCCACGAACCGTAAACATCTTACGGGCAGCAAAATTCCCTGAAGGCTCCATTGCCACGATTTGAGGAATGAGCAAGAGGATTGCATCAGCTCGCTGATCAGCAATAGTGAGAAAGGTTCGAAGACATTTTACCTCTTCACGGGTCAGGTCTCTGATAGCCTTAATGACTTGAACTGCCAGCGGCATTGTCGCATGAGGGAGCTTTGTCCAATCATCAAAGGCAAGGATTTGATCATAGGAAATCTTTTTGTTGTCCAACTCCTGCCAAATCTCTTCACACCGGGCAAAATTCGCTCCAGGCAGGAGACTGATTTGGCGGGTAATCCGCTGGGAGTTATAGTCCATCTGTGCAATGACCTGTCTCCCATACTCCAGTTCCTGTGCTGTCAGGCCTGGTATCCGGGAAAAGCTTGCCATGGTTTTTTGAACCACAATTTTACTGGAAGCGTTTGAGGCAGCCTGGACAGAAAGAGGAACAAAGGTGAGAAAAAAGAAAAAGAACAATGCGAGAGACCAGCACAGGGAGTCTCTTATTTTTTGGGATGATACGGATGCAGCAGATAATGCGTATAATACATACATAAGGGAAAAAATATATTGAAGGACGTGGGAAACCCCGATTTTCCGGGACAGAATTGTAGGAGCAGACCTGCGTGTTTACCCGGCATAAAAGGGCGAACACAGAGGATCGCCCCTATGGTACCTACGGCACCTACAATAATAGGCAGGAAATTTCTTATTGCATTCCTTGTTGTTCAATGATGGGTTGATTGAACAACTTAGAATGAATAACGAACAGAGGCATTGATAGCACTGCTTTTCAGGTCATCAACCCGGGACATCTCATGATCCCGGCCAAACTCCACATCACCGGTTCGCAGGTACTCATAGCCAAGATCCACAGCCATATTCCGAGCAACATCCATAGCTACACCAGCTCCGGCTTTATAGGCAAAGGTGACTTCGCTGTCATCGCCATCAGCAAAGGCCATTTCAACCTTGGCCGTACCTGCGCCTGCTGTGCCGTACACAGAAAAGGGGCCGTAAACAGGAACGCCATAAAATCCGTTCAGCATAGCTGTGCTGATTGTAATATCAGAAAGATTTTCACCTTTGATATCAGCGGTTCGTCCGGCCAGTTCCCCTTCAATGCGAAGATTGCCAAACTGGCGTCCAGCAGAAAAACCAAAGCCATATCCTGTATCTGTGTCTGCTTGATACCCGTAATGTGCTTTATCAAGATCCAACGAACCCATCCAGGTCAGCTGGGCCGTGGCCTTCACATACCAGGGATTATGGATCTCCTTTGTTTTCAGCTTTTCAATCTCCTGAAGATTGTTTTGGATATCAGCAGCATTGGCCTCAATCGCCTGATCCTGACGTACCTGACTCTCCTCCAGGGCCTCAAGCTGTTCATCCTGCCGGGCCTGACTGGAATTCAACTGATCAATCTGATCCTGACAATCAGCAGGACAATCCGCCCCCAAGGAAGGCGGCATGATTTTCATATTACCGGCCATTCCAGGGGCTGCTGTGAACATCAGGGCTGAAATTGCTGCTGCGCTTAATATTTTTTTCATAACGCTCTTCCTTTTTTTATTCCCGCTGGGAGAAGTCTTGTAAAATAATGGCCTTCCCTCCCTTTGGGGAGAGACAACACATTATGAAAGCTGGTCAATGGGGTAAGTGATTTATCAATTACCCGACACTTTCATATAAATTTTCCTGGTAAAGTTATGCTTAATGTATCCGATCAAAGGTAAAAAAGCAAAGAAGAAACTTGGCAGTATCAATTTTTGCACTTTCTGAAAAAACAAAAACACTGGGTTGATATGGTAAAGAAGAACAATATTTAGTACCTTCTGTCTTCTCGTAAAACTTCTTTGCTCTTTTTGCTTTTCTTCTTCTCTAGATATCGTTGAATTTCCTCAACGGAAAACCTATTCAGGTATGCTCAGGGTGTTACCCTGAGCTGGTTATATACAGCCCCGTTGGGGCATTGATAATTCCGTTATTATCGCAGGGGAATGTCAATTTCCTTCCCGGATTTTCGAGCAGCAACAAAGGAGACTGTTGAAGAGGCAGATGAGCATGTCGTAACGGTTCAGCAAGGGGGAAAACCAAGGAAGCAAGCCTGCGATGCGGCAGCGTAGCTTGGAAAAATAGGAAAGTAGTGCCCCTTGATGAGTTTTCCATGCTCCTGAACGGTTTTTCCGTGCTCCTTGATGACTTTTCTCTGCTCCTCGGTCATTTTTCCACGCTTCTGTATGATTTTTCCGGGCTGTTTTGCCGTTTTTCACCGCTCCTTTGTGATTTTGCCCGGCTGTTTCATCTTTTTTCCGGGCTGCGCAAGGGGAAAAACACAGGCCGCAGTAACACCCCGTGCAAACAGTTCAATCCCACAGATACTTTTCATCGTACTTCATCCCATACTTCTGCATGATCCGACGAAATTCATCCTGAAAAGAAAGCTGCCGATGATGTTCCTCCTGCCGGGCAATATATTTTTTTAACGCATCAATATGTGACGGGCTGACAGAAAAAACGCCGTACCCGTTCTGCCAATGGAAATTGGAGGTAGTTTCACTCTGCTGTTTGAGCCAGCTTGAGGAGGTACGCTTGATATCCCGGACAAAATCCGCCACCGTTATGGTGCGGGACATGATGCAGATAAGGTGTACATGATCTGCGATACCACCGACTGTCACGGCGGGAGTACTCAATTTCCGACAAGTCCCAAAAAGGTAGGCATGGGTTTTCCGGCGCACTTCCTTGTCGGCAAGAAAGGGGATTCTTTCCTTGGTGGAAAAGATGATGTGGAGATATATCCTTGTGAGGGATTGCGGCATGGTGCAACCTCTTATATTTTGGGATGTGCGCTCAGGGTGTTACCCTGAGCTGGTTATATACAGCCCCGTTGGGGCATTATGTTTTCCTTGTACGGCGGCTTGACGAGTCAACGCATACCCCGAAGGGGTTATACAATTCCAGCACGGGGTAACACCCCGTGCAATCACTGTCCGTCGCGCACCAGCCGCACCGCAAAGTTGTAGGTGCGGTTGAGGATGTGGGAATAGCCGTCGTAGAAATCGACGTACCACGCGTTGACCGAGTAGTCAGCATCCGGCGACCCGGACCAGACAGAGTCAGTATTCGGAAAAACCTGCTGGTTGATAGTCGGACTTTCATAACCATTCTTGCAGTCACCCTCTCTGTCTTTCCCTTTGCTGCAATACACCAAGGTTTTCAGTTCATCAACGGTCGGCAGCCGCCAATCAGCATAGCCCGCGTATTCAACATTCTTGAAACGCTTCACCGCATCATTCCATGTATACTCTTTGGCCTTGCCATCTTCGCAGTTCACACCGGACAAACCCTCTGAACAGCGTTTCCACATCAAACCGGTTTTCGTATCCGTTATCGTGCCATCGCCATGATTAATATATTGCCCAATTGTTCTTTCTTCCCGCACAGAAACAGTCTCGGGGCGAGACACCCATTGTTTCAAACTCCACCACCCAATTGCAACAATAAAGCCTGCAAAAACAAAACGCAAGAGCAGGTCGGCAAAAACATCGTAAAGCAACCAATTCCATAGATTCTTTGTTCTACTTGGCGTGTCCTTATCACCTTTTTGTTCACTCTCATTTGACAAGCAGGTCTTCACCCAACACTCAACAAAGTTTCCCGTACTGATCCGCTCATCAGCAAGCTGTTCAATCAGCAGGAGACATTCCCTGTCTTTGGTCGTCATCTCCTTGTCCGGCAAAGAAATGATATGCACCGCCTTACTGACGATACCGTCTGACAACCAACCCTGCGCAGCCAGTTTGTAGAGGATTGCCCGCAGCTTCTTCCGCCATTGTTCTTTGGCCTCCCTGCCGCTCCGTGCAACCACCAACTTCCCCTTCACATGCAGATCCCACTTCATGGGTTCCTGCGCCCCTTCCCCCTGCACCTTCTCATGGACATACTCATACAACTCCTGCATATCCACAAAGCCGTCCTCGTTCTTATCCGCCTCGCCGGAACGAATCCCCGCCACAAGATGCTTGGTGAACAGACCGTACTTATCGCCCTCCTTTTCCACTGCCACCTCAATGCCGGTGGAAGCAGTCATGATAAAGGTGCCCTGCCCTCGGGACACGAGCTGTAACTGATCGTCAACGCCTCCCCTGGCAAAATCTTTACCCACAGCCCCGCTGTAGCAGCAGTCCAGCAGGAGAATCTTCTTCCTGCTCGCGGAATGATCAAAGTAGGACTTGATTGATCCTGCCGGAATGGAGGTGGAACCCAAGGCCCGCAACTTAGTGTTTGCCGTGGCAAGACAGAGCTGTCCTGCCGGATTCAGCTTACCGTGTCCAGAAAAATAGATGAGCACCAGATCGTGCTGACCTGCCTCGCCCAGCACGGTCTCAATCCGTTCCAGTACCTCATGGCTGGGCCGGTTCTTGAAAACAAAGGTCTCGGTGAAACCCCCAAAATCCGACGAGCGCAACACGGCATCCAGCGCATCAACATCATTCTCCGGACAGCGCAGGTCCTTCAGGCCCGGTTCTTTAGGGTAGCTGCTGCTGGCAATCAGAATTGCGTAGCGTTTTTCAGCCGTTTCCGCCATTATCCGTATCCCTGCTGTGCTCACAGAGCTGTTGCACCGCTCGGGTGGTCTGTTCTATCCGGTCCGTTTTGAGATGTTCCGCCTCAATCTTCACCTTGCTGCCGTCTGCATTCTCTATTTCAATCCGCAGGGTCGGCTTACGCTCAACATAGGATTTCAGCACCTGCAACAAGGCCACAACTGTCCCGGAACTCAGGGCGGCAAGAATGATCTGACCGACAATCCCAATATCCCCTTTGGTCCCAAGGCCACCTGTTTCTTCAGGTAAACCGGCTGTCAGATCGGTCTCCTGATTCAGCGTCCGGGTGAGAGAAAAGACCAGCTCCTGAATATCCTCATCAGCTCTCTCATCATCGTGCAGGCTGAGTATTGCATCCATATCTACCGCCCTCCCCCCATCTCCCGATACACCAGTAGTGGAGACACCAGCACCCTGGGATAGCGACAGGTACGCACCATCTGTTCAAAGCCTTCAAAGCCACGAAAGACACTGCGGAAGCCCCGTTCCACCGCCTCTTTACTGGACAACTCACCGCCCTGAAATTCCTGGTGCGGATTAAAAGCAGCATCCTCTGGATTGGGCACAGAGCTGACAATCCCGAGCATGGTTAATTCCTCTGTAGGCACTGAGCCATAGGTAAAATGAAAAGCAGAGACATCCATGTCAAAAAAGTTTTCCTGCTTCAGATGGCCAAAGACCTGCACTGCTGTCTGCTCCTGATCCGGGTAGACCCGGAAATTAATGATACCAGGGATAAAGGTGTCAATCCAGGTCCTCAGACCGTCGAGAATCCACTGCTCCACCACGCCAGCCCTGGTATGGTTTTCCAGCAAATCCTGCAGCTTCTTCTTTTGCTCCTTGAGCGGGACCTGTTGAATATTACGGGCATTCCTATCCTTTATCTTGGCAATCTCTGCTTCTCTGGTCTTGATCTGCTCCACAAGCTCTTTATAGGCATCCGTGCTTTTGACGGCGGCCTTATTGCTCTGATTAATCAACTCGGCAATATCCGGGAAGGACTCAGAGATCTTTTTCATCCGCTCATAATGCTCAAGCACACAACGGCCTGTGACCTTGATGCAAAAGGTATCCTTCAAGGTTGCGCGAAACGCCTTATCCTGAATCTTTTCTGCCATCTTTTTGCCGGAAAGGTCTACCAACTGCCCTTGATTGTCCAGTTCCTGTTCCAACTCCTGAAACAAAGTATGATGGGGCTTTATCTGCTCCTGCGCCCCGTGCTCCTCCTGCGTAGCAGAATCACTTTTAAATATCTTAAAGTCATACTTCTTTTTGTTCTCAGCCTGACCAAGAGTTGCATAGGTGGACTCTCCGGCAGAAACAACAGCTCCGGTGAGTTGGTTGTACACAGAGAGAATTTTTTTGGTGTCTACATAGAGGTAATCGCAAAGGGAGATGTTCTTCTTTTTCATAGGTATCCTTATGATGGTTCGCTGTTCCGGCCAAGGGAAAAGATGGCTTGTTTTCTCAAAAAATACAGAGCATTCATAAACTGTTGTACTTACCAAAGAGCATATCCGCCTGTCAAGCTGAAGTCGGTGTCTCTTTGGAAAAGCCACATTAAGGGTACTTGACACGGCCCGGCGGGAAAGGTATTTTTCTTGATCATGATACTTCTTAAAAAGTATCACCTGAATGCAGCTACGATCCGGATTGCAATAAAGAAGGCATGTACCGAAAGAATACTCTTATGAAAATCCCTTACGGCATCAGTAATTTCAAATCCCTTATCACTGAGGGGTATCTTTATGTTGATAAAACACCCTTTATAGAATCTCTTGAGGCAACCGGAAAATACAACATCCTGCTCCGCCCCCGCCGCTTCGGCAAAACGCTTTTTCTCTCCGCCCTCCGGTATTATTACGATATCCGCTTCAAAGACGCGTTCGAGGAAATTTTCAGCGGTCTTGCTGTCGGTCACAATCCCACCCCGCTGAAAAACAGCTACCGAATACTGTTCATGGAGTTCAGTGGAATCAGCATAAATAATAAGGAGAGTATTGAGCGTGATTTCGCCCTTGAGGTCGCCGGAAGACTCAGAGCCTTTCTGAAAGAGTATCAATACCCTGCCGAAGAAATCCACCGGCTTGACGAGCACTCCTCCCCGGCATCTTTAATGAAGGCTTTTTTCAGGATCGTTAGAGAAGAAAAAATTTATCTACTCATCGACGAATACGACCATTTCGCCAATGCTGTGCTCAGTGAGGATCAGGAATTGTTTAATGCCATTGTGGGCAAAGGCGGGTTTGTCCGGGCCTTTTACGAAACCGTCAAGACCGCCACCATGGAAGGCATCATCGACCGCCTCTTCATCACCGGTGTGACCTCCATCACGCTGGACAGCATGACCAGCGGCTTCAATATCGGCAAAAACCTCTCGTTCAAAAAAGAATTCAATCAGGCCATGGGCTTCACCTCTCAGGAAACAGAAAGCCTGATCCGACCGCTTGTCGATATCTGCGGATTTGATGCTCTGGAAACGATGCGATCCCTGGGCACCTGGTACAACGGCTACCGCTTCAGCAGCCGTGCCAAGGAAAAGGTCTTCAACCCGGACATGGTTCTCTATTTCATCGACAGCTTTGACACGGACGAATGCCGTTATCCCGAACAGATGCTTGATGAAAACATCGCCTCGGATTACGGAAAAATCATGCGGCTTTTCAGTATCGGCGACCGGGAGAGCAATTTCCGTCTTCTTGAGGAACTGATCGTCAACGGCGAAATCCTTGGACGGCATAAAGGGAAACTTGATCTGGACATCAGCAAGCCCTTTGAATGCGACGATTTCATCAGTCTGCTCCTGTACATGGGGTTTATCACCATCAGCGGTGCAGTCCTGGACGAGCTGCTCTACCGGGTGCCGAATTACGTTGTCGAACAGCTTTATTATCGCTACTTTAAAACGGAAATCGAACTGCGTTCACAGATCACCATAGAAAACGACAGGATCAAAGAAGCGATCCGACAGCTCGCCCTGCATAACAATATCAATCCCCTGACTGAAGAAATCCGCAAGGCACTGGCCCTGTTCTCCAACCGCGATTTCATGCGCATGGACGAAAAGCATATCAAGGCCGTGATCCTGACCCTGCTCTGTCAATCCGGGGTCTATTTCATCCAGAGCGAACCCGAGATGAACAACCGCTACCCGGATATTCTCCTGCTGGAGCGTAACCCCTTCAAGGTGCGGTATCAGTTTCTTTTTGAGCTGAAATACAGCAAGAAGAAAGACGGCGCAAAGGGGCTGGAGGAAAAACGAGCTGAGGGTATCAGGCAGATCAAGGAGTATCAGCAGCTCGCAGATATTCAGCAGATCTCTGACTTGAAATCCTACCTTCTGCTCACCGACGGTAGCGGGATCGAGGCGGTGGCGGTTGGGTGATCGGGGCCTGATGCATGGCTGTTATCGCCTTTACCTGCATTGACCTGAATTCAAGAGGACAAACATGAAAATCCCTTACGGCATCAGCAATTTCAAATCCCTTATCACTGAGGGATATCTTTATGTTGATAAAACGCCCTTTATACCATCTCTCGAAGAAACAGGAAAATACAACATCCTGCTCCGCCCCCGCCGCTTCGGCAAAACGCTTTTTCTCTCCGCCCTCCGGTATTATTACGATATCCTTTTCAAGGATGAATTCGAGACTCTTTTCAGTAAGCTTGCTGTGGGTAAAGATCCCACTCCGCAGAGCAACAGCTATCAGATTCTTGATTTTGACTTCAGCGGCATTGAAACCGGCAGCCGGGAAAGCATTGAACAGGGATTCAACCGCAGAGTCGAAACAGCCCTGAAAAAATTCCTCAGACGCTATGGGTATAACCCGGAGGCCGCCGGGGTCATAGAAAACCAGGGGAGTCCGGCAGGAAAACTGGATTACTTCTTCAATGTCATAGGAGAGGCGAATATCTACCTGCTGGTTGATGAATACGACCATTTTGCCAATGCTGTGCTCGGAGAGAGTCTGGAGCTGTTTACGGAAATCGTCGGCAAAGGAGGTTTTGTCCGAACGTTTTATGAAGTCATCAAAACCGCAACAAGCCAAGGCATCATCGACCGCCTCTTCATCACCGGTGTGACCTCCATCACACTGGACAGCATGACCAGCGGCTTCAATATCGGCAAAAACCTCTCGTTCAAGAAAGAATTCAATCAGGCCATGGGCTTCACCTCTCAGGAAGTTGAAGGTCTGATCCGGCCGCTTGTCAATATCTGCAAACTTGATGCTCTGGAAATGATGCGATCCCTAGGCACTTGGTACAACGGCTACCGCTTCAGCAGCCGTGCTAAGGAAAAGGTCTTCAACCCGGACATGGTTCTGTATTTCATCGACAGTTTTGACACGGACGAATGCCGTTATCCCGAGCAGATGCTTGACGAAAACATCGCCTCGGATTACGGAAAAATCATGCGGCTTTTCAGCGTCGGTGATCGGGAGAGCAATTTCCGTCTTCTTGAGGAACTGATCGTCAACGGCGAAATCCTTGGACGGCATAAAGGGAAGCTTGATCTGGATATCAGCAAGCCCTTTGAACGCGACGATTTCATCAGCCTACTCCTGTACATGGGGTTTATCACCATCAGCGGTGCGGTCCTGGATGAACTGGTCTACCGGGTGCCGAATTATGTTATCGAACAGCTCTATTACCGCTACTTTAAAAAGGAAATCGAACTGCGCGCACAGATCACCATAGAAAACGACAGGATCAAAGAAGCGATCCGACAGCTCGCCCTGCATAACAATATCAATCCGCTGACTGAAGAAATCCGCAAGGCACTGGCTCTGTTCTCCAACCGTGATTTTATGCGCATGGACGAAAAGCACATCAAGGCCGTGATCCTGACCCTGCTCTGTCAGTCCGGGGTCTATTTCATCCGAAGTGAACCTGAGAGGAACAACCGCTACCCGGATATTCTTCTGCTGGAGCGTAACCCCTTCAAGGTGCGGTATCAGTTTCTTTTTGAGCTGAAATACAGCAAGAAGAAAGACGGCGCAAAGGGATTGGAGGTAAAACGTGCCGAAGGCATCAAGCAGATCAAAGAGTATCAACGGCTGGCGGATATTCAACAGATCTCCGCATTAAAATCCTATCTCCTGCTCACCGACGGCAGCGGGATTGAGGCGGTGGCGGTTGGGTGATCCTCACTTCTCTGAAAAAAACACTGATAGATTGCGTTGACAGAGCGATTCAGCTATGATGTGTTCAGGCAGGTCAGCCTCAGTCTTGGGCACAATCAGGGCTGACAACAAGATATCCTGCAAGAGTTTTAAGATCGCGCTGAATATATGAACACAACAATCATCTTAACATACCTGAAAAATGCCTTTCTGGTGAGCCTCTGGTTCTGCTTCCTCACCTTTCCCATCATGGTTATCAAGGTGAATCCCTATGAAGAGACGGTTGTCTGGCGTTGGCAGAATATGCTCTATGTGGGGTTGGCCAGCTTTTCCCTCTACCTCTTCAGCCGATTCTTTCTGTTCTGGAAGGCTGGTCAGCAGGAAAAGAAAAAAGCACAACCCAGCCCGGAGAGCAACAAAAAAAAATGGCAGCATGTGCTGTTCAATGAACCGAAAGTATTCCTGCCGATTATCGCTGTCCTTATAGCTGTTTTTTCCTCCTTTCCGTTTTTCCTCTCCACCTATCAGATCAACATCATGATAACCGCCCTGATGTACGTGGTCTTAGGGCTGGGCCTGAACATCGTGGTCGGAGTGGCGGGTCTGCTGGACTTGGGTTATGTAGCCTTTTATGCAGTGGGGGCCTATACCTATGCCCTGCTCAATCTCCATTTTGATATCGGCTTTTGGACAGCCCTGCCCATCGGCGGATTACTGGCCGCCTGCTTCGGTATCCTGCTCGGCTTTCCTGTCCTTCGTCTGCGAGGGGATTACCTGGCCATTGTCACCCTGGGATTCGGCGAAATCATCCGCTTGGTTCTGGAAAACTGGACAGAGTTCTCCCACGGCCCCAGCGGAATCGCCGGTATTCCCCGACCCGGCTTTTTCGGGATGGAGCTGTCTCTGGACCAATCCATCAACTATCTCTATTACCTGATGATCGCTCTGGTGCTCTTTACCGTATTTGTGGTGAACCGCCTGCAAAATTCCCGGATCGGGCGGGCCTGGTTTGCCCTGCGCGAAGATGAGATCGCCTGCCAGGCTATGGGCATTGATAAAACCAAGACCAAGCTCACTGCCTTTGCTTTGGGTGCCTTCTGGGCAGGTATGGTTGGGGTTGTTTTTGCGGCCAAGACCACCTTTGTCAACCCTTCTTCCTTTACCTTTCTTGAATCCGCTATTATCCTCTGCATCGTGGTGTTGGGTGGGATGGGATCTATCATTGGGGTGATTATTGCGGCCCTGGTTCTGATGCTGCTGCCCGAATACCTGCGGGCCTTTGCCGATTACCGGATGCTGGTCTTTGGGGCCACTCTGGTGCTCATGATGGTCTTCCGGCCCAAGGGATTGATTTCTACAGTGCACCGGACGTACAACATTGAGTCATAAAACCGCAGCTTTTTACAGAGAAAAACTATTATGGGCGAGACACGAACTCTGGTCAGTTTCGACTGGATGATTAAAAATGTCCTGAGCGACAAAGCCAGCAAAAAGGATATGATCGAATCAGCATATGAGAGAGGTATTGAACAAGGTACTGAACGAGGTATCGCAAAGGGAATGGAGAAAGGAGTCAGCCAGGGCGAACAAAAAGGAAGAGCTGAGAGGAAAAGAGAAATTGCGATTAAACTGCTTGCCTCCGGGAACTTGGATACAGGCGCAATTGCGGAAATTACGGGGTTGTCGATCAAAGAGTTTCAGGGGGTGCAGCAGATATGTCATTTCAACTGAAAGAAATTGTGCCGTGGGGTAGATCGTTCCAAGAATATGTGGCTATGTTTGCCCTGTCAGAGGAAGATCTTGCCAAGCAAATTCTCGGGTGTGGTGATGGCCCCGCCAGTTTCAACGCCGAATTGACCCAACGAGGGGGAACGGTTGTCTCCATTGATCCTCTCTACGCCTTCAGCATGGATGCTATCAGCAGGCGAATTGACGAAACGTTTGACAATGTCATGCGGGAAACGAACAAAAATAGAGATGAATTCGTTTGGGGACACATCCGCTCTGTTGATGAACTGGGTAAGGTGCGGATGAAGACAATGCGCAATTTTCTCTCAGACTACCCGCAGGGCAAGATCGAAAAGAGGTACCTTGCGGAATCGGCTCCTAACCTGAGTTTTCCTGATGACAGCTTTAGTCTTGCCGTATGCTCACATTTTCTCTTCCTGTACAGTGACCATCTTGATCTCCGTTTTCACATCGACACCATCACTGAACTTTGCCGTGTATGCAGAGAAACGCGGCTCTTTCCTTTACTTCAATTGGGAGCTGTGCCCTCTCGGCACGTCGTACCGGTGATCAAGCATTTTCGAACTGAGGGATACGAGGTGACATGTGTCCAGGTGCCCTACGAGTTTCAACGAGGTGAAAATCAAATGCTGAAAATCAGGAGAGTTGAGCTATAGCTATAAGCTATAACCAACAACATCATGAGCAAAATGACTGAAGCAAAAAACGAGATTTTGTTACGCAGATCATCACTCTTGTTGAAGAAAAACAAAAAGCTGTTCCCTTAACATAGAAAATGTAAGGTAAATCCCCATGAAACATGTTGCATCATTACGGTACGGAGTTGTCTTTAAGAAAGCATTCTGTGACCCAGAGATCTTTGTCGCATTTATTCGGGATATGCTGGGAATGGTTCTGGAGATCGAACAGGTTGAAACTGAGAAAGAATTCGATCCTCCCATAGGGTATGTCGCACCGCGTTTTGATTTGTTTGCAGAAGACAAGAAACACCGTGTCATAGTTGATATTCAGCATGCGCGCAGCATTGATCATTACGACAGGTTTCTTTATTATCACTGTGTCGCTTTATTGGAACAGATTGCAAATTCAAAAGATTATCATCCGGCACTCAAGGTGTACACCCTTGTGGTCCTGACTTCCGGTGACCGGTATAAAACTTAATGGCACGACTTTAAGGCTTGGCCTTTATGAACGAGTTGTATTTATTGAGAATTCAGAAAATTAATTTAGCCACA
>JAABTP010000058.1 GCA_011389815.1 Desulfobulbaceae bacterium | reverse complement strand
TAGAAGAGCATTTTCATCCAGGTGTTCCAGCTATTTAAGTGGTACCAGAGGGATATGTCAGATAGGAAATTATCAGTGGAATAATGAACAGAGGGGTAATCCTGCTTTGTTACGAAGAAAAATTATTCTGTTGGTATGTATTGATTTGCATTATTTTAAGCGTATTCCAGCTAACCAAATCAGAAGCAGCACTGGTACTCCCATCAGGGCCGTGACAAGGAAAAAATCATGATAGCCCCAGGCCGCAACCATAGTACCTGAGTAGCCGCCGATGAGTTTGGGCAGCAGGGTCATCAGGGAGCTGAAAATGGCATATTGAACAGCTGTGAACGAGATATTGGTCAGGCTGGCCAAAAAGGCAACAAAGGCGGTTGTGGCAATACCGCCGCTGAGATTATCAGCAGAGATAACCAGGTAGAGCAGAGGTACATTATTGCCTGCCTCGGCCAGCAGCATAAAAAGCAGGTTGGTGACGCTGGAGAGGAGAGCCCCAAGAAAGAGAATCTTCATAACGCCATAACGAACGGTCAGGGTGCCGCCGAGAAAACCGCCCGCCAAGGTCATGAACAGGCCAAAAGTCTTGATCACACTGGCAATGGTTTCTTTAGAAAATCCCATATCCTGATAAAAGACATTGGCGATCACCCCAAGAACGATGTCTGAGATGCGGTAAAAGCCCACCAGGGCAAGGAGAAGCAGGGCTGTGTGCAGGCCATAGCGTTCGAAAAAATCAAGCACCGGATTGATATAGGTCTGTGTAACCATGCTGCCGTCCACCAGGTTCCGGCGCATCAGGAAAAAGGCGGCGAGCAGGGCGCAGAACAGGGCTGTGACCAATCGGGTTGCTTCTGCCAGAAAGGAGACCAGTGGCCCTGGCGTTTCAGGAGCGGTTGTAGTCAGTCCTCGAGCCATGCCGTTGAACAGCTTCACTGTGTCGCCAGTGAGAAAGAAGACTGTGATAAACACGCTGATTGTACAGAGAAAGAGGAAGAGAAAGCGGAGGTAATAGTCTGCCGGGTAATCGTAATTTTTTTTGCGTTCAGCTGCCGGTTCCGGAATCAACAGGGTGGTTGCCACGCCCACAAGCATAACTGCGGCCATACAGAGATAGCTGTATTGCCAGGCCGCATAGAGCTGTACGCCTCTTTGCTTGTTCCGAACCAGGAAGCCAGATATAGGACACCGGCTCCGGCAACCAGCATCCCGATTCGATAGCCGGCAATATAGGTGGAGGAAAGCAGGGCCTGCATCTCTTCCGGTGCGCATTCAATCCGATAGGCATCAATGACAATATCCTGGGTGGCTGAGGAAAAACCGAGCATCATTGCTGCCAGGGCCATATACACAAGATTGCTGTGTCCGGCTGCCGGGTTTGTAAAGGCCATGAGACAGATAGCGGTAATAACGGCGGCCTGGGCAAAGAGGAGCCAGCTCCGCCTTCTCCCCAGCTTTTTGGTGAGAAAGGGCAGGGGCAGGGTGTCCACCAGCGGTGCCCAGACAAATTTAAAGGAGTAGCCCAGAGCGGCCCAGCTGAAAAAGGTAACAGCGGATTTACTCACCCCGGCCTCCCGGAGCCAGAGGGAGAGGCTTGAGAAGATCAGCAGGATGGGAATTCCGGCAGAGAATCCGAAAAAGAGCATGGTCACCACCCGGGGATGGAGCCATGCCTGCATGGTTTGTTGCCAGTTTTTTCCATTTTCTTCCGTTATCGAAGGAAGGGCTGTGTCCTGGTTCATCGAAAATATTTTATGTTTTTGTTGATGAAGAGGCTTGCGTGACCAAGTCCTGATATTGGGCAAGGGTGTATTCGGCGATCAGGCTGTCCTGCCAGTAGGAATACTGTTGAAAAAAACGGGCGAACAGGCGCAGGCTTTCCTGACGGAGAATATCCGGGACCAGCTCGACCTCACCCTGCATATCCTGGTACAGGGGCGCAAGCTGCTCCAGAGGGAGATCAGTGCCTCCGCCCATCACATCCTCATAGGCCCAGACAAAGCGGCGTACTCCGGAAAGAAGGAGGGTTGTGTAGCACATTAAACAGGGCTCCATTGTAGAATAGACTGTTATCCCTTGACAGTCAAGTTCGGGATGTTCTGCCAGCAGAGCACGCAGGGTCAGCATCTCAGCATGATCAATCTCATTGCTTGCGGTTCCTTCGCTGTTATGCCGCCGTCCGCTTTGGATGATTTTATTCTCCCGAACCAGTACACAGCCCACGGGAAATTCTCGGGCTTCCAGAGCCAGCCAGGCTTGATCCAGGGCTTGGCGCATAAAGTGTTCATCGTCTTTTTCCCTGGTTTCCATCGTTGTTTCCATAGATTGTCCTGGAGCAAAGTTCATCAAAGCGTTCTGCCGAAATGGAGCACAGACTTGGGAATCACCGTGCCGCCCGGTATCTGCACCCAGTCATGATGACGATCCTTGAACGGAAGAAAGACCAGAGAATTCGCAAGAATTTTGGGTTTAACATAAGGCAGATGCGGATAGATCTTACGCTTGTTGGTTGCTGAGTCAGCTAATACCAGCTTCAGGCATTGTTTGGCCTCGCTCAGTGGCAGGGTGACCGGATACATAGCAGGCTGCATTTGCATCTTTTTTTCCTGCTGTTCCTGGAGCAATCGCGACTGACTGACCGTCATCTGTTTCGCGGTGCGGAGAAATATTTTGGGCCGCAGCTTAAAGGCAGGAATCCAGAACTGCATGGCCTGCTGTTCCCATGCCTTTTGTGGTACCAGGGGCTGGTTAGTGCGGCGGATAAAGTCTGCAAAACTTTGAATCTTTACTGCCGGAAGCTTGACTGCGATTCGCCAGAAGGGGAGATACAGGGCAGTATCTGCCGGGCCAGAAAACATGGTACAGCGGGTCTGCGTCAGGCCGTTTTTCGCGATTCTCCAGGCTGTGTCGCAGTTGGTACAGGTCAGAACCAGGCAATCACCTTCTCCGTCCAGATTCCAGCCGCAGCGGGGACAGAGGGTGGCGAGAAAGCGCATGCGCCACTGAGATCGGAACGGGACACTCTTCAGTCGCTGAATAGACGAGGTATCTGCATTGTTCAGTGGTTCACCCAGGACTGCATCAAAGACCCCGTCTTCACGAGGCAGAAGGGGCAGATAGATATAACTGAGCGTTTCCCCAATATAGGCCCGGTGATACAGAGCCTCTTTTTCCTGGTGGAACATGGAGTGAAGCCGGGCTGCCTTTTTCAGAATCTCCTGTATATTCAGGGCCAGGGGAAGAAAGCGTCCCTTGGTTTTCCTGTGAACGCGTGCCAGTTTCATTGCTTGGGGCCGCAGTCCGAGGGAAGGGGGCAGGCCCGGCTGGGGACAACCGTCCTGAGTGGTGTCCAGTACCTTATAGGCAATGCCGGATTCGCTGACAGTAAAGATATTGCCCTTAAAACGAAGATACGGGACATACAGGATATCATCCTGTCTTTTTGGCGCGACTCTATCAGGAAGGGCGTAGCGGAATGGCCCTGAACTTTGCAGGAGACTTTTTACCTTGCAATAGGGACAGGTCAGCAGATGATCTTCAACGGACAAAGTAACTGCTCCTCCGCATTGAGGGCAAGGCTGTTCAACCTGGATATTCATAAGGTGTGCGAAGACGCTCTTGGTATGTTGTTATTTCTCATGGTATCCTGATTTTTGATATGTCGAGATATGACCGTGAACATCTCCTGCTCGTTAAATGGCTTACCGATATGTTCATTCATACCAGCTTCCTTGCTTTTTTCCTGGTCTGTAGACATGACATTGGCGGTCAAAGCAATAATAGGCAGGTCGTCATACTGTGGGTTTTTACGGATTTCCTGACAGGCTGTGTAGCCATCCATAATGGGCATCTGGATATCCATCAACACGCAGTCAAAATTGGCTGTCGGTAGTATTTCTAAGGCTTCGACTCCATTATTCGCTATGGTGACCTGCATTCTTTTTCGGGCCAGAAGAAGCTTGGCGAGTTCTTGATTCAATTCGTTATCTTCTACAAGCAAAATTTTGGCTCCGTGTAATTGGCTAAATTGGTCTTTGATGTTTTTTCCCTCTTCAATTTGTTGTTGGTCAAGCTGATCAACTGGGCAGGGAGCAAAGGGTAAGGTGAAATAAAAACGTGAGCCCTGGCCTGCATCAGTTTCAAACCAGATTGTACCACCCATCATTTCCACCAGTTTTTTGCTGATAGAAAGTCCGAGTCCGGTGCCTCCAAATTTTCTGGTTGTGTCGGTGTCTGCCTGGCTGAATGATTTAAAAAGTTTACTTTGTTGCTCTTTGTTCATGCCAATACCTGTATCAGCAACACAGAATTGCAGTAAGATGATTTCATCCTGCTCGCGGAGTTGCTCAACACTGATCCGCACACTGCCTTTGTTGGTGAATTTAACCGCATTATTACCCAGATTGATCAGGATCTGGCCCAGGCGCAGAGGATCACCTTTGAGTTTTTCAGGTACTTCAGGAGCAATATGAATATCTACCCTCAACCCTTTTTCTGAAGCCTTCAGTTCAACGATATTGATCAGGTTTTCAAAGATTTTTTCCAACCGAAAAGGAACAGATTCAATTTCAAGTTTGCCTGCTTCTATTTTTGAAAAATCAAGGATATCATTGATAATACCAAGGAGTGATTCCGCAGAGCGATAGACTTTTTCAATATAGTTTTTTTGTTCCGGGTTAAGTTCTGTTTCCAGAGCAAGGCTGGACATTCCAAGGATGGCATTCATTGGAGTCCGGATTTCATGGCTCATATTGGCAAGAAATTCGGATTTTGCCTCGTTTGCTGCTTCGGCCCGTTCCTGGGCCTCTGCTAATTTTTCAGTAATATACTCGTATTCAGTAATGTCTTCCAGAATTCCGTTGATGGCTAAGAGTTTTTTGTCTTCATTAAAAACCGGATGAGAGGAAACCCTGATCGTGCGTAATTCGCCGTCTGGGTGACGAAATTGCATATCATGCTGGATAAAATCAGTTTTTCTTTCTTTGATCCTGGAAATATGAAAACGCCGTTGTTCTAAGGATTCCGGGAGCCAATCAATCAGGGTACTCCAGGGAATGCGATCCCTATCTTCTTCAAGTGTGCAGCCAAAAATCGAACAGATGCTATCGCTGGCATAGGTCCAGATTTCTTTGTCAGGATCCTGGCTGAACACCACGAATTTATCCCCGATGTTTTCCACCAGCCGCTGGTATTTTTTCTGGTTTTCCTGCAAAAGCATTTCCTTTTTTTTGCGATCAGTAATATCATGAACTACTTGGAGGATAGCAGGGCCTGTATCATTGCTTGTAAACTTTGTTGAAGTAATTTCAAAGATTCGTTTAGCACCAGAGGAGGGGAGAAAACAGACAGAATGTTCCTGTTCAATGGCATTTTTCACATAGAGACAATCCCAGGGTCGTTGTTGGTTATCTGTGAGAAACCCACAGTCTTTCCCTGTCATGTCACCAAACCATTCTATCATAATATGGTTCATGTAACGAACCTTATGGGCTGCATCAATGATAATCAATCCTTCTCCTACCTGGGCCAAGGCATTAATAATAGCAGAGGAACGGGCTTGGGTCATTTCAAGTTTGTTGTTGGTGTGTTGCAGGTCCCTGAGTTTATCATTAAGAAGTGCAGTGCGTTCGTGGCCCTCCTGTTCAAGGGCGGAATTGACCTCCCAGAGTTTTTGTTCGACCTTGGCTAATTTACAGGAGACATAGCATATGGCAAGAAAGACTAAAAAGGTTATGATGATAACTTTGAGCCGGACAAAAAAGATGATATCAGCAAGCTCTGTTCTGTTAATATGGGAAATGACTTTCCAGCTGTACTCATCCGGTGTGCGATTGAGTACGTGTAGCTTAGTTCCTTCCTTTGCTTGAATACCTTCCAGGGGATGGGCTGTACACCAGATCCAGAGTCCTTCTTCGTTGAGCAAAGATCCTTTTTCGACGCCTTGTATCTTTTGCCAGGTTTTTGGGGATTGACTTTCTAATTTCATATTCTTGAGATTGAACATGAAACCCCATTCAGCGACAGTGTTGGGACTGATCAACCAAAAGCCTTCTCTGTTGAGAATAGCGACTCGGTCTCTGATCTGAATGGTTGTAGCAATAAAGTTGTCAAGCATATCCTTGGCTGCATAATTTATGATTAGGAGTCCGCGTTGCTTACCTGTCCGGTCAGCAAGAGGAGTGGCTATACGAATTGTTGGTTTAAAGGGGTATTCAACTTGTCCGTGTTCAACATTGAGATCAAGGGGGGAGATGAATATGCTGCCAAGGGGGAGTGTTACTGTTTCGGTAACATAATAACGCCTTTTTTTATTTTGGAGGAGCTGAGGTGAAGCAATAGTTGGACCGTCAGGGGAATAGTCAACCCTTACTCGCTCCATTCCGGTTTCGTCAATCCAGCGTATTTGGTCATAATATCCTTTTATTTTTGAAAACTTGACAAAATTTTCAGCAAGTTCTGTGAGATCTTCCTGTTGAGTATGGGTTATTTGGTTAATAAGACTGTTTTGACCGGCAAGATAGAGAAGATCCCGGGAAATCTTTTTCAGGTTATGGGAAAGTGTGCCCACCCCCTGGCCGATATAAAAGGTGTCCTGGTTAACTATTTGGTTTATTTTGTCTTTAACTGAAAGGTCGCCGTAAAAAAAGGCCCCTACAAGTAAGAATATGTTGAGAGGGATGAGACGTTTCAGAAGGAGGACGTTTCTCTTTTTATGAGCTGTTTTTTGGGATGTTTTCTGCATATGTTTTTTTTGAGAAGCGCCTTACGCAGAGGGTATGTCTTTATGGATTTATTATTTCTGGCTTTTTAGCCAGTTGATCAAAAGAATGTATGAGTATGTCATGCTTTTGTCTTTCTCGTCAATAAAATTTTTGAGTTTGGTGCAAGTATTGTTTTTTTAAGGTGAGGTTTTGTTTATCACATCTGATTGCATATTAATAAGAAATGCCGTACCGTGAAGGCATTTCAAGGGGGAAGGGGCGACTCTCTCCTTGATGCAGAAGAGGTAATATCTCTCGAAAGAAATCATTTCAGGAAACAGAACGATGAGTGAAGGAATTCAGATAGAAGGTTTTCTTGTTATTCAGCAAGCCGATCTTGAATTAAAAAAAATCAATGTGTTGATCGGTACGCAGGCCAGTGGAAAAAGTACAAGTGTTCGTGCGGTTGTAGAAATATAACTACGTGTATCATCTTGATATGCTATTATTTTTAATAAGTTGATTTGCTATAGAGAGAAATTATGTGCGGTATAAGCGGTTTTAATTGGAACGACGAGGGCCTGATTCGGGCCATGACCGATACTTTGGAACATAGAGGCCCGGATCAACAAGGACATTTTTGTTCCGATGAGATGAGTTTAGGCTTTCGGCGGCTTTCCATTATTGATCTCAGTGATAATGGGCGTCAGCCCATGTTTAACGAAGATAATACCATTGCTCTGGTTTTTAACGGCGAGATCTATAATTTTCAGGAGTTGCGTAAAGAGCTGAAAAGTAAAGGCCATGTCTTCCATAGCAAAGCCGATTCCGAGGTTATTCTTCACGGTTATGAGGAATGGGGAACCAAGGTCATGCATCGGTTGCGTGGCATGTTCGCCTTTGGTCTCTATGATATGCCCAGCAAACGTTTGCTTCTTGTCCGTGACCGCATCGGTATCAAGCCGCTGTATTATACCTATAAGGATGGGCGGCTCCTTTTTGCCTCGGAAATCAAGGCTATCCTGGAAGATCCCCAGGTAGAACGGCGGGTCAATTATCAGGCCATGTATGATTATCTCGGCTTTGAGTTCGTGCCTGCGCCCCAGACCATGTTTGCAGATATTCATAAACTGCCTGCGGGTCATATGTTGGTCTTTGAGAATGGCAATATCCATCAGGAGCAGTACTGGGATCTGAAGTTTCATCCAGGTGAAAATAAGCTCTCTTTTGATGAGGCTGTAGAAAAGATGCGTGAGCATCTGGATTATGCTGTGCAGAGCCATTTGGTCAGTGATGTGCCGCTGGGGGTTTTTCTCTCCGGTGGGCTGGATTCCAGCTGTCTGGTGGCCCTGATGCGCAAGCACCTCACAGGTTCTTTTAAGACCTTTACCATCGGCTATGAGGACAAGTCCTTTAGTGAGCTGGACTATGCCCAGGTTGTAGCCGAGCATTGCCAGACAGATCATCAGGTGTTAGTGCTGGACAGTCTCAAACCGGAGTATGTGGAAAAGACCCTCTGGCATCTGGACGAGCCTATGACTGATCTTTCCACGGTACCGCTGTATCTCCTCTGCAAACAGGCACGGGAGCATGTCACGGTCTGTCTTTCCGGGGAAGGCGCAGATGAGAGCTTTGCAGGCTACGACCGCTTCAAGGCCAGTCGCATGAGCAGGTGGTTCAACCTGATGCCCGGTCCGCTCCGTCAGCAGGTTATTGGCCGTTTGACAGCCATGTTGCCGGATCAGCCCCAGAAGAAAGGGGCGATTAATATGCTCAAGCGTTTTGTGGAGGGCGCAAATCTGGACCCGGCAGGGCAGCATCTGCGCTGGCAGTATTTCTTTAATAGCGTACTGGAAAATAATCTTTTGCAAAGCGGTTTCCGCAGTAAGGTGGGGATGGATCCATTCCGTCAGCTCCGGGAGTACACAGCCCGTTGTGATGCTGGTAAGGACCAGGTTAATCAGGAGATATATTTGGATATGCGCTTCATGATGACGGATTCCGTGCTCATGAAGGTGGATCGGATGTCTATGGCCAGTTCTCTGGAGATTCGGGTGCCGCTCCTTGACCATGTGCTGGTGGAGTTCATGGCCTCCCTGCCTGGAGACTGGAAACTTAAGGGCATGACCACCAAGTACATCTTCCGGGCCGCCCTGGAAGGTCTGCTGCCAGAGAATATCGTTCACCGGGATAAGCAGGGGTATAGCCTGCCGGTCAAGCATCTCCTGCGCGGTGATCTGAAGCCGTACATGAATGAGCTGCTCAACGATTCAGCCGTGATTCGGGAAAATATGGACTTGGCTTATGTTAACCGATTGATTGAGGAACATTGCGCCATGAAGCAGAACCACAATCATGTACTCTGGGCCTTAATTAATATTGCTATCTGGCATAATCGGTTTTTTGGGTAGGTGGGCTACGGATATGATTATCCCCTTTGAGGAGTTCAACGTGGCATGGTATACTTGACTATCCAAGGGAGGCGTTAGCTCTGTTTGCGGAGGAGGAGGCCAGTGCCATTGATCTCTCGGCCCGAATCATCCTGAAAATGAACAACTGATATATCAGCAACGCTACCCGGATGAGGAGAAAACAATGAAAGGTTTTGTGGAGAGATATACGCAGAAAGGTATGCGGGAAGGCATGCAGAAAGGCAGAAAGGAGGGTGAAGCCTTGGTGCTGGCCAGACTGCTACAACGTAAATTCGGCGAGTTGCCCGAAAGTATCCGCATCCAGATAGAAAAAGCGGACAGCGACACCTTGCTTGAATGGCTGGATCGGGTTTTGACCGCTGACAGTATTAATGAGGTGATACATTAGCCAAGCAATGTAAAAGCGTTCCCTCCGGCCTGTGGCCGGGGGCAAACCTCGAAGTAACAGTGATGCCACTCCTTACGTTTCTGTACAATCCATCTCCCTGCTTTTTTCCTTGTTCCGCAAAGGAATCTCCTTGCCTTTTCCCCAAAAACATTGTACACGAAATACTTGTTCAACAAATAGCTTTTCATTCCGGCGAGATCTCGTTCGCTCGGTAATTGTCTTATCGTTGTTTCGACCTTCCTGTCTTTACTACTTCACCGGCGTTTCATTAACAGCCTGGGAGACATCATGTTCTTTGCACGAAAGTTCCAACGTTTCTTTTCCCTTATTGCCCTCTTCCTTTGGCTTCATATGGATGCCTGCGCAGCCTATGCACTTGTTGCCCAAGGTTCGCAGTCGGTTCCCTCCGTCAAAACCACACCTGTTGCGGCGCAGTCTTCATCAGACAAGAAAGGCCTTGCAACGATTTTTCTGGGCGGAAAGTTTTACCCGATCCCCATTTCTCCTTCTTCGGGAAACGAAGAGTCGGCAGCCGGGCTTTTTGACCGCAATATTGAGACAGCCTATACTCCAGTTGAAGCTGCATTGGTGGATTTTCGTTTTGAAGCCCCGCAGGCGATCAGCGAAATTCGTCTTTACGGCCCCTCATCCTATGCACTGACCGTACAGCGACAGATCAACGGCCAGTGGGGAAATATAGACTCCTGCACAGACCTGGATTTGAGCATTCAGGAAGAGCAGTGGTATGCGTATTCTCTCGGAACAGCGGAAAAAGCAGATGCGCTCCGTCTTCAGTTGGTGCCAATTGATAATGGCGGTACAGCTGGTGATATCGGTCCGGCACAGGGCATCCGGGAAATAGAATTCTGGTCGCCTGGACAGCCTGAACCGGTTCGTTCAGGTATTGAACTGCATTCATTACTGGATTACGGGGTTGCCCTGGCACAAGGCAGGCAGTATCAGGCTAGCCCTGCTTCTGGGCTCATCGGCCCGGAGGATGGAAGCTATACGGATGCGGCCCAGGATAATACTTTTCGTTTTGATCTGGCTTACCGCCCTGAGCAGATCAAACGGGTCTACCTCAGCTACGAGTTGTCCGGGCTGACGCATTGGACAGGGGCAATCCGTAGCATCAACGAGCAAATTGCAATGGGTGGCTCTGTGATTGAACGGGGCCAGGGTGGTGGACTACAGGTTGAAGAAATCGCGCCTGCATGGCTGCGGCAGGGAACAAATTATATCCGTTTTACCCCTGTGGACGTGGATTCGGCCTATACCGTCAGCAAGGTACAGGTCCTGATTGAGTTGGATGATGGTGCAAATTTTGTCAGCAGGGTCAGTACTAATATGGCTGAGGCTGAGGACTGGGACGCTGCTGCTATGCTCTATGATGGGGATACGGGCATTGGGCTGGCACCGGTACGCCAGCAGGCAACGATGCTCATCGGCTGGGAACGGCAGCCATGGCAGGTCTTGCCGAATCAGGAACCCATTGAGGAAGCAGCAATAGAGCTTGAGTTTGATCGCCTGACCGACCTGAGTTCAGTGGGTTTCTATGCGACCGGCAAGTTCAAGGGGCGGGTGGATGTCTTATTGCAGAAGCAAGGGGAATGGGTCGAAAGTACGATGAGCGGTGAGCAGGATCTGAAGGAGGCTGGTTGGTATTATCTTCATCTATCCGATGGCGAGAATGCTCAGGCAGTCCGATTGCTCTTTAATTCTAAGGCGGGCAAAGGGGCTATCAGCGAAGTCCGGGCACTTGGTTCCAACCTGGGCAGAGGTGATGAGCCAAGTCTTACTATCACCTACCCTGATGCAGGTCAATATTTTGCCGAAAAAATGTATGTACGTGGTTTTGCCAGCCCGGATAACGGTTCTGGTGAGCCACACGTCTATGTTGGTGATCAGGAAGTCTTTCCGGTCAATGGTGAATTTGAGACCCTTGCCGACGTAGCGGGTACGGATAGTAATGATGTTGTGGAAGTGAGAGCTGTCTACCCTGATGGAGAAACTCTGAGGAGCTTCATTCCTTTGGTGCAGGATCGTTTGCTGGAGAACAGCGAGATTGAGGTACGTGCATATTCCTTTCCTGATGGATCGGGAACCGGAGCTGGAACGGGTTCAGGAACCGGAGATAGCACAGGATCAGGGGAGCAAACCGGCGGAGGGGAAAATAATGGAACCTCTGGGGGGAACGGTATTTATGACCATGTTAACCTGGTTGAGGATTTTGCAGTAAGCTCTGAGCAAGAGCATAGCCTGGATTCTCAAACTGGTGCCCAGGTAAAAGTGAGTAAAGGCGCAATACGCAAGGGTGTGAAAATCAGGATGATGACCCTGCGGGACCGTGACCTGCCTGCCCTGGATGCGGGCATGGTCAACGTCACCGGCAAGGCCAAGGGCTTTCGCTTTTTGCCGCATGGCATGAAATTTGATAAGAAGGTCAAGGTCAAGTTGCCCTATAATAAGCAGCTTATTCCGCAGGGCTTCAAGGACGAGGATGTCCGCAGCTATTTCTATGATGAGGCAGCAGGCCGCTGGAGCGTTTTAGAGCGGGACAGCGTGGATACCGCCACCAGCGGCGTGGTCAGCGAAACGGATCATTTCACCGACATGATCAATGCCGTGGTTCAGGTGCCGGAATCGCCGGAAAAAGTCAATTTCAGCCCGACCCAGATCAAGGACATCAAGGTGTCCAATCCGGCTGCCAAGGTCAATCTGATTGAACCGCCGCAGGCCAATAATCAAGGTGATGCCCGTCTGAGTTATCCTCTTGAATTGCCCCCAGGCCGCAGGGGAATGCAGCCACAGCTGGCTGTCCAGTACAGTTCCGGCGGCGGCAACGGCTGGATGGGGCTTGGCTGGGATCTTTCGACTCAGGCGGTGAGCATCGATACCCGCTGGGGTGTGCCGCGCTATAATGCGAATCTGGAAACAGAAACTTACACCCTGAACGGGCAGCAGCTTACCCCGCTGGCCCATCGTGGCGAGCTGGCTGGTCGGACTGCGGAGAAAATTTTTCATGCCCGCACTGAAGGGGCCTTTCAGAAGATCATTCGTCATGGCGATCATCCGCGCAATTACTGGTGGGAGGTGATTGACAAAAACGGCACGCACTTCTTTTATGGCGGCGATCCGGCTGCCGGGCTGCTTGATGATGCGGCGTTGAAAGACTACAGCGGCAATGCGGCCAAATGGGCCTTGCGCAAGGTGCAGGACAGCAACGGCAACACCATGCGCTACCACTATGCCTTGCAGGAAGATTCCGGGGTCGGCAGCGGTCAAGGCGGAGTGCCGGGTTCTGAGCTGTATTTGGATCGGATCACCTACACCGGTTACGGCTCCGCAGAAGGGCCATATCAGGTGCAGTTTATTCGGGATCGCCAGCTTGACGAATCCCGCCGGATTGACGTGGGTATTGATGCCCGGCTCGGTTTCAAGAAGGTTGTTGCTGATCTCCTGCGTAAGGTGGAGGTCTCGTATCAGGGCGAGATGATCCGGTCCTATGCCTTTGGGTATCGTAAAGGGGCCTTTGAGAAAACTCTGCTGGAGACCATTACCCAGTTTGATAAGCACGGCAAGGAGTTCAATCAGCATCAGTTCAGCTATTACGATGAGGCCAGAAACGGGGACGGGGCGTATAAGGGCTTCGGGGCTTCTGAAAATTGGGACACCGGAGATGACGGTGTTGATGCCGGGTTGATCATGGAAGGAGACGCCAGTGCCATCGGTGGCAATAAAACCGGCAGTGGCGGTGGACATTTATATGTTGGTCTTGCAATCACGGAACCAAAGAAAGATATCTCCATCGGCGGCAAAGTCGGCTTTAACCGGAGCAACAGTAAGGGATTACTGGCCCTGACCGATGTTAACGGAGATGGTCTGGCTGATAAGGTTTTCGGGGCCAGCTCTGTTTTTCGGCCCAACCTCTCCGGCCCGGATGGAATTACCAAGTTCGGTGAGCCTATCGGTATCGGCTTGGGTGGGATTTCCAAGGAAAAATCAAGCATGGTGTCTGCCGGACCTGAAGCTTATTTCGGTAGCGGCTCCGTCGGTGCTTCTGTAGGCATGAATCGCAGCAACACCTCCAGTGAAACCAGCACCTATCTCAGCGATGTCAACGGCGACGGTTTGACCGACTTGGTTCATAGCGGTTCTGTGCGTTTCGGCAGACCGGACGACCCGGAAAAACAACGACCGGTGCCGGAATACGGTTCGGATTCCTCTGTGACACCGTATCCCATCGGCGAGGGAGCAGTTGCCGGGGAAGAATTGTTCGAGGATTTTGAGGAACTGTATCAGGAAATGCTGGCGGCCAGCCCGCTCCACGACACGTTGCGCCGCTGGACTGCACCGTATAGCGGACGGATCAGCATCAGCGGGCAGGCAGCTCTGCTGGAGGATACCAGTGAAGAACGGGCCGAATACGCCACTGCCGACGGTGTGCGGCTTGCCATTCAGCATAACGGCAGCGAGTTATGGGCTACGGTGCTGGAAGCGGATGATTACAGCCCGGTCTCCCCGGAAAATGTGGATTCTATCCAGGTCAGCAAGGGCGACCGCATGTATTTCCGGGTCCAGTCTCGTTTTGACGGGGCTTATGATCAAGTTGAATGGAACCCGGCAATCAGCTATCAGGATGTGACAGCGGAACCGGATGCCAACGGCCTTGATCCGTACCTTTATCAGGCCGGATCTGATTTTATCCCCACCGGTCGAACCGGCATGGCAACTACCCTGCCGGTTACAGGCACGATTGCCCTGAGCGGTGACGTGGAGATAGCTGCGCCCTGTTCCGATGATGTGACAGTCAAGGTGTTGCTCAACGATGTGGAGCAGTTCAGTCAGACCGTCACGTCCGGCCAGACGAGCAGCGTTCCGGTCAATCTCAGCCTTAATGTCAGCAAAGAAGATCAGCTTCAGTTCAGGATTGCAACAGATTCGCCTATTGACGCGACCCTGGTGCATTGGCAGCCCCGTCTGGAATACACCGCTGCCGAGGATATTGAGACCCTGTACGAGACCCGGACGGCAACCCGGTCCTGGCCTTTGATCCGCCGTATACTATGGACATCTACGGTGATAACGATCTTGATGCGCCTTTGGCGGCATGGACTGCCTCGCAATCCGGCACCGTGACAGTGAAAGCGAGTATTGCCAGCGGCGGCAGCAGCGGCCTTGTTGCTCTGACCGTTAAGCGGGACAGCGAGCTGCTTGGTAAGGAGCTTATTGATCTCAGCCAAGGCAACAGCGTTGAGCTGCCGGTTGAGATGGCTCAGGGCGATGAGCTGCACTTTGAACTGAGCACCCGTGACCGGGAGCTGGGCCGAAAGATCGGTTCATACAGCATCACGATCCAATATGACGGGAATGATCCCCTGACTGTGCCCGCCGCCCTGAACTATCCGGCGGCGGAAGGCTTTTTCGGGCAACCGTACCGGGGCTGGACATACGCAGGTTACAAGGGCGAGGGAGAAAAAGCGGAGCAACCCATTGTTGAGGCCGATCTTGTTGTACCGGAATTCGACGAGGAACTGTTCGAGCAGAATAAACAGGTCGAAGACCCGGAAGAGCTTGATCCCCAGTTTTCCCCCCAGGATATCGAAGGGATCATGTTTTATCCTGAACCGGCGCAGAACCGCTGGCGGGGTTTCGATGACGGCACCTGGGTGACAGCAAGCGTGCAGAGTAGTTCCCGCCTCAATGCGGACTATGTGTCCGTGCCCAAGGCTGAACAATATGCTGGTGCCCGTGCGGTCAGCAGGCTGTCCCAAAACAGGCAGACCGGAGTATTTGGTGGCATTAGCTCTCCTTCTGGCAATAAATTTGGTGCTAGTGCCTCGTCTACGAGCGGGAAAAGCAAAACTCTTCTCGATTTTATGGACATGAACGGCGATCGCTTCCCGGATGTAGTAAGCACCGGCGGCATTCAGTACAGTCCCATGACTGGCGGACTCGAAAGAAATCGGCTCCCGGTGCTTTCTGGTATCCGAGAGTCGAAAAGCAAATCCTTGAGCTTTGGTTTAAGCGGGAATTTCGCCCATGAGAAGGAAGGGGGCGCAGATCTCCAGATGAAGCCCTTGGGTGCAAACGGCGGTTTTGCCACGTCAGAAGATGAAGGTCAGTATGATTTAAGCGATATCAACGGTGATGGACTCCCGGATAAACTCTTTGCCAACGGCAATGTTGCTCTGAATTTGGGTTATGCCTTTGCAGCCCAAGAGCATTGGGGGGCAATCTGCGTCAGTGAAGGAGAAAGCGAAAATGTCAATATAGGGATCGGCGGCGGGTTCAATGACGGTATTTATAGCTTTGCTGGCGGTATTAACCTTTCCAAAGGAGAGCAGGAGGCGAAAAAGGGCTGGACTGATATCAACGGTGACGGGTTGCGGGATTATGTCCGGCAGAGCGGCGGTGCCTTGAATGTTGCTCTGAATACCGGCAACGGCTTTGTGTCCATGTCGTATCCCGGAGCCTCTGATTTTTCCGAGAATGTGAGTTTCAACCAAGGGGGTGGATTCTATTTTACCATAAGTATACCGATTCCTCTTCCTCCGCCAGCTACGCTGTTCATCATCATCAACCCCGGTGCAGACTTCAGCAAGGGCATGAGCAGGCCCGAAGTCTCTATTCAGGACATCGACGGCGACGGCTATGCCGACCATCTTTCTTCGGACAGGGACAAAAGTATCAAGGTGCGGCGCAACCAGATCGGCAGAACCAACCTGCTCAGGCAGGTGGAACGACCGCTGGGCGCGAGTTTCGCCTTGGAGTACGAACGCGACGGCAACACCTATCAGCTGCCCCAGAGCCGCTGGAACCTGACCCGCGTCGAGGTCTTTGACGGCTTTAGCGGGGACGGCGTGGATACGCTCGTCACGACCTACAAATACGAGGACGGCTTTCATCATCGCCAGGAGCGCGAGTTCTTCGGCTATACAACCGTGACCACGGAACAGCGTAACGCCACAGATAATACCGTGTATCGCAGCACGGTGCAGACCTTCCTCAACCGTAATTATTATGAAAAGGGTCTGCTGATTTCGGAGATCGTGCAGGACGGGGCAGGCAAAAAGTATCTGAAGACCCTGAACAGCTACCAGCTCCGTGATGTGGACAGCGGCCAGATTCTCCAGGGTGAGTTCAAGGACAGCCTGACCGCCACGGTCTTCCCGGAGATGATCCGCACGGACAAGAAATTCTACGAAGGACAGGACGAGCCGGGCATCAGCACCTATCAAACCTTTGCCTACGATGCGCTGGGCAATGTGACCCATTTTTTTGATGCCGCTGATGCCGGGGCGGATGACGATGTGGAGTCCTTTATCCGCTATCACAGCGACGTGACGAATTATATTGTCGGCAAGGCGGACAAGATTGAGGTGAAGAGCAACGGCGAGCTGTACCGCCTGCGCGAGGCCACGATTGAGAACGGTACCGGCAATATCCGTCAGGTGGGCCTGTCCTTTGGCAGCGGCATGGCAGTGCATGATCTGGCCTATGACCAGTACGGCAACATCAAGAGCAGGAAAGGTCCGGCTAACAGGAAGGGACAGCGGTATGTCATGGACTATACATACGATCCTGATGTCAATACCTACGTCACCAAGATCAAGGACAGCTTCGGCTACAGCTCTTCGGCATCGTATGATCTGAAATGGGGCGAGATCAGCCGTTCCACTGACCTGAATAACCAGTCCATCAGCTACCGCCACGACAGCGTGGGCCGGGTGGCTGGTATCACTGGACCCTATCAGCAGGGCACAGGCCGGGAGACCATTGTCTTTGCCTATCATCCTGAAGCGGCAGTGCCGTGGGCCTTGACCCAGCACTTTGACAACTATCAGCAGAAGAACGATCCGCTGGAGACCGTCACCTTTATGGACGGCCTGAAACGGGCACTCCAGACCAAGAAGGATGGGGCAATCAGCACAGGCAAGGACAACACCAAGGACGTGATGATCGTCTCCGGCAGGGTGATCTTCGACTTTGTCGGCAGGGTGGTCAAGCAATACTATCCCGTGACCGAAAACCTCGGCAAGCAGGGCAGCTTCAATCCGGCCTTTGACAGCATCCAGCCCACCACAACCCGACATGACGTGCTGGACCGCGTCCTGCAAACCACCATCCCGGACGACACCAGCACCATCTTTGCCTACGGTTTTGGCAAAGACCGCGACAACGCGACCCGTTTTCATACCAAGGTCACGGATGCCAAGGACAACTCCAAGGAGACCTTCAAGGATGTGGGCGAGCACATCACCTCGGTCAAGGAGTTCAACAAGGGCGAAACGATCTGGACCAGCTATGCCTACGATCCTCTGGGCCAAATCGTTCAGGTCAAGGACGACAAGAACAACCTCACTACGGTGAGCTACGACCTCATGGGCCGCCGCACCCGGATTGATTCCCCGGATGCGGGCCTGACCGAGTATGTCTTTGATCCGGCCTCCAATCTGGTGGAGAAGATCACCGCCAATCTGCGGGCTGCGGGCAAGGCCATCAAGTACGATTACAGCTATAACCGTCTGGACGGCATTGAGTATCCCGATTACACGGGCAATAATGTCAGCTACACCTATGGCGAGCCGGGCGCGGCCTTCAACCGGGCCGACCGCATCGTCACGGTGATTGACGAGTCCGGCGGCGAGGAACGCTTCTACGGCCCGCTGGGCGAGACCGTCAAGACCATCAAGTACGTGGCATCCAAGACCGAGGGCAAGGCCGCCAATTCGCCGGAAATCTATGTCACCGAATACACCTACGACACCTATAACCGCCTGCGTCAGCTCATCTACCCGGACAACGAGCTGCTGACCTATTCCTACAACTCCGGCGGGCTGGCCGAGTCTGCTTCCGGCACAAAGGGCGACTACGACTATCCCTACCTCAAGGCGTTGACCTACGACAAGTTTGAGCAGCGGGTCTTCATGCGTCAGGGCAACGGGGCCGAGACCGGGTACGATTATAATCCGCGCAACCGCAGGCTGGCGAATCTCAAGGCCGCAGCAGCGGGCCGGGAGTTCATGGATCTGTCCTACGACTACGATCCGGTGGGCAATATTCTGGGTCTGGACAATGCCGCAGCCGTGCGCAAGCCCTACGAGTTCGGCGGCAAATCCGAGCAGCGTTTCGGCTATGACGACCTCTACCGCCTGACCACGGCCAACGGCCTGCTGGAGCAGAAGCCCAACACCGAGTACCGCTACACCCTGGCCATGCAGTACGACAGTATTCATAATATTGTCCGCAAGGATCAGGAGGATATCCGCATTGTGCCCGGTGGCAGCGCGATCACCCGGAAGAAGACCACCTACGACTATAACTACGCCTACACCGGCTCGCGGCCCCATGCCCCGACCCAAATCGGTGAACGGGCCTTCAGCTATGATGCCAACGGCAATCAGACCGGCTGGGAGAGCGACGAGAACGGCACCCGCCGCACCATTGTCTGGGATGAGGAGAATCGGATTCAGGAGATCAGCGATAACGGCCACACCATGCGCTACGCCTACAACGATGCGGGCGAACGGGTCATCAAGACCGGGCCGCAGGGCGAGACGGTCTATGTGAACCAGTTCTACAGCGTCCGCAACTGCGAAGTGGGCAGCAAGCATGTCTTTGTCGGCACGGGCAGGATCGTGACCAAGCTGGTCAAGGGGCAGGAGAATGTGACCACGCCGGGGGATGTGACCCATCCGGGCAAGAGTGATCCGTCCGGTAAGGCAGTGGGGCACAGCGGCAAGGGGAATAACGGCGGCGGATCAGGGGGTGGTGCGTCCGGTAAGGGCAATATTGTCTATGAAAAGGACATCTACTACTACCATCCCGATCACCTCGGCAGCAGCACCTTTATCTCTGATGCGGACGGCGAGCTGTATCAGCATCTGGAGAACTTCCCGTTCGGCGAGACTTGGGTTGAGGAATCGACCAATACCCAGAGAACGCCGTATCATTTTACGGCGAAGGAGCTGGATGAGGAAACGGGGCTGTATTACTTCGGAGCGCGGTATTATGATCCGAGGACGAGTGTGTGGCAGTCGCCTGATCCGATTTTGGCAAGTTATTTGCCGACTGGGGATAAGAAGTTGCCAGGGATGGGAGGAGTTTTTAACAGTGCAAATATAGGACTTTATACTTATACCCATAACAAACCAACAGGTTATATTGATCCTGATGGAAAAGTTCTTATTTCAGGAACAGTTGTACTGATTGGGACGTTGACGGTGCTATGTATGGGGGCGGAACAGGTTGCAAGTACGTATGTAAGAGATGTAGTTGAGAATATGGGTGACGAAAGCGTCAAAGGTTGGGGTAATCTTAAAGCCAGAACCAGTAAAGATGGTTATATTGGACAATTTATAGGGGGACTGACAGTTATCCCTCCTCTACAGGAGCTGGTTGGAAATAGCTTGGAAAAAAAATTCACCACAGGTAAGCATAGCACTATGGATGAAGCACTTAATGACGCTGTGTCTGGTTTTATAACTGGTGGACTTTCACATGTCATCTCAGCAAAGACTGCTAAACAAATATTCACTGAAGGAATAAATGTTGGAAGGCCAGCAACGTATCTTATGACAAAACTGCTCGGGAAAAAAGCTCAAAAAAACTATATAATGTCTCTTGTTGAATTTGGGGCAGGTGAATTGGTTTCTGGAGGCATGGATATTCTTGGCGGTGCATTTTCTAATCCAGCGACTCCTTCCAATGGAATCCAAGATCAACCACAAAAAACAAATATGACGTTGCCTGATGCCATGTTACTTCCCATTGATCCTGGTGGTTATGATCCTAATAAGGACAAAGGATAGGCTTATCAGGTTGGGCAGCCCTTCGCCTCACCCAAAGCGGCCCCACATTTCCGCTTGCCGCCCGCCTGCCGGATTTTCCCCGCATCGGGCCGATAACCCGCAATACCGGAAAATATTGCGGCAGGCAATCGAACGGACGCGGCAAAAGCACCCGTTTCACCCCGACCACAAGCAAACAACAACCGCTGACCATCAACCCGCAAATCCCATGAGCAAAATGAACGAAGCAAAAAAACGCGATTTCATCGCCCAGATCATCTCCCTTGTCGAAACAGAACAGGCAACCCTGACCGCCCAGGGCTTTGACCCCGCCGCCAGACTCGCCGACCTGAAAATAAAAAAGACAGACGCGGATCAGGCCGAAACAGCCCAGCAGGAAGCCGCCGCCAAAGCCAAAGAAGCCACGACGCATTCCAATCTCATGCTCGACGATGCCTACAAAGAAGATGCCTCCGACATCGCCGACCTGATTTCCGGCCTGCTGGGCAAGGAAAACGAGCCGGTGAAGAAGATGCGGAAGTTTCGGAAGTAGTTTTTCTTCCGCATCCCCCTGCTCTGAAGGGTTCTCCCCGGAGGGATAATGTCTCGGCACAAGGGGCGCGGGTCTCGGCACAAGGGGATTGTGCTTCGGCGGAGGGGGGGTGTGCTTCGGCACAAGGGGCGCGGGTATCGCCCCAAGGGGATTATGTTGCGGCATAGGGGGATTGTGTTTCGGCACAGGGGGATTGGCTTGCGTTACATGGGGATCGTCTTGCGTCACATGGGGATTGCCTTGCGTCACCGGGGGATCGTCTTGCGTCACCGGGGGATTGCCTTGCGCCCCTTGGGGATTGCCTTGCGTCACAGGGGGATTGCCCTGCGTCACAGGGGGATTGGCTTGCGTCACATGGGGATTGCCTTGCGTCACCTGGGGATTGTCTTGCGTCACCGGGGGATTGCCTTGCGTCACCGGGGGATTGCCTTGCGTCACAGGGGGGATGAGGTTATTGCAGATGTCTTTTTCACGATTGACACATAATCAGTGTTCACGTATAATGTGTAAATAAAAAGACAGGAGAATTATATGCCCAATATCACTATCTCATTAGATACAGAGCTGCTGCATTCAGGAAGAAAATACGCGAAGCAGCACCGTACCTCCCTGAACGCACTCATCAGAAAGCTGCTGGAGCAGACCGTTGCGTTTCGATCAACAAGCCGGATTGATTCCTGCTTTGAAATCATGGATCGGGCACAGGCAGATTCCGGCGGTCGAACCTGGAACAGGGAAGACTTGTATGACCTCTAAAGTCTTTATTGATACCAATATTCTCGTGTATGCTCTGGACCAGCACGATCCCGACAAACACCAAAAAAGTCGATCCTGCCTCCGTCAGCTTGCCCAAACGTCCGGCGGTGTCATTTCAACGCAGGTCATGCAGGAGTTTTATGTCACCGCCACAAAAAAACTTCAGGTCGATGCCCTGACCGTCAAAGAGATTCTGCACTCTTTCGCCCAATTTGAGATTGTACTGATTTCACCGGAGATCATTGACCGGGCCGTTGACTGCCAAATTCTCAATCAAATTTCCTTTTGGGACGCTCTCATCGTTTCCGCCGCTCAGAGTGCATGTTGCGGGGTGCTCTGGACAGAAGATTTGAATCCAGGTCAGATCATTCAGGAGGTCAGGATAGAAAATCCCCTGATCCTGTAGCCCGGCAGGCTGGGCAACCCGTTGCTTCCCCAAAGCACCCCACATTCCCGCTTGCCACACCACCCTGCGGGGTTTCCCCGCATCGGGCCGGTAACCCGCAATGCCGGAAAAGCAGGCAATCAAGCGAACCCGGCAAAAGCACCCTTTTCACCCCGACCACAAGCAAACAACAACCGCTGACCATCAACCCGCAAATCCCATGAGCAAAATGAACGAAGCGAAAAAACGCGATTTCATCGCCCAGATCATCTCCCTTGTCGAAAAAGAACAGGCAGCCCTGACCGCCCGTCCGCCTGGAAAGGAGATGGCATAAGGGGGTTGCGCTTCGGTGGATGGGGATTGTCTGAGAGTATTGCAGACGCAGATTTGGCTTGCTGGCTTGACCAGGAGCAGGGAGTTGTTCTCTTCCCTGTTTCCGTGTACAATACGGAAAGAAGCCCTCCCATTGGTAATTGAATACCCTTTTCAAAGAGTTGTATTATGGAAATTGTTAAGCTGACAACCACAGTCAACGCGACAGGCCGATTGCACATTGACATTCCCACCCGCTTGTCCCCGGGCAAGGTGCAGGCTGTGCTGGTGCTGCATCCTGTCGCCGCTTCCGATCGGCACTATGATTTTTCAGATCTTGCCGGACAGCTGTCGTGGAAAGGAGATGCCGTGGCCGTGCATAAAAAAGCTGATAACAAACTTTGATAATCTCTGTTATAATAAACAAACCCAAGAAAACAATCAGCAGAGGTTATAAAATGAATGTTTCACTTACCCCCGAACTCGACAGGCTTGTCAAAAAGAAAGTAGCAACAGGGATGTATAACTCCGCCAGTGAAGTGGTCCGGGAGGCGTTGCGTTTTTTTCAATTTCATGATGACCTGCAACAGCAAAAACTTGAAATGTTGAAGTCAGAGATCAATAAAGGTCTAAACTCTCTTGATGCAGGAAAAGGGGTGGAGATGACAGACGATCTTTTCGACGGCATCAAGCAGCAGGGAAGAGCTGTTTTACAAGACCGGATAAATGAATAAGGTTCTTTTTTCGCCGGAAGCTGTAACAGACCTTAAAGAGATATGGTTGTATATTGCTCAGGATAGCCTTGACAGAGCGGATAATTTTGTTGATACATTACGAGATTTTTGCAGAGAAGATCTTGCCTTATCCCCCAAGATTGGGAGTAAACGGGATTATTTAAGCAAAGACGTACTCGCCCTGCCCTTTGAAAAGTACATGATCTATTACCGTTGTAAATCCGCACAAGTGGAGATTGTAAGAGTGTTGCACGGTTCTAGAGATATGGG
>JAABTP010000057.1 GCA_011389815.1 Desulfobulbaceae bacterium | reverse complement strand
TTTCAGTAGTAACTATCTCATATACTGAAATATAAGCATCCAAAAGGTAAATGGCAACACTCAGCAGGGTGACCACCATAATTTTCACCGGATGAAAGCTGAACACTGTGATATCGCTGAAACGACAATTGCCAACAGGCTCATTCTGATATTTACCGCCAATGGCATGAGAAGCATCTTCCAGAATTGAAAAACCGTACTTTTCCGCAAGATTTTTGATTGCAGCCATTGCACACGATTGACCCGCAAAATGGACAGGTACAACAACTTTAGGGAGCTTACCCTGTTTTTCGGCAGAGATGAGTTTCTCTTCCAAAGCCGTAACGCTCATATTATAGGTACGCGGATCAATATCAACAAAATCGACCGATGCACCGCAATACAAGGCACAATTCGCCGAAGCAACAAAGGTATTCGGAGATGTCCAAAGATAATCTCCTGAACCCAGTCCTAACGCCAAACAGGCAATGTGCAAGGCTGAAGTGGCACTGTTGACAGCAACGCTGTATTTTGCACCGCAATACGTTGCCACAGCCTGCTCAAACTCAGGAACCTTTGGCCCCTGGGTGAGAAAGTCAGATTGCAGGACATCGACAACCGTATCAATGTCTGCCTGGGTGATGTGCTGTCTGCCATAAGGGATCATGTCTACTACACCTTGAAATCCGGGTCCACATCCTGCCGGATTACCTCCCGAAGCTGTTCCACCGTCAGGAAGTCCGGGTTGGTACCGCTGTTGTAGGCAAATCCTGGCTTCACCAGTTTACCGTCGTTGTGATCGCAATAATACTGAGCACTGTATTTACCCGTGGTGGGCAGGATAGCAAAATATCTGCCCATATCCACGGTATTGAAACTGTCACTGGCTGTGATCATCTCTTCATGGATTTTTTCGCCAGGCCGGATGCCTACGATGGGGTGTTCGCATTCTGGCCCGATTGCCTTGGCAAGGTCGGTGATCTTATAGGAAGGGATCTTGGGAACAAAAATTTCTCCGCCTTTGGTGTGATCAATGGCCCACGTCACCAGGTCCACCCCATCCTGCAAACTGATATTAAAGCGGGTCATGGTGGGATCGGTGATGGGTAGAATCCCTGTTTTTCGTCTCTCAAGAAAAAAAGGAACCACAGACCCCCGGCTGCCCATGACATTGCCGTAACGCACCACGGCAAATTTCAGGTTACGTCCTCCGAGAATATTGTTGGCTGCGGTGAAAAGTTTATCAGAACACAGCTTGGTTGCACCGTACAGATTGATAGGCGCGGCTGCCTTGTCCGTGGACAGGGCCACAACCTTTCGGATACTCGGGGTATCCAGACAGGCCTCAATAAGGTTTTGCGCCCCCAGAATGTTGGTCTTGATGCATTCGAATGGATTATATTCCGCTGCCGGAACCTGCTTCAGGGCAGCAGCATGCACAACAATTTCGATCTGCTCCAATGACCTGCGCAGGCGATCCTGGTCCCTGACATCACCAATGAAATACCGCATCATCGGATATTCAACAGTGTTAAATTCCTGCTCCATTTCGTATTGTTTGAGTTCGTCCCGGGAATACACCACCAGCCGCTTGACTTCAGGATACCGGGCCAGAATGGTTTTGACAAGTGCTTTGCCAAATGAGCCGGTTCCGCCGGTAATAAGTATTGATTTGTTGTTCAGCATGGTCAACTCGGAATCTTTATTTCCCACTGTTCAGGTTCATTCATCAACAGCAGCCATATTTTTAAACTCCTGACTTTCAGCCAGTAACTCTGAATAGGTACCTTGAGCCAGAAGCCGACCATGTTCCAGCAAGTAAATTTGGTCGCATTTCTTTACCGTGCTCAAGCGGTGAGCGATCAAGATTATGGTCTTTTTTCTGGACAAGTTATGCACTGCATCCATGATGGCCCGCTCGGTAATATTATCCAGGGCACTGGTGGCCTCGTCCAGAATAAGTACGTCTGGATCGTGGTACATGGCCCTGGCAATGCCGATGCGCTGGCGCTGGCCTCCAGAGAGGCGTACTCCGCGTTCACCCACAGTGGTTTCATAGCCCTTGGGAAGTTCCTGCGTAACAAATTCGTGCAGCTCGGCAATTTTTGCAGCCCGTTTTACAGCGGTCTGATCCGCTTCCTTGGCAGGCACCCCAAAGGCGATGTTGGCACTTACGCTGTCGTCTGCCAGAAATATTTGTTGAGGGACGTAGCCTAATGCACGTTGCCATTGTTTTTGGGTGTTATACGAGTTACGTTGTACCTTGTCAACTGTGGAGGCAGGAGTTTTTTGTCCTTCAAAGATTGGTTGTCCATCTACCAGAAGCTGGCCATGATCCGGGGGCAAAAGGGCCATGATGATGTCTACCAAGGTGGTCTTGCCTGCTCCTGTGGAGCCGACAAAGCCCACTGTGCTGTTGGCTGGAATTTTTAAGGTCAGGTCATGGATTGCTGCCTGACTGGCTCCGGGATAGGTAAAGCCTATGTTTGTAAGCTCTATATGTTGTTTCAAAGGCAGAGGCGCAACATCAATGGTTGACTTGAGGGGTTTATTTTTCTCTTCTGAAAGCTCAACATGCAGGGCATCCAGGGCTGGTTTGCCAAAGCGCATTGCGGTGGCATTTTGATAGATCTGCCGAAGGGCTGGGAGCAGTCTCTGACCGGCAAAGGCAAATACACCCAGAATGGGCAATACCTGGTCCAGATCTCCGCCACGGATTATCAGCATGACCAGAATAATAGCCAGAATTCCTCCAAAAGCCAATGCTTCCAGGACAAAGTTAGGTATTTGCTGGATAATTATATTGGCGGCCCGACATTTGGCAAAACGCCGGGCTGGATTGCCAAAGCTGTTCATATACCCGGCTTCCAAACCGGCAGCCTTGACTTCTTTGATTCCTCCAAAGGCTTCTTGGGCAATTTGAAAGCGTTGCTGATTGGCTTTAACCCGTTCTGCGCCGATGCGGCTTAAATATTGGCGCAGGACAGTATAGACAAGGTAATAAACCCCGCCCAGAAGCACTGCTGCAAAAACTGCTATCAGGGGATTAATCAGAAGAAGTGTTATAACCAGGCATGCGGCAATGACAAGATTTGCTATAAATTGGCTTATGGGGATTAACACACCTTGTATTACCTGCTCAACTTCTGACAGCACGGTCTTGCCCAGATCTGCGCTGTGCTTGTTTAAAAACCAAATGTAGGGTCGGCCCAGATAGTCCTGCAAGAGGCGGGTGCTGATGGTGCAGTTGCGCATTTCGGTAAAGCTGGTCAGGGCGTACTGGGTCAATGCCTTGAAGGTCAGGCCTGAAACCACGACGACAAAGACCAGAATCCCGGTAAAGAGCAAAAAGGACTGGGAGCTGGAAAAGCCCAGGGTATTGTAGGTATAGGACAAATATGCATTTTTATGGATGACCTCTGGATTGGAAAGCACGGCTAAAAAAGGCATGATAGAAACCACGCCCACTGATTCCATGACTCCAGTGGCCAGAATCAGGCAGAAGAGAATAATTGCGTTGCGTTTTTCCCCGAGGGTGAGGATATCGCATAGTTTACGGATTATATCTATCATTTTTTTCAAGTACAATAGTTGCAAACATAGCAATATATTTTATTACAGGCTTCAGTAACAGTTCTGTCTTACGAAAAAACGGATAAGTCCAGTCAGGTACCAGTGTTTTCATGGAAACACCTCCTGATAACAGATAGACAAAGGGCCAGTCCAGATTAATTGTATTAATTCTTAATTTATTGTATTTGTTAAGGAATAAGTCTCTGTCCCGTTTGAAAACTATCCAAGGTAAAGCAAGATTAGCACCTGATAATGGGCCTGTGTCAGGAAAACTCCATTGTTTACTTTTTGATAAACAAGGTTCATGATGCAACTTATTGTAAATAACTGCCGACCACCCGCTGATCCATGGCTCTACCATAATAATTCTTCCGTTTTCAGTGAGGCATCGTATGCTTTCTTGTAAAAACTTGTCCACATCATTTATGTGATGAAAAACATCGACCATAACAATTGCATCAAGTGAACAGGTTGAAAATGGAAGTTCTTTAGCATCAAGAAGAAGGTGAACGTCTTTGGTGAGCTGGATATCAGATGTAATTATATTTGGAATAAATGTATTGAGATAACCACCTCCTGAACCAATCTCAAGAATTTTTCCTTCTGAATGGTTAGGGAGATGTAGAATAATACTTTGATACCATTCATTATAAAGTTTTTTTAAAAACGGCTTGCTGCGGATTATTTGACGATGGACTGAAGGCGCATCAGGAGAATCAAGGTCAAGATTTTTTGCCAAAGGATGTTGAAGAAAATTTTTCATTTAGATAAACTTAATTTTTCTTGAGGCAAAGATGACCATTTTGAGCAGTAGCCATCCATTACTCCATCTGCTGATATTGGTTGTGCCATACCTGCGTGCTTGGTAGCGAATCGGCAGATCAATGAGTTTCAGATTCATCTTTGCTGCTCCAAAAATGAGATCAAAATCACCGAACGGATCGAATTCTCCGAAATAATGCCGATGAGCTGCTAGTATTTCATAGTCTTGTCTCCACATGACTTTGGTGCCGCATAATGTGTCTTTTATCTGCTGATTCAGCAGCCATGAAAAGGCAAAACTGAAGAATTTATTGCCGAGAATGTTGAAGAAACGCATCGCCTCATCTTCCATAGGGTAAACCAAGCGCACCCCGTTGATAAACTCTCCTTTTCCGTCAGCAAGGGCCTGGACAAAGATCGGCAGGTCTTCCGGCCTCACAGTCATGTCAGCATCAAGAATCAGCACTACATCTCCTGTCGCCTTTTGAAAACCAAGCTGAACCGCATCCCCTTTGCCCTTTCCTTGCTGACGATAAAGGAAAACATCTTGGGTTCCGCTTGCTAGAATGTTCTGTTCAATAACGTTGAATGTATTATCAGAAGATCCCCCTTCAACGAATATGATTTCTGTTTTTTTGCCGATTTTTGGTATCCTATTGAGAAGTTCTTCGATATGCCCAGCTTCGTTACGGGCCGCAATAATAACCGATATCGTTAACTCTTCAATATTTTTTCTTTTTGGAGCAGGCCGGGAAATTGAAAAATTTGTCAGAGCAAACAAGCTGAATGGAAAAAAATGAACAATAAATCGATTCAAAAAATTCGACAGCAGAGGCACAGGGAGCGGAAGAACAATGAAGGCTCTGCTTGAGATCTCTTCAAATCCGCACAGATCAAGAAAATTTTTTATATCATGAGGAGAGAGCCAGTTCTGTTCCAGAAGAGGTTTTGCAAGTTTTAAACGACGGGCCGTAGCTAGAGGAATTCTCCAGGCATTATTAAAATAATTTATTATTACCCGTGTCCGTTCATGGCAATTTTTCCTGATATTCATCAAAAGTCTCTGCACATCTTCACAGTCATTCACAATGTCAGATAGAATAATAATATCGAATTGTCCTTGAATATCTGCAGTATGAGCATCTGCACAGAGAAATTCAAGATCAGGGTATCGGGAGGACGCTTTGCTGACCATCTTAGCGCTGAAATCAATACCAACACCGCAGGCTGGTTTCAGATTATGGAGCAGATTTCCTTCACCGGAACCCAGTTCAAGAATTCTCAATCCTGGTGGAATGAAAAACTTATAATAATGACAGAGCAGTTTTTGATAGAATTTACTTAAAATATTTAGCTGGATGTTTTCCGCAACTTTATTCCAGTGAGCTATACGTTGCAACCTGTATTTATCGGTCATAATATTTTTCTTCCTCTTTTACCTGCACCGCCCGATGGCGGAATTCGAGGCTGCCGTCTTTACCAGTTCCAAGGTTCTGGCCAGCTGGGGCTGTTCTTGATCCGTGGCGATCCTCTGGGCAAGTTCCAGTGGATTGAAGTTAGCGATTTTGAGCTGTGGACACAGGGCCTCAATACGCGCTGCAGTCAGCAGCATATCAGTCACCGGTGCCTTTGGCGGTAACAGCTTCACTATACGATAAAACAAACGATAGGTGGTAGCCAAGAGGTTTTGGTCATCGAACTTCGGCTCAATGAGGAGAAAGCCGTTGAAACGGGTTATTTTCAGATCATCACTTGCAAGCGGGTAGTGGCTCAAGTCTGGCGAATCGCTCTTTTTGGGCATGATGGGGATATTGGAGTGCGAGGTTAATCGGATATTGCGGTTGTAAAACAGCACCAGTTTGGGCCTAGCTCTCACTGTAATTAGTTTACCGACACTGTCACGCAGACTGGGCATTTTTGCCAGCACTGCCGAGCCTGTACCGTATCTCAAGGTACCGTACGTGTAAGGCTTCCAATGACTACCAGAGACGCTGTCAAAGATTACCAGTTCATCTTTTTTGGCTTGAGCGGCTATGGTAAAGAGAAGGTCACGCCAGTTCTCCCGTTTGGGGGTGTTTTCGAAATCCCATAGGGTGAAAAGTGCGAAAAACGCCATTCCGGTGGCCAGGAGCGGTCGGACCAGGCGTAATGGTCTCCACCCCAAACTCCAGAGCCGCTCCAGGCTGTAGGCACATAACAGTAGACTCAGTGCTTGGACACCTACTAAATAGGGCGGCCTGAGTGGGTTATTTGTTTTTGCCAGGTAGACAAAAACCTGGAACACTAAGCTTGTTGGCAGCAGGACCGCAACTATACTAAATACGTGGAGCCGCCCAAGCAGAAAATCCCGCAAATTGACTACCAGGGAAAAGATTAGAAATGGAGCGGCAAACAGACCGATAGGATCCATCTGGGCCAGATAGGCATTGATGCCGGGCTGCAGATGGAATTTTGAGAGACCATCAAGCAGCAGGCTGAGGCCGATGTCATCGACACCACTGGCATAGCGGTTGGCGTATTGCGTCAGCCGCATATGCACGGGAAGATACATGACCAAGGCGACCAGCAGGGCACCGAAAAAGAGAAGACGCTCCCGAAGCTGGGGAAATTCCCTCTGCCAGAGATGCCTGATTGATAAATAGCCCAGCATTAGGCAGAGAGTAACGACAATGAGGAGCGGGGAGAAGGTTCTGCTCAACAGGAACAGGAAGGCAACTAACAGGATAGTCAGAAAGCCGATTGCCCCCATCGTTCGTCGTACCAGATACTTTTCAGTGAAGAACACCAGCATCAGGCAGAAGAATATCGCAATTGCGTAAGGGCGTGCTTCCTGCGAAAAGTAAATCTGAAACGGGGAAACGGCATAGAGGAGGGTCAGGCCGTAAAGTACCCCTCGCCGAACTCGTCCTTGAAGGAGCATCATGAAGATGAGCACGCTACCAGCTCCGAAGAGGGCTGCGGGCAGCCTTGCGGCGAAGTCGCTGATGGAGAGTTTGAAGACAAAATGGCCGATCCAGTAGTCCAGAGGAGGTTGAACCGTTCCTAATGCGCATTCCTTTACCGATGCAAAGGGCAGTCCATAACACGATACTTGGTGGATTTCGTCCATAAACAGGCTTTCATGGTCGATCCGGTAGAGATTGACTGCGAGTGCTATCATTGCGATCAGGGGCATCAGCAGGCGATCAATTTGCGCTTTTTTTGTCGTCATTGCAGAGGCTCCATTCGGGGTGAGGCTAGAATGTCGAAGTAGTCGTGCATCGGTAGTTCACGGATATAGTTCGATAGATTTTCCAAAGGGATCAGTCTGTCCTTCCGCAGGCGGAACAGATGATAGGAGTATTTACTGAGCCAGCTCTCAAGCTGCGCAATGTTGATTTTGGCATCGTTCAGCTCAGTAGGTGCCACCTCCAGAATGAGGTTCGGGTGTTCATCTGTTTGTACTGCCAGCCATTTCTCTAAACCCTCCAGAACCGCCATCTCGAAGCCCTGTACGTCAATTTTAATCAGGCTCACCCTGAAACCGCTTTGTTTACGCAGGATGCGGGACAATGTGCTGACGTGCGCCGTGCTTTTGACGACATTTTCATGTTTCGGGCCGGGGAAATAACAGCGATGATCGCCGGGGTGACGTGGGTTAAAATAGAAATCAATTTCTCCCTCTACAGCCCCTGCCGCTTGCTCAAAAACAGTTACATTGTTAAGACCCAGCGCAGCCAGCTTGTGGCAGTGTTCCCGGCATGGCTCAATGGCAAGCACCGTCCTTCGGATCCAACCAGTTTAGAAAATATCGCTGTATAGAAACCGATATTGGCACCGACATCGACCACCAGGTCGCCGCGCCGGATCAGCTTGGGGAGGTGGTGCCTGAACTGGTCTTCCAACAAACGCTTGTAGAGATGGTAGCCACGGTCCAGTAGCCAGGCAGTCCCTCTGTTCTTCTGGGCCAGCTCTATAGTCGGCATCAGGAAATTAACGATTTTATAGCTGGTTAAGGACATCTGACAGTACCGGAATTGGATTTTAGAAAATATACTACCTATCTAAATCCTGCAATTGAGCTATCTCTACAAACACGATATTTAACTGTGTTGATAGGTAAAATAGGTCTTCAGTCACCTGTTTTTGATTCACTTTTAAGGTGAAGATTAATTTTGTGTAAAAAAGCGTACCTGTCTGAAGATACGCTTTTTATGTTGATAAACCAAGATTCTCTAATTGCAGGATTTAGGTACAAGTGTCAACCGAGATTTGAAGCATGCCCAAAAAAAGTATATTATACCAAGGAGACCCATCTTTTCACCCCATTTATGAGAAAAGCAGTAGATACGACTTATCAATCAGAACCACGACCCGTTGGCCGTGCTGCTCATAGGTGCGCCGAAGTAGCATGTTGGATTTTCATTATGGGTCTGCTTTCCGTAGACAACGGTAGTGATATTTGTTTTTTGATCAACTCATCAAAGTATGCTTTGACTAAGCTGGCCGTGTCACTGTTCAGATTATGCTTCTCTATCCCAGGTACAGCATTAATTATGACAGGGAGCGGGTGTTTATTAAAAATATTTTCCAGTATCCTTTCGGCCAACTCAGACCTGTTGACATTATAAAACGCTGTGGCCAGAGTTAGTTGATAGTTAATATTCTTTGGGGCAAGTTTCGCTGCTCGTTGAAGGAAAAAGAGGCTGTTTCGATAAGCTTTTTCTTTCATCATTAAAATACCGGCTAAATACATAACTTTTTGATTATATAAAGAGCGACCGACAATTTTCTGCACATATTTTATGGCAATATCGTTATGATCAGCTTGATAAGCAGCGGTAGCGGTCAGGTATTGATAGTTAACAGATTCTGGATATTCCTTGATTAATTTTTTTGCTTGGATTAACGCGTTCTCCGCTAGTCCGGATCGCAAATAAGCCAAGATGCTGTTTTCAAGGCAAACGGGGTTTTTTTTATTAATATCAAGACATTTTTCATAATAATCCCTTGATGTTTTGTGATTTCCTACTATAGAGGCAACCGCACCCAGTGCGTTTAATGTCGTCTGTTGTGATCTTTTCGGTTCTGCAGCCCTTTTAGCGTTTTTTAAAGAGAGCTGAAAATAATAATATGCCTGTTGATATTGACCCAGTTCGTGATAATAGCGGCCGAGATTATGGGCTGCTCGTGGGCTGTTCGGAGTCTTACGGAGGACATCTGTCCATAATGTTCCTTCTGTCGCCCAAGCCAGATTTCGAGTATAGGTTGCATGACCTGATATAATCAGGAACAGGACAGTGCATAATGTCACTGCTATTCGGCGAAATAAGGATTGAGGCGGATTGCTGTATAGAATATGAGCAACCAGAATTCCGAGAGGAAGAAAGAGAAAGAGCGAAGGGAGATAGTTGCGGTGTTCAAAAATCAATTCTAAAGGAAAAATTGTTGACTCAACTGCATGATTAAGAAAGAAAAAAAGGATTGGAAAACAAATCATCGGGTATTTTTTTAAATAAGAAAACGAGCCGACAATCAAAAAAAGAATAAGAATAATTGAAGGAAGGGTTGACCAAGGTGAAAAAAGAGAGCCTGATAGGTTGATCTCATGCTCAATAGAAAGACGGTCTGCCACAGGAAGGAATATTTGTGACAGATACATCAGTAGAATGCGTGGTTGAGTTAATATTCGTTCGCTGAACGTAAAAGAGCGGCTTTGATAGCCGTCAAGAAAATTAAACGGAAGGTGCCCCAGCATGGAGTGAACAAAAAAAGCGGCGGCAATCAGAAGGATACCTGCTGTAAAAGCAAATATGACAACTTGTCGTTTTGTTATAGTGTCATGTTTGAAAAAGGAGAATTCAAGGAGCACAAGGGATGGCAGCAGCAGTATGGCATTCTCTTTACTGCCAAGGGCTGCAAAAAATGCCAGTATGCAGAAGAAATACCAAATATATTTTTTTTCAGATGCTATTCTGCCGCGTAGATACGTGTAGATAGAGATGATACAGAACATGGCGGCCATTGATGCCATGCGCTGAACAATGTACGTAACGGCCTGCGTCTGGATCGGAGAAAGTGCCCACAAGAGAGCTGCAAGCAGAGCGGCACCAGTAAAAAACTGCGGAGGATATTTTTTTTTATAGTGAATATGCAGGAGCAGATGGAGTGTCAGAAAGAGAAACCACGCTGTCAGAATATGTACTGCGAGATTAACAACATGGTATCCGTAGACATTATCCTGACCGATATACCAGTTGAGACCAAAGGTCAGGCAGGGAAGAGGACGGTAAAATTTATCTTGATTGCCGCGAGAGGGATGCGCCTGAAATGTTCTGCTGACTTGCTGAAGAGAGAGTTCAGTTATATGAAGGTTGCTGTTTGTGAGGATATTCGGTTCGTCATCCAGATGCCATGATGCCTGGAACGTATTTGAATAGCAGAAATAAATAATTCCGACAAAGAAGAAGAAAAAAAGAGGTAGTCGAAAATATAAATTTCCAGAAAGGTTCATGTATTCAAATTACTCACGATAGTTTTTTAAGGAGTATGGAATAAGTAAGGAGAAGGCAATCTGCAAATAAAAAAAGGAGATAATAAATATCTCCTTTTGCACACCTTAATTATGCGGGATTCATTACTCCATTTCTTTGGTGAAAACTCCACCTGACACGCCGTTGGTCCATTCGGGATTTGCCTGCCGATAATCCTGTGGGCAACGACCACTGCCATCACTAATTCTAATTTTGATACTGGATACACTACCAGAAACATAACCGGAATTTTGACCGGTTATTTTTGCAATAGGTATACCATTTAACTCGTTATTTGTGGCCGGGAGAGCCCCCCCGCCCCCAAGACTGGTGTGGTACGGAATAGCAAAATAATCTGCAAAACTTGCGGCAACAGAATTTGCATCCGCTTCCGCCGAACTACAGAACGCTTTGTCACGATAGGCAATAAAGTTCGGGATAGCAACTGCCGCCAAAATACCGATAATGGCGATAACGATCATCAGCTCGATCAAGGTAAAACCTTTCTCATTGGCTTGTTTTCTTAAGTTATTCAGTTTCATGGTGTTCCTCCGTTTTCAGGATTAGAGTGTTTTTCGGTCGGCCCATACCGACATTTCTTTTTCTTTGCTTCCTATATTACATTATCTGTGCCAGAGAGTCCAGAGATAGGCTGTTTTTTATTTTTTTAATGTAAAACAAAAGGATATAAACAATCTTTTGTTTTTAGCCTTTAGCCGTTTTAACATTCAGCTCTTTGCCAGACAAATCTTGCCATAGCAGATGACAAAAAATGTCAGCAATGACAAGATGAGTCATGGTGTGGGCCGATCCTGGTCACGCAAACAGGTCTGCGCCCTGAAAGGAACCGGCTGCCTGATCTTTTTCCGAGAGGCAAGGGGTAGTTCCTTGAAGAGGCCAATCTATACTAAGGTCAGGATCATTCCAGAGGATAGCCCGCTCATGTTCCGGGGCATAATAATCTGTTGCTAAATAAAGGAATTCAGCCCGTTCGGAAAGTACCAGGAAGCCATGAGCAAAGCCTTCGGGCACCCAGAATTGTCTTTTATTGTCAGCAGAGAGATATTCACCTGCCCATTGCCCAAAGGTGGGTGAGTTCTTACGAAGATCCACTGCCACGTCAAAGACCTCACCGGCAATGACCCGGACCAGCTTTCCCTGGGGCTGCTGAATTTGGTAATGCAGTCCCCGCAGGACGTCTTTGCCGGATGCAGAATGGTTATGCTGAACAAAGGTGGTGTTCAGGCCTGTTGCTTCCTGCCAGCGGCGTTGATTGAAGCTCTCAAAGAAAAAGCCCCGCTCGTCGCCAAAGACCTTGGGTTCAATAATAAGGACATCAGGAATTGATGTTGATCGTACCTTCATAGATGCTGTGTTTTGTCAATGTGTTTGTAGGGACAGGCCCCTGTGCCTGCCCGATAAATTGTAGGGGCACGGCGCGCCGTGCCCCTACAGTTTCTTACCATACATCTCCGCATAGTATTGCTGATAAGAACCATCAATAACAGCATCCATCCATGCCTGATTGTCCAGATACCAGGTAACGGTTTTTTCAATGCCTTGTTCAAAGGTGTATTTCGGTGTCCAGCCCAGCTCCTGATCAATTTTGTCCGCATCAATGGCATAGCGGCGGTCGTGGCCGAGCCGGTCTTTGACAAAGGTGATCAAGGAACGTCGTGGTTCACCGGAGGGGAGGAGCAGGCCGAGTTTTTCATCCAGCATGTCACAGAGCAGTTCCACGACCTGGAGATTATTTTTCTCGTTATGCCCTCCTATATTATAGGCCTCGCCCAGGCGTCCTTGTTCCACCACCCGGACAATAGCCTCACAATGGTCCTGCACATAGAGCCAATCCCGGACATTGCCGCCGTCTCCGTAAACTGGCAGCTCTTTTCCCTGTAGGCCATTATTGAGCACCAGAGGAATCAGTTTTTCCGGGAATTGGTAGGGGCCGTAGTTATTTGAGCAGTTGGTGATCAGGATGGGCAGGCCATAGGTATGAAAATAGGCCCGCACAAGATGATCTGAAGAAGCTTTGGAAGCGGAATAGGGAGAGCGCGGGTCATACGGGGTTTGTTCCGTAAAAAAACCTGTTGCGCCCAGAGAGCCGTAGACCTCATCCGTGCTCACATGGAGGAAACGGCAGTTCTCGTCTTTGTTTCCGCTGTCCAGCCATTGTTTTTTCGCAGCCTCAAGCAAGGTAAAGGTACCAGTGATATTGGTGCGGATGAATTCGGCAGGGCCGGTTATAGAGCGATCAACATGGGATTCAGCAGCAAAATGAACCACGGTGTCGATTCGTTCTTCCTGAAAGAGGCTGTCCAGCAGGGCTTGGTCACAGATATCTCCCCGGACAAAGCGGTAGTTGGGATGTTCGGCTAGGTCGGCAAGACTATGCAGGTTGCCAGCATAGGTCAGTTTGTCAAGATTAATAACCCGCCAGTCCGGGCGTGTTTCCAAAAGGAGGCGAACAAAATTTGCGCCAATAAAGCCACAACCGCCAGTCACCAGTACTGTTTTAGCCATGTTTTTTTTGTTGTGTTTTTTTGTAGGTATATCGAGATGTTCGCCTCAGAGTGCTTAGGGGGTGGCAGAAAATAAATTTCCCATTTTTGATCGAAGGATGTAGGGGCGACCGGCCGGTCGCCCCTACGAGGCTGGAGACCAATCTCCCTGAATGGGGCATTTATTAATTGCCGACTCCCTTATGTACTACAAAGACAGCATGAATGAGCAAAAAAAAAAGGTTTCGTTCGTATAGTGGTATTATACAGAACGAAACCTGTCAATTCTCTGACTAAAAAAAGTCTCTGGTCGGGAAGAGAGGATTCGAACCTCCGACCCCAGCGTCCCGAACGCTGTGCTCTACCAGGCTGAGCCACTTCCCGACATGAAATAATGTGTTGCCAAAATGATCCGTCTTCCTGTTATTCTGGACAGAAAGTGTATAATATAATTCGGTGATGCTGGCAAGTTTAAAATCTACTGAAAGTAAAAAATAATGGGTCTTTTTCGCTGATGTTATTTGACCGCTTCAGAGAGTTTGCTACCCGGTTTGAACTTTGCAACAGTTTTGGCAGGGATTTCCATGGGCTTCCCTGTTTGGGGATTTTTTGCCTGTCGCGCTGCCCGGTTAGCTGTGGAAAATGTACCAAATCCGACCAATGTGACCTTGTCACCTTCGGAAAGGGCCTCTGTAATGCTTACCAGCATGCCATTGAGAGCTTTTTCTGCTGCTGATTTGCTGATGTCAGCTGCTCCGGCCATAGCCTCAACCAATTCTTTTTTGTTCATTCTCTCTTCCCTCTCTTTTATAGTACGAATTTCAGTAACTGGTCATGAATACAACCTGTGTACTACTGCGAACACTGTATCACGTTACATAACGTGATAGAGACTTGTCAAAGAAAAAGTTCCTCTTTAAGAGCAGAGGAAAATTTCGACAGGCGATATTAAACCGGATAGCGAGGCATCTGTCAACGTCCTTCTACGTCAAGATAAATCTTGTGGACGTTCTGCTTTTTCAGCGGGGTGAAAAGAGATTTTTTGAGAGACTCGTAACAGACCTGAGAAAGACAGGCTTCCTGTATTTGCACAAGAAGCGTGTGTTCCGAATCTCTTGACAAACGAACGCGGCAACCGGTGAATCCATTATTTTCGAGTATTTGTTCTAATGCAGCGATCCTGTGCAGGCGTTCAGAGGTGATGCGCATGCCATGGGGAATTCTCGTGGCTAAACAAGATGACGAGGGGCGATCAGCCGTGTCAAGCCCCAGTTTTCGACTGAGGGAGCGGATCTCGTCCTTGTTTAATCCGCAATCGGCTAATGGCGTGTGGACAGCAAATTCAGTAATTGCCCGTAACCCTGGTCGTCCGGCCTCACCTTGTCTGAGATCGTCTGCATTGGTTCCATCCAGCAATGTTGTGATGTTCTCTTTATGTAAGTCCTCCAAAAAAAGACTGTACAGGTGCTTTTTGCACAGGTAGCAGCGGTTTTCCGGGTTGGCTGTAAAGTCATCCCAGGTGAGTGGTTCTGTCCTGATGATTTGCTGTTGCAGGGCATTTGCCGGGTAACCGTGCCGCTCTGGCCAGGTCATGGCATTTTCTTGTTCCTGTTTTTTTTGCAGGCAGGAACAGGCATGAAGGGCCAGAACCCGGTGTGACCCCAAAACTTCCAGGGCCATGCGTAGCAGGAAAGAAGAATCAACTCCGCCGGAAAAGGCTATTCCCACCCGGTCAAAACCGGAGAGAAGACCACGGAGTTGTTTGACCTTATCGTTCAATCTGGTTACTTTTCCGGGTTAAAGGAAAAATCAGCACTTGGAAGGTTATCCACTGGTTCTCCAAGGTGAAATTTTCCTGATTGTATCCACCCTTTCAGGGTTTCAGCAATCTTGCGTGCCCCAGGCAACGAAGAAAGGGGAGCAGTTGGTACTTTTTGACCTGCCACTTCTATCTCGCCACTCTTTAATTGCGCATAGCTGACCTTGCCGTAATGGCGGGCAATGCCATTGGTATAATCATGACCATAATCGACCACATGGGTAAAGATCTCTTCATCCGAGACCCCGGTGAAACGGGCCATGTCTTCATTCAGAATCGGAATAGGGATACCCAGCCCCACAGCAAGTGATGTGCCGTAGCCCCGGAGACTTACTCCACGTAACCAATCTGCTGACATTTTCTTGAGATCGCCTTGCACCATAAGGGTGCCTGCCGGTCTGGTGGGGACACCATTATCACCGCGCGGTGCGCCCGGATTATGCTGGGTTCCCCGAAAAGTTACATAGCCCACACCGCCACCAAGAAAGATGCGGGTACCGATACCAATAGTTCGATAGAGTGGATCATTGAGCAATGGGCTGAGTTGGCCTGCGCTGCAATAGTTGGCATTGCGACAGTTGGGTTTTAACGTCCCCATATAGGTATAGACGATCTTGTCCGAAAGATTAACTGCACAATTATAATTTTGATAGGCGTTACGAGGGTTACAGAGTAGGGCATAGGGCATTTCTGCCAAGGTGATTTCCTTTTTGCACTTGGTGTTGGCATAGCAGTCAGTGGGGTAGGCCTTGGCTTCCAGAAACACGGCCTTGCCAGCTACCAGATCTTCGATAACATGACCACCACCATACCGAAAATCACCAGGATAGACCTGGTTGAGCGGGTCGTGCTCAGCAGGTTCAGTCGCCCCCAGGTAAATATCTATGGCTGCAATCCCGGCATAGGCTGAGACCTTGTTGATCCAGACCTTTTGGGCCTTGATCGTGGGATTTGTCTGTCCAAAGTTAAGAAACACACCTGATGAACACATGGTGGAAAAAGTGCCCGTGGTGACCACATCGACTCGCCGGGCCGCCTCAACAGGGCCTTCCTGGCGAACAATATCTGTCATTTCATCGGCAGTTACGACCACAGCTTCTCCCGCCTTAATTCTGGCGTTGATCTCTGCGTAGGTCTTATTCACCTCAAACTTGCTTTCTTGCTTTGGATCGCTCATCACTTTGCCCTCTGTGTGCATTCTCTATCGGTTTGGTGGATTTTTGAACGAAAATCGTTCAGCCTTTTCATTCTGCATTTTTTGTTTGCAACCCATGCCCGATGGTTTTAGCATGTTTAAATGTTCTAGTATACCTGAACCCTGGGGTGTGCGCCAAGCGTTTTCCCGCTTTTGCTGATTTTCTTGCTGTGGAAAACTGTTTGAGCAGCTGGAGTGATTGCAAAGAGTAAGCAATGCGATAGGTGATAAATAGCTATCAGGCTATCTGTCCTGAAATATTATTTTTAGTCTGTTTTGGGCCTTGCCCAGGCAGATATAATGTGACTCTGTCAGAGTAGAAGATTATACAATGGATGAAAAGAAGAATATAGTCCAGATTCGGCAACGGATTGATGAAATTGATGATACCGTACTGAGCCTGCTCAAAGAACGCCTTAAGTATGCCCGCACAATCGGCGCATTAAAAAAAGAATCCTCACGCTCCACCTGGGATCCCCGGCGTGAGCGAGAGATTTATGAACGCCTGTTGGCAGATAATGGTGAGAATTTTCCAGAAAAGGCCCTAAAGAGTATTTTTCACGAAATTATCACGGCCTGCCGCTTGGCTCAGAAAAGTGAAAAAATAGCTTTTTTGGGCCCGGAAGCCACCTTTACTCATCTGGCCGGAGTAAAGTTTTTTGGGCAAACTGCTGAATATAAGGCTGAGGAATCCATTGATGAGGTCTTTCACGAGGTAGAGAAAGGCAGGGTGCAGTACGGGATAGTGCCAGTGGAAAATTCCATTGAAGGCGCTGTTTTTTCCACGCTGGATTCCTTTATGAAGTATCGGGTAAAGATTTGTGGCGAGCTGCGTCTCCCCATTCGTCATAACCTTGTTTGTCAATCTGGTGATATCAAGGATATTCAGACCGTGGCTTCCCATTATCAGCCCTTAGCCCAGTGCCGGGAATGGTTGCGTAAGCATATGGCAGACGTGCCCACCCTGGAGGTTTTTTCCACTGCCGGGGCTGCGCAGATGGCTGCTAATAATCCTAATATCGGGGCCATTGCCAGTGAGCTGGCCGTGAAAACCTATAATGTTCAGGTTGCGGTGAGTGGTATTGAGGATTATCAGGGAAATACCACTCGTTTTCTCGTGATCGGACGTCAAACCATGGCCCCCAGTGGTTCTGATAAGACCTCGCTCCTGCTCGGTATGTCTGATCGTCCTGGTGCCTTGAATGAGGCCCTGACAGTTTTATCAGCCAAAGGCATTAATCTGACCAAAATTGAGTCCCGGCCCATCAAAGGTAAGCAGTGGAAGTACCTTTTTTTCTTGGATTTGGTCGGTCATGTTGAGGAGCCTGGCATCAAAGAAGGTTGCTCAATTCTCCAGCAGATCTGCGCCCATTATGAATGGTTGGGATCCTACCCCAAAGCGGAAACCGATGAGGCGGTCAGCGAACATGTCTAATCTGCTTTCCTGTCGGGATTTGAGTAAGTCCTTTGGAGCCCAGACCCTGTTTTCTTCTGTAGGGCTGGTGCTGGCTCAAGGAGATAAGGTCGGACTGATCGGCCCCAATGGCTCAGGAAAATCCACTCTGCTGAAAATTCTTGCCGGGCTGATTGAAGCGGATAGCGGTGAGATTTTTCGTCAGCGTCATGTCAAGGTCAGTTATCTGGCTCAGGCTGATGTCTTTGATGAGGACAAAAGCTGCGCTGATAACCTGTACGCTGCTGTGGCTGACTTTCATATTGAGGAGGTAGAACAGTATAACCGGGTGCATAGCCTGCTCAGTCGGGCCGAGTTTCCAGACCCGGATACTCCGGTTCGCCTGCTCTCCGGGGGCTGGCGCAAGCGGCTGGCTATCTGTCGGGCCTTGGTGGTCCATCCTGATGTGCTGGTTATGGACGAACCCACCAACCATCTTGACATTGAGGGCATTCTCTGGCTGGAAAAGCTACTCAAGACGTCATTACCGGAAAGTCCGGCTGCCTATCTCATGGTGAGTCATGATCGTCGTTTTCTGGAAAATACGGTTCATCGGATTATTGAGCTGTCAGCCGCCTATCCTGAGGGAACTCTACAGGTTAAAGGGAATTACTCCGCCTTTCTGGAAAAGCGGGATGCCTTTTTAGAGCAGCAGCAGGAAATGGAGGAACGGCTGGCCAATAAGGTGCGGCGGGAGAACGAGTGGCTCAGTCGTGGCCCCAAGGCACGGGCCACCAAGGCCAAGTCCCGCAAGGATGCTGCCTATCGCATGCAGGATGAGCTGTCTGTACTCAAACAACGCAACCGGGTGGGCAATACTGTGGATATTGCCTTTGATGGCACGGAACGCAAGACCAGAAAGTTGCTGGTTGCCACTGGAATCAGTAAAGGTTTTGAGGGGAGGATGCTGTTTTCTGATCTTGATCTGACCCTTTCTCCGGGCACCCGGCTCGGTCTGCTGGGGAGGAACGGTTGTGGTAAATCCACTCTGATGCAGATTCTGGCTGCGGCAGGCTCTGGTGAAAGCGGTTTGCAGCCGGACATCGGCAGCATTGATACAGCTGATAATCTCCGTATTGTCAGCTTTGATCAGCGGCGGGAGCAACTGGACCAGGACCAAACCCTGCGGCGCGCCCTGGCGCCGGACGGCGATTCCGTGATCTATCAGGATCGTTCCATTCATGTCGCTTCCTGGGCCCAACGGTTTCTCTTTCGCACAGATCAACTGGAAACCCCGGTGTCACGGCTCTCCGGTGGGGAGCAGGCCCGAATTCTCATTGCTTCCCTGATGCGTCAGCCAGCGGATATCCTCCTTCTTGACGAACCAACTAATGATCTGGATATTCCCTCCCTGAATGTTCTGGAGCAGAGCCTGAACGAGTTTGGCGGGGCCTTGGTTCTGGTAACTCATGATCGTTTTATGCTGGATCGGACCTGTGATCAGGTACTCGGGTTTGACGGCAAGGGCAGGGCGACCCTGTTTGCCGATTATGAGCAGTGGCTGGCCGCTCTGACTACAGGGAGCGATACAGGCAACACCTCGGAAAAGGAAAAGAAAAAGGTATCAGCCAAACCTGCGCCGAAAAAATCTGTGAAAAAACTCTCCTACATGGATCAGCGCGAGTACGATCAGATGGAAGAAAAAATTCTGGAAGCAGAGATGCGCCAGGAGGAACTGGAAACGGCAATACAGGAGCCTGAAATAGCAACAGACCCGGCCAAATTGGCTGAGTGTTGCGAAGAACTGGAGATTGTCCAGCAAGAGGTCGCTGGTTTGTACGCCCGTTGGGAAGAGCTGGAGGCAATGCAAAATGGTGAGTAAGGTGAATGAGCAGACAGGACAACATCCTCCGCAACATCAACCCTGTCCTACCTGCGGCGGTGCCGGGCAGATCAATTTTTTCAAAGGCGAGAGTCGGTTTCTTCTTTCGGTAGAGGAATGCCCGGCCTGTTGTGGATTTGGCTATGTGCAGCGGGATAGGGTGGAAGAGGCAGAGAACCAAGAGGGGAAATCTGATAAATCAGAGCGCAAAGGTTGACAGCAACCTGAATGTACAATACCATTAAAAGAATATATTCAACGGGATTGGTGGCATATTGCCCAATTCTGATTATTCATTTCCCAAAATCCTGAAAAAGGATAAGGAGCATGTATGTCTGTAGCAAAATCAGGAGACAGCGTCAAAGTTCATTACACCGGTACTCTGGAAGACGGAACCCAGTTTGATTCTTCTGTTGGGGTTGAGCCGCTGGAGTTCACCTTGGGGAGCGGCCAGGTGATTGCTGGCTTTGATGAGGCGATCGCAGGCATGGAGCCGGGTGAGAAGAAAAACGTCACGATCCCTGCGGATAAGGGCTACGGTCAGCGTAACGAAGAGATGGTGATTACTGCACCCCGTGATCAGATTCCTGCTGATATCACCCCGGAGGTAGGGCAGCGTTTGCAGCTCGCTGGCCCCAACAACCAGCCTATTGTGGTGGAGGTTACTGAGGTGACAGATGAGCATATTCAGCTGGATGCCAATCCGCCTTTGGCAGGAAAAGATCTGACCTTTGATCTGGAGTTGGTTGAGATCGCTTAACCCACTGTCCATGCAGGGACGGGTTCTGGCTCGCCTTTTGTCCCTGCTTCCCTGTCTCAATATTGGCGTTGCCAGCATGGATTTTTTCAAATCCTCGGTGTCTATGTAGTCTGAGGCGTGAATTTCATTGCCGGGATAACGGATCGCCTTGACCACAAACTGGGGCATGATTAATTCCGGTTGTTCGCCAAACATCAGTAGCCCGCCCAGGTTGAGATTCCCGTCATCGGTGGCCAGATTCATATTCTGGAGCAGGCGGGTTCGTTCTTCGATGGAATCAGGGTATTCCATTTCGTAGACATCCTGGAGGAAATCTCGGAAACGAAGCTTGTCCACTTTGTCGATGCCTGCTTTGGTTGGTAGCTCATCGGTACTTTGTGCATCTTCCTTGAACTGGCGGGTGCTGTCTTCACCGAGAGAGATCTGGGAGAGGAGGTCAGGTTGATGCATAAGGTTGATTGAAATAAAATAAAAGTCTTGATAAGACAGGCATGAAAGAAGCCGTTATACCGCCCAATTTTCAATCAGAAGGCCGGGCACTCGTCTGAATTCTCTTTCATTATTGGTGACCAGGGTTAGCTTTTCGGTCAGGGCCTGGGCCGCTATCAGCATATCAAGCGGGCCGATAACCTTTCCTCGTTTTTCCAAATCCGCCCGGACAGCCCCGTAGGTTCTGACGGTCTCGGCAGTATAGGAAAGCAGGTCAAACGGAGCAAGGAAAGCATCAAGCCGTTGCTGATTTTCCTGCTGACGGACACTCTTTGCAACCCCGTATTCCAATTCGGACACGGTTACGACCGAAATGCCTATATCTCCGGGCCGGTACTGTTTGAATTTGCTGATGACTGAAGTCGGGTGTTTATTGATTAGATAGATGCAGATATCGGTATCAAGCAAAAAGTTCATCCAGTCCTTCCCGCTGCTGCTGTTCTTTCGGCTGATTCCGTTCCGGCAGAATGGGTTCCCCGCCCTGAAGCAGCGTTTGTTCCCAAATATCCCAGACAGATTGTTCTTTGGGCAGAAGCAGAATGCCGACACCTGTTTTTTTTATAAAAACCTCTTTGCCGGTGAACCGGAATTCCTTGGGCAGGCGGACAGCCTGACTCCGACCGTTGGTAAATAATTTGGCTGTTTCCATGAATATTCTCCTTTTTATTGAAGTGGTATATATAAAAAAGTATATATCGTGCTCCGGTAAAAGTCAACAGCCTATGATCAAGCAGAACATGGCGTAATGTCGATGCCTGCTTTAGTTGGCAGCTCTTCGGATTGCTTCATAAGTTCAATTGTGCGGACGCTGGCCGCACAATTGAATTGCGGATCGTCAAAGAGTTCGTGCGGATGAATAAAGCACGGGTTGCCGGATTGAACAGCAGTTGCGGGCAGGGAGAAAACCGTCCTGGGACGGGGGAAAATCAGAGAAACGTGCTACAGAACGACTTTCTCCCGCTACAGAGCCGTTTTTACCCGCTCCGGAACCACTTTCTCCTGCTCCAGCGTTATTTCGTACCGCTCCAGAATGTGTTTCACCTGCTCCGGTGCGGTTTTGCCCCGTTGCAGGGACTTTTTTTCCTGTTCCGTCGGGTTATTTGCCCGGTAAGGCAGGGTTTTCTCCGGCTCCGAAGAAGATTGGAGTTCTTTCAGCCAGTTGTCATAAAAGCGATTTACTCAAAAGGATTGATCAGTTCAATCTCGCAATGTCCAAAATCACGTATATTACGGGTTGCCAAAGCCAAGTTATTGCTCCGGGCGACAGCGGCGATCTGGCCGTCGGGGAGACTCATGGGACGGCCTTTTTCTTTGCGCAGGCCCATAATTTCCGCATAGACACGGGCTGCAGACTCGTCAAATCCAATGATACGCCCGGTGAACCCCTGAGCAATAAATTGTTCAAAATGTGTCTCAAGCTGTTTCTTGCGTTGACCGACCGGTAAAATACGCAAGCCGTAACAGATTTCCGCAATGGTAATGCTGGAGACGAATAACTCCTCCTTGTTTCGGAGGTTCAGCCAGCCCAGCACCCTGTCCGAAGGCTTCCGGCGCATCACTTCGGAAATTATATTGGTATCCAGCAGGATCACGGCTCCAACTCCAGAGGCTGATGAGCGCGGTGTTGCGGCAGATTCAGGTCAACTCCGGCATCGGCACCGAAGAGCTGCAGGGCCAGATCGCCTAAACGCAGTTCTTCCTCTGTCACAGTGTCGTCAAGATCAACAGAATGTACATCCTGGCTGCCGTCCCGAACAATCAAAGCATTGAGCAAATCAAGGATACGCCTGGTCAGCCCTGCGTTTTTCAATGTATATTCAATATGAATCTGTTGCGGTATACGAATGGTGATATTGCCCATGACATGCCTCCTTTTGCTGTTTTTTGATGCCTTCACAGATAATCCTTGCAGGAAATGAAGACTCTGTCAACAATTCATCTTTTTTGAATTGTCTGCCAGTGTTGTCATTACCCCTTCGGGACGTTTTTCCCTCCCGCCGCACCGCCAGGGGGGCCTTCCCCGCCCCGATCTGCCGGGCAGCGGCAGGATTAACAATGTTCGGATCGGGATACGTGGTCTCGGTAAGGTCGGCACAGCTTATTCCGAGCATACGCCATAGCCTGCAAACGAATTCGGCCATAACCTATGAACGAACTCGGCTACAGGCTATAACGAATCTGCCATAAGCGTTATGGCGAATCTTTTATAAACACTATGGCGAGGTTCGGATAAGTGCTTATCCGAGATGCGTCTATGTACGGTTGCCGGTTTTCCTATCGTATTATGTAGGGGCGAACCTATGTGTTCACCCGGCATTGCAGGATGATAGAGCAGGGCAGACACGCAGGTCTGCCCCTACGCCTCCTTCTTCTCCAAAATGGTGCCTGTGAGAATGGCCTCATCTAAGATCGCTCCGTCTAAATTGGCCCCTTCAAGTTTTGCGTCGCGCAAATTAGCCATAAAAAGGTCTGCATCCTTGAGATTCGCGCCTTCAAAGTTTGCGTGTTGCAAATTAGCCAACCTAATATCAGCCTTCTCAAGCTGCACCCCGCTAACGTTTGCAAGCAAAAAAATTGAATAAGACAAGTTTGCCCCATTAAGATGAGACATGGCAAAGTTTGCCGCAAAAAAATTCTGCGACTGAAGATCATAGCCGGATAAATCTAAGTAGCCTAACCAGCCTGCACAGCCCATTATCCCATTCACCCGCCTGAACCATTCCCCGAAGGCTTCATTTGATTCCAGCTTCAGCCTCGAACGCTGTTTAGTCCGCTCGGCAATATGAAAATGCACCGCCAGCAACGCCTCTTCCGCATTCCCGGCCAAGCAGAGATGCTCCTTAACCCAAGTTCGTAGGATTTGTGCTCAAAACACGAAAAAAAGTCCTTTTTGGGGCCTTGCTCCTCTTTCAAATA
>JAABTP010000056.1 GCA_011389815.1 Desulfobulbaceae bacterium | reverse complement strand
ACTGCACCGTTGTGCCGTCCGCATCAATGCGCGAGGTCAGATTGCCTGCTGCATCGTAATCGTAGGACGTTGCACCGCTGTCCTGGGAAACCCGGTTCCGCAGCCCGCCAAAATCGTCAGAGCTGTAGGTCGTGACTGCATTTTCCGGATCAATCGCCTGCGCCGGATTATCAGCGCTGTCATAGCCGAACTGCGCCACTCCGGTATCAGGCCGGGTCTCCTGCGTCAGCCGGTTCAGGGCATCGTAGAGAAACGCCGTTGTTCTGCCCAGGGCATCGGTCAGCGCGGTGAGATTGCCGTTCGCGTCGGTCTCCCGCAGGATAAAGGTTCCGTCCGGGTTGATACTTTTTCGCAGCCGGTTGAAGGCATCATACTCATAGCTCAGAGACCGTTTCAGCACCCCGCCGGGATCATGATGCTCTTCCGAGAGCAGATTCCCTTCGCTGTCGTATGAGAACTCCTGAGTGTTGCCGAGCTGATCTTCAACTGTTTCGACCAGATCCGCCGCAGTATAGCTCAGGAAAATTCGGTTTTTCAGGCCGGGCGGGATGATTTCCGTGAGATTGCCGACCTTGTCGTAGCTGTAGGAGGTGATTTTTCCGTCAACGGTTTTGCCGGTCAGACAACCCCGTGGATCATAAGCGAGCTGCGTGATGACACCGTTTGCATCGGTTATCTGTCCGGGCTGCCCGAAGTTATTAGTTGCCTTTAAAAAATGGGATTATCTTGAACAATAACGGGTAAGGTGTATGTATCTGTCCATTATTGTCAAATTTCATTACACAGATTTTTCCGGCATTATTACCGTCAGCATAAGCTATATAAGGGGTATCGCCTAAAAAAGTAAGGCTAATCCAGTGAGCTTCTCCTGATGAAAAGCCGGGCTTACCGACGTAACGCCAATTACTCCCGTTAAATTTGATCACACTGGCTTTTTCTTCGTTTGCATCATCTAGAAAGGCAAGATAGGGGATGCCGTCAGAGAAGGCTATGCCGGTATAATGACCAACATAGCCCGTAAAAATATCACCTATAGGAATCCAGTTATTGCCGTCAAACTTCATCACGCTTATTCTAGAATTAGAATATAGCATTCCGCCGTTAGAATAAGCCAGATAGGGAACATTTCCAGAAAAAGCAAGGCTGATATTATAAGCCGGTTCGATAGAAAAGCCAGCATTACCAACTTGCACCCAAGAGTTACTGTCAAATTTCATTACGCTGGCCTTTCCTGAGTTACTGCTGTCATGATATGCTACATAGGGGACATTGCTTAAGAAAGACAGATTCGTGTGCATGGCATTTCCAGCAGAAAATCCGGCATTGCCTACTTGAACCCATTGATTACCATTAAATTTCATGACATTAGCTTTTCCTGGAGTAGCAAGATCATAACCGGAATACGCCACATAAGGAACATCGTCGGAAAAGGCGAGACTGATAAAGTGAGCACTTTCAGCAGAAAAACCAGCGCTGCCCAGTAGTACCCAATTGGTACCGTCAAACTTCATTACACTTGCCTTATTTTCATTGGCACTATCAAGAAAGGCCACATAGGGAATATTATTAGAAAAAGCAAGACTGGTATAAGCCGCAGCCCCTGATGAAAAACCGGCAGCACCAACCTGAGCCCAATTGCTGCCATCAAACTTCATTACACTTGCTTTCCCTCCGTTACCGTCATCAATATAAGCGACATAAGGGATGTTACCGGAGAAAGCGAGGCTGATAAACCTACTCCTGTCAGCTGAGAAACCCGGCTTGCCGACATAATTCCATGCAGCCTGCACAGAGTGGGGAGAAAAGAAAAATATACAATATGTTAGAACAAAAAAACTCCAAAAAGGATAATTCCTTCTGGAAGAAAGAAGATATTTCGCTTTCTTCCAACTTAACAGATTTCTTCGTAAATATAGTGAGAAAAAAAATAGTGCCTGCCTCATTTCAGTTCACCTCTGTCTGTGAATATTTGTCGAGTACATTTCCCTGTTAACGAAAACGGGGCAATCTGTCAATACAAATTAAAGGGAAGAACAGGCAGTTTGGGAGAGGAGATAACCAGCGATCTGTGAAATTTCATTGCGGCGCAAGGAAATTTATGGGGCTGCCTTTCTTTTTTTGAGCAAGATTTTTTTAAGAAGAGCGCAAGGGAAATAGAGTAACCCCCTATTCCTGTACATCATAAGCTATGATATCGCGGAGAGCAAAGAGGCTGTGTTGCAATACGTTCGGGTGCCTCAGTCCTGATCATGCGTCTTTCAGATTTAGTGAAAATATGCTATTGATAAAGAAGAATATAACTCCGTAGCTCTAAACTCCACCAAGCAAGATGATTTACCTTGTATAACTTCTGCGAGGAAGCACCTATGAATACTGCCGATCAATCAAAGAAAAAAAAACAGCAAGATCGTTCAGCAACTGTTTCCCGGCTGAAAACAATGAAAACCTACCTTGCCAGCCTCATGGATGAAGCTGACTCAGCCAAGCTTATGCATTGTAGCCCGGCCATTATTGAGCCGATCTTTAACGGCGCAACCATGATGAACCCGGCCTCGCTGTTCCTGAACACCGGTTCAGCAGAGGATATGGATTATATTCGTCGCCAGGCATTGAATCATAATGAAGAATTTTCCCTGGCAACTTCGGGACACACCTGCCATTTTGATGGCCCTAAGGATCAGGGCCGTGATACAGCGAATACCAAATATCTTGCTCACTCTGCGACCCCAATCAGCTCGCTCCAGCAAAAGCTTGAACACCGGGCAGGCCTGGTTGAAGTGCGTACCATCATGGATGATCTCATGGTTAATAAGGAAATGATTGTCTCCTTTATCTCCCGTGGCCCTATTGGCAGCCAGGTTTCCGACCCCACCCTTCAGATTACAGATTCCTATTACGTCATTCATAGTGAATACCTGCTGTATCGCATGGTTGACCCGGAAACCTTTTCCCGTGATGTGGAGGAAAAAGGCTACCTCTTTATCAACTATCATAGTGCGGGCGAATTGACAGCTGACCATGTCTCTGCCCATCTTGAGCAGCGGCGTATCTATATGGATGTGGAACGTTTCCATTCCTACAGTGCGAATAACCAGTACGCTGGCAACTCCATTGCTCCCAAAAAGATTAATCACCGTTTTGCCAATATGAACAATCTGCGCCGTCATTTTGGCACGCGGCTGGATGAACATATGTTTATCACAGGCTTTGCCGTTGATGGCGACATGGTGTATTTTGCCGGAGCCTATCCCAGTGGTTGTGGCAAGACCGGAACCGCTATGACCGGAGATGCCCTGATCGGTGACGACTTGGCCAAGATCTTTATTGATAAGGACAGCGGTGAGGTACGGGCTGTTAACCCGGAAAAAGGTATGTTCGGGATTATCGAAGGCGTGAACCGGCAGGATGACCCGGAAACCATGGATGTACTGGAACGGGAAGGCGAAGAGGTTATTTTTTCCAACTTACTGATCCATGCACAAAAACCGTTCTGGCAGGGTTGTGACTATGAGTTGCCGGAAACAGGACGCAATTTCGCAGGTAAGTGGAGCAAGGACTCTGGTCAGCCTATGTCCCATAAAAATGCCCGTTTTACCATTTCTCTGGATACACTGGCTAATTATTCTCCGGCAACGGAAAATCCTGAAGGCGTCAAACTCAGTGCTCTGGTCTTTGGCGGGCGGGATTATACCACCATGCCCACCATTATTATGGCCCATGACTGGATGAACACGATTGTGCATGGAGCCATTATCCGGTCTGCAACCACTGCCACAGAGCTTGGTGCTGATGGCAGTGAAAAACGTTCTCCTTTTGCCAATGAGGCTTTTTTCCCTGGTCCGCTGGGACAGTATATCAGCCATTATAAGGCCTTTGGAGAAAATCCAGCTCTTAACAAAGATTGTCTTCCCAGTGGTTTTCAGGTCAATTACTGGCTTCATAAAAAAGCCCGCCGTGCCCTTGCCCCTGGCGAAGAGGATGGGCTGCTGGGCGAAAAACAGGACACCCAGGTCTGGATGCGGATCATGGCCCTGATGCATCAGGGAAAGGTAGAAACCATCTGGACACCTATCGGATGCATTCCCAAATACCATGATCTGGAGCAGCTCTTTAGCGAGTTACTTGGCAAGGAATACAGTGAAGAACTCTATACCTATCAATTTTCCCTGTATATTGAAAACCTGATTCGCAGGATTGATATGTCCCTTGAAGAATTTGCTAAAGAGCATGGCATGCCGGAAGAATTTTTCCATACCCTTGATACCTGGAGACGTGATTTACGCGCTTTGGAATCTCTTGTCGGGCCAGTGGTCACCCCGGCACAGATGATAGAATACGCTGCTGCGCATATGGTCTGAGTATTACCAACGCAGCTGGCAAAGTCCAGCATTTTTCAGGTTTGGCCCCGGTCAGCAAGCCAGGGGAATGGAGCCTTTTAACGAAAAATTTCAAATACTTTTTATGGATATATGAAACATGCTTTTTTTGATACATAGATCAGGAAGACAACCCAAGACTGCTTTTCGCGTCATCCTCCGACATCCCTGAAGCGACAAGGGCCTGTACCGCTCTGTCCAGGGCCCTGTCCTTCTCCGCCAAGACTTTTGCATTCTCCGCCAGAGTTTTTGCGTTCTCCGCCAAGGCTTCATCCTTTTCAGCGAGAGCTTTATTTTTCTCCTCAAGAGCCTTTTCCCGCTGTATCACGGTACGTTCCAGCGATTCCAGCTCGTCAAGGATATCATCTTCCAGGTCCATTGTCTCGCAGACATCCTGTTCAGCCCCGGCCTTGACAAGGCGGCGGATCACTCTCTGGAATTCCTCTGGATAGTCTGCCTCGTCCAGATTCAAAAAATGCCGACTGTCGGATGTCTGCTGGCTCTGGTCGAAGATGCTGAGGAGCACCTCCAGGTCGTTGCGGCGTTTTTCCCTGAGTCTGGGGATCTGGATGACATAGCTGTCGTGGGTGAGACTTTCTATGAATTCCTCTCTGGCCGTCAATTCCTTCTGGGTAACGGCATCAATATAGCTGCGTTCCACCTTTATCACAGGACTCGTCGTATGTTCCAGGGGGTGTCCCAGGAAGTAGATACAGATGATGGGCAGGGCCTTTTCTCTGGCCCCCCGTCAGCCTCATACACGTTGTTCTGATCCTGATAATGCCCGCCCAAATACTTGCGGAACCGCATGATATCTGTAGGCAGCTTGGCCTTCTGGATCTCAATCAGAACCAGTCTGTGGCTTCCGTCCGCCTGTCGGATCTTAGCGGAAAAATCAATCCGGAACACAGTGAGGTTGAGTCCGATCTTCTTTCTGAACTCGGTCGGTCTGAGATCAAGGGCTTCGACCTCCTGATCAAGGATTTTGGAGAGGATCAGTCTGGCGACCCGCATGTCGTCCATCAGGTATTTGAAAACAACGTCGTATATCGGATTGGCTGCTCGCATGGTTGCTCTCTCAGTTGTCGGTACATCCTGAAAACAGGATTTTTCAGATCAGGTCTAACACACTGTACTTGATAGCGGAAACAGGTGCAATGCAGATTTCTCAGAAAAACAGCCGCTGTCTCTCGGTAATGGAGGGAGAGTTTGGCCTGAGTACCCCTGAATCATCTAGGGCAGCTCATCCTTTTTTCTTGTGGAATATCCTTTCCTCTGAGAGAATGTCGTGTTACTCTCACGGCATGAAGATACATGAGACCATCACATTCCTCGGTTCTAATAAAATATTTATTATTGGTGCGTTGCTTATTTTTGCATTATCATGTTATGAGGAAGGAGTTTCTACAGCAAAAACAGTGTTTTCCTCTGAGCAACAGACGTTGGATACAAAAATCGCTCCATCCCCCAGCCTGGAAAACCGTTTGGTAAATAGTGCAACATGTGGTCGATCCTGGAAAAAGCCCCTTGCGCAAATCCACGGCAAAATACGCAATGTTGAGTACAGAACCCCGCCTTTTACCGGACGCAGGGGACTGCATCTTGATGTGGAACAAGACAATAACATACAAGTTGTGGTTCATGTTTACCCGGAAATGCTCATAGCAAGATGCCCTGCTGTCTTTCAGTTTACAGTGGGTGAGACCGTGACTGTGGAGGGCTCTGAATTCTTCACCGGCAGAGGAGGGATACAGCAAAATATCTGTGCAGCAAAAATCGCCCGAAAAAAAAATGTATTAGCCATCCGTGATCCTGTGACTGGCCAACTTGAGCGGCAATTATGCTGCCAGGCAATATGCGAAACAAACTGCACAGGCCTTCCCCCTTTGTGTGACCTGATGTGTATGGGAAACTGCCAGAAGAGAACATTAAAAGCAGTTTTTCAGAGGCTTCCTTTTTGCCCATCCTGCGACAAAGAGTATGCAACAGGCACCTCCTTTGGCCCCTGATAATAATTACTCCTCCCTTTTTTTAGAGGGGGGACAACACAATATATTTTAACGAAAAACAGAGAGAGCTATGGGTTTTCAATGCGGCATTGTCGGTCTGCCCAATGTGGGAAAATCAACTATTTTTAATGCCTTAACAGCAGCAGCCATTGAAGCTGCAAATTATCCTTTTTGCACAATTGAACCCAATGTAGGTGTTGTGCCGGTACCGGATAAACGACTGGATATATTGGCTGAATTAGCCAAAACCCGCAGCAAAGTTCCCACCCAGATGGAATTTGTTGATATTGCCGGTCTGGTCAAAGGGGCCTGTCAAGGTGAGGGCCTGGGCAATCAGTTCCTTGGTCATATCCGCCAGGTGGACGCGATTCTCCATGTTGTCCGCTGTTTTGAGGACGATAATATTGTTCATGTGGACGGCTCCATTGATCCTATCCGGGATCTGGAAGTCATCACCATGGAACTTGTTATGGCAGACCTGGACACGGTGAGTAAACGCCAGAAAAAAGCAGCAAGCCAGGCAAAATCAGGGGATAAAAAATGTATCGCAGAAGCCGCCTTTTTGGAGCAACTGCAGAACCTGCTTGATGAAGGTAAGCCGGCCCGAATGATGGAAACAGAATCCGAGCAACAGCAGGAGCTTATGCGTGATCTCTGCCTGTTGACCACAAAACCGGTCCTTTATGTGGCTAATGTCAGCGAGGAAGATATTGCTGATGGGAATGATTTTGTTACCCGGCTCAAGGAAGTCGCTGCCCAGGAAGGGGCCTCTGTGGTCACGATTGCCGGGGCTATTGAGCAGGAACTCAGCCTGCTGGATGCAGAGGAGCAGCAGGAGTTCCTTGCCGACATGGGCATGGAAGAACCAGGGCTCCATCGTCTGATCCATGCTGGTTATGATCTGCTGGGGTTGATCACCTATTTCACTGTGGGGGAAAAGGAAACCAGGGCTTGGACCATCACCCAAGGAACCCGTGCTCCGGGAGCAGCCGGAAAGATTCATACTGATTTTGAGCGGGGTTTTATCCGGGCTGAGGTTATTGCCTATGAGGATTATGTGGCCTGTGGCTCTGAGTCTGCGGCCCGTGATAAAGGGGTTATGCGTTCAGAGGGGAAGGAGTATGTGGTCAAGGATGGGGATTGTATTTTGTTTCGGTTTAATGTTTGATATGATTAATATAATAATATGGGCCTGCATGCAGGCTGCTCGTGTTAGATAAGAAAATTGGAGCAGTTACTATGGAACATGAAATAGCCAAAGCCAAGGTACTTATAGAATCCTTACCCTATATACGTGAGTTCAACCATAAAACAGTGGTGATCAAATACGGCGGTCATGCAATGGTGGACGAGGAGCTGAAGAAAAATTTTGCTCTGGACGTTATTCTGCTTAAATATATCGGCCTGAATCCGGTGGTGGTTCACGGCGGCGGACCGCAGATTAATGAATTTCTGCAAAAAATGCAGATTACCTCCAACTATATCCAGGGGATGCGGGTCACGGACGGCCCGACTATGGATGTGGTGGAGATGGTTCTGGTGGGCAAGGTGAATAAGGAGATCGTCGGCCTGATCAATCATTACGGCGGCAAGGCCGTAGGACTTTCCGGGCGGGACGGTGATCTTGTCCAGGCAAAAAAGATGAAGGTGCCTGGAAAACCGGAAACAGAGAATGCTCCACCGGAACTCATTGATCTTGGCCGGGTGGGCGAGGTAACTAAGGTAAACCCTGAGATTCTTGATACCCTGGACAGGCAGGACTTTATCCCGGTTATCGCCCCGGTTGGCGTCGGGGATGATGGACAGGCCTATAATATTAATGCTGACTTGGTGGCTGGAGCCATTGCTGCGGAGCTGGATGCTGCCAAGCTCATTCTGCTCACCGATGTGGAAGGCGTCAAGGACAGTGAAGGCAGCCTGCTCTCCTCAATCAAGAAGGAAGCCATTGAGCAGATGATTACGGATGGAGTAATCAGCGGCGGAATGATTCCCAAGCTCCGCTGTTGTGCCTCTGCCCTTAACGGAGGGGTGAACAAGGCCCATATCATTGACGGACGGCAGGAACACGCCATCCTGCTGGAGATTTTTACCCATAAGGGGATTGGGACGGAGATTACAGCATGACAGCAGCAAGTATGAAGAATACAGACTGGAAAGAAAAAGGTGATACCGTGTTTGCAGGGACCTATAGCCGGTTTCCGGCAGCAATGGTGCGTGGAGAAGGGAGCAGGCTTTGGGATGCGGACGGCAGAGAATATCTGGATTTTCTCGCAGGTATAGCAGTCTGCTCTTTAGGACATTGTCATCCAGCAGTCACTGAGGCAGTGTGTGAGCAGGCCAGGAAGCTTATGCATGTCTCAAACCTGTTCTACACAGAGCCGCAAACTGAGCTGGCTGAACTGCTTACTGAAAACAGTTTTGCAGATCAGGTTTTTATGGCCAACTCCGGTGCTGAGGTCAATGAAGCAGCCATCAAGCTTGCCCGGATTCACAGTGGCAAGGGACGTTATGAGATCATCTCCTTATCAGGCTCCTTTCATGGGCGAACCCTGGCCACGGTTGCTGCTACTGGTCAGCCCAAATTTCATCAGGGCTTTGAGCCTATGCCTGCTGGTTTTGTCCATGCTGGCTTTGGTGACCCTGATGAGCTAAAAAAGCTGATCAACCCCACAACCTGCGCTATCCTCTGTGAGCCCCTTCAGGGTGAAAGTGGTGTACGTCCTCTTGAGCCTGCATATCTGCAAAAAATACGGAACCTCTGTGATAAGCATAACCTATTACTCATCTTTGATGAGGTTCAAACCGGAATGGGGCGAACCGGCACCCTTTTTGCCTATGAACAGCTGGGAGTGACCCCGGATATCATGACGCTGGCCAAGGCCTTGGGGAATGGTCTGCCCATTGGGGCCATGCTCACCCGTTCTGATATTGCTGCTTCCTTTACAGTGGGCACTCATGCCTCCACCTTTGGTGGAAATCCGGTAGCTGCGGCAGCTGGTGTAGCGGTGATGAAGACCATGCTTGCTGCTGATTTTTTTCCAGCAATTCAGGAGAAGAGCAAGTATTTTATTCAACAACTGGAAGAGGTTGCTGCTCAATTTCCTCAGCTTTGCACCGGTGTCCGTGGGAGTGGTATGCTCCTTGCCCTGGTTCTCACTGAAAAAGGGATTGAACATGGAGCAGAGATTGTTCAGCAACTCTTTGATCGGGGCTGCCTGATTAACTTTGCCGGGATGCGGGTGCTTCGTTTTATACCACCCTTGACGGTCAGCCGAGGAGAGATTGATCAGTTAATCAATGAATTATCTGACGTTTTAGGACAGATGAGCTAAAGATATAGCACAAAGCAGGAGAAGGAAGGAATTGAGAAAGAGCTTGTCAGAAAAGAACTGCCCAAAGTGTTCGGGCAATTTGCCCGATAAAAATGAGGCCTTCGCCTTATTGTAAGGGCAGGAGCAACATGGTCTACTAGAGGCATAATCAATTGCAGTTAATACAGAGCAGGATCGCATAATCGACCAAAAGGAGTTCCACATGCAAACCCAAAAGATGACCAGCAAAGCGTATAACTGTCCTCTGACCCAAAAGCATGTACAGGTACAGTTGAATAATCAGGCTATGGACAGAGAACCAGAGGTTTGCTCCAGTATCGGTCAATGTGGTTGCGATGTTGTCGAAATCATCTACGGCATGAGCTATACAGTTGATTGGAAAAAATGCTGTTTGTATTCGATTATTAAAGGGCAGGAGCTTGCAAACTAAGCCAGCCCAATGCGATGTTTTTTTGATTCCTCTCACTACTATTAATACGCAGAGCTGATGAGTTACGATTATCTCTGTTTTCTCAGCTTCCTCTGCGGCGGTCGTGTTCCTCATCTCACGGTTGCCGCGTTTTTTTGAGGAGTAACCTGATTTCCTCCCCCCTGAATACCTTGTTTTTTTCTGTGAACATAAGGTAATATCCCCCAACTACGCTTTATTATATTTACAAGAGATCATGCTGATCAAGAATCCCCTGGAATTATATAACCATTTGGAGCAATCCAACTGCCGCCGCTGCCTGCTGCCTTCCTGCATGGCCTTTTCCGTAGCCGTGATTCAGGGGCAAAAAAAACTCAGCGACTGTCCTTTGCTGAGCACGGAAAAAATCAACGAGCTGTCCGGCGATATTGTGCAGAAAAAATCTATGAAGGAAGAACAGGATGTCTATCTTGCTTCCTTACAGGAGGAAATCGTTCGGCAAGGTCTTGATGAGATTGCCTGCAGGCTGGGCTTGTCGCTCAATCAGGAAGCTGTAGGGATACAATGCCTGGGAAAATATTTTCTGATAGACGAGCAAGGCAGGATGACATCGGAATGCCATTGCAATAATTGGGTGCATATTCCCATCATCCACTATCTCCTGCAGAGTAAAGGGCAACATCCTGTGGGAAACTGGATTGCCTTTCCTGCCATTGAGGGCGCAGGAGGAAAGGAACAGTTTTTTGCCCACCGTTGCGAGGAGGCGATGCGACGGTTGGCAGACGAACATACGGAGCTGTTTTTCGAGATTCTGGATCTCTTTGAGGCTGAAGAAATTGAGGCAACCGAAGCTGACCGGGCTCGTGTCCTCTATCCTTTGCCCGGTGTACCTTTTCTGATCAATTACTGGGCACCTGAAGAGGATTTCCCTTCAAAGTTGAATATCCTCTTTGACAGCACAGTTTCGGAGAACAGCAATGTTGAATCCGTGTATATGTTGGGAAGGGGACTGGTGGAAATGTTTCAACAGCTGATTATTCGGCATTCGCAGGGACAGCAGCTGTGACAGGTGTTGCATGTAGCTGCTTTGCCAACTCAGTATAACGGAGATGTGAAAGACGAGCATCTAGTTGAGGTGCAGCTTCTTTTTTCAGCCATTTGCTTAACGTCCGCAAATTAAACGAATCCAATGCCAATGCAGCTTGTTCCGGGAGATTACTCACCGTACCAAGAGCATCATCTTGCTGATTGGCGTAAGTGGCAATATCATCAATAAAGGTGAGTCGCAACATCATAAGCGACCATGATGTTAAATCAGCCTGACGTGCGAGCTGGGTTGCTCCCGCACTTCTTAAGTCTTCAACTTTAATTTCAGGTATTTCTGTTATACGGCGGCGACTCCACCAGTACAGATGCACAGCACTGGTCCATTTTCCGCCACATGACATACAGTTTGCAATATATCCTCTGCCAAGGCTTAACATGGCCAGTTCAGCTCTGGCACCCGGAATAGCTTTCAACTGAGCTAATGATTCAATTGTCGAGCCGAGTTCCCCATAATCTACAACAATATCAGCTATGACATCTTTTCTTAAATGTTCTTTGTCCTTCTCGTTGTTTGAAACATCTGGTGTATAGCATCTCCCGTCATGCAGACGGGCTATATATTCCGGTGTGTAATGCGTCTTATGTATCACTGAAACTTCTATTGCACGGGAAACTGTGAGATCTTTACGAAGATGTAGTCCGCATGTCGTGTCGTCTGATGCATTCAAGATTTTTTTGTGCCTTGCACAATACCCGACAGCAAGGCCCAGTGCTCCATACTGGAGTCCGTTAAACCAACAATTCTGACAGGAATGAAGTTTCATGATTTTGAGAATATTTTCTTTACAGCGGTAGATGGATCTTCTGTTTCTCGAAAATCCAGCAAATGCTCGCCCCATTGTTCCACATATCGTCTGGCCTGCATTACTTCAAATGCGTTCGGCCATTTTGCCTTTCCTTTTCCGTTGCCTTTCATCAGGGATAAGAGTTCGCTTTGGCTGATATGCCTGACTGACTCTGCTTTCGCAATTTTTACGAAAGTATGCCAGACAGCACCATTTGAAAAGTTTTCAGCAAGCTCATATTCCTCTGATGTTGACAGGTACGGTGTTTCTCGGCCAGGTCCCTCGAAATACATAACGTGACGAACAATAGAATCATCTGCCGATGGATTCGGGATACAGACAGCGTCTTGTGAATCGCCCCTGAACAAAGGATCCTTGGACATTTTCCATTTTTTATGAGCAGTCATCGGCTTTCAGCTACCATTGTTACCCAATCAGACAGGTCTTGCGCTTCAGCTCCTCAATCAGCACTGATTCATTTTCCGCATAGTCAATAGGCAACTCTATCAAATGAACACCTGGGGTGTTGAGGCAATGCTCCAGCACTTTTGCAAGCTGTTCCTGATCCACGCCACGATATCCCCGGGCACCATAGCTTTCCGCATATTTGACAAAATCGGGATTACCAAAATCAAGACCGAAAGAGGGGAATCCCATACCTCCCTGTTTCCACTTGATCATGCCCAAGCCATCATCCCGGAGCAGGAGGATGGTCAGATCCAGTTTGAGCCGAATCGCAGTTTCCAGCTCCTGTGAGTTCATCATAAAACCCCCATCGCCGCAAATTGCAACCACCTTTTTCTCAGGGAAAAGCATTTTAGCGGCAATAGCCACTGGCAAACCAGCCCCCATGGTCGCCAGGGCATTGTCCAGAAGTACAGAAAAGGAATCTGTGGATCGGTAATTACGGGCAAACCAGATTTTATACATTCCGTTATCCAACGAAAGAATAGAATCCTTGTCCATAAGTTCCCGCAGAACCCGGGTGAGCTGTTGCGGTGTATACGGAAATGTGGCAGGCAAGGTACGCTTGTACACATTTTTGTCGATCTCTTCTTTGAGCAAACGGAAATACCCCTCTCCGGCAAGGGAATCCGGTTTGATACGCGCTGTCAGGCGTCTGAGGGAATCGGCAATATCTCCGATGACCTCATACTGCGGGAAATACACCTCATCAAAGATAGCACTGAAGTAGTTGATGTGGATAACCGTGAGCCCGTTCTTTCTCATAAAAAAAGGAGGTTTTTCCACCACATCATGCCCGACATTGATGATAACGTCTGCCTTGCCAATAGCACAATGCAGGTAATCATGATCAGAAAGGGCAGCTGTACCAAGACAGCGAGGATGAACCTCGTTCGCAGCTCCTTTACCCATCTGGGTGGAAAAAAAGTAAATTCCAGTCTGTTCAATAAGCTGTTCCAGGGCCGGGCCTGCCTGCTGATGGCGGTTGCTTGCCGCAGCAATGAGGAGCAGCGGATTTTTTGCCTGTTTGATGATTTCTGTTATCTCGTTCACAGCCCTGTCCGAGGCATAGGCTGAACGGACCGGGGTGACTGGAAAGGGACGGACAGCAGTCTGTTCCTCCGCAATATCTTCAGGCAGTTCCAGGTGTACTGGCCCGGATTTCTCCTGCACTGCAACCCGGAATGCCTCACGAACCAGGATTGCAATGGAATCAGCCCCAACAATCTGGCGGGTCATCTTGGTGATAGGGGCCATCATGGAGACGACATTAATAATTTGAAAGCGTCCCTGTTTGGAGGTCTTGATGGGCTTTTGACCAGTAATAAAGAGGCAGGGCATACCGCCCAGCAGGGCATAGGAGACACTGGTGACAAAATTGGTCGCTCCTGGCCCGAGAGTGGCAAGGCAGACGCCGGGTTTTCCAGTGAGTCGGCCATAGGTTGCAGCCATAAAACCAGCTGCCTGCTCGTGCCGGGTCAAAATGAGCTGGATAGACGAGGTACGCAAGGCTTCGAGAAAAGCAAGATTTTCTTCACCCGGAATACCGAAGATGTATTCAACCCCTTCATTCTCAAGGCATTTGACCATGAGTTCTGCGCCGTTCATGATACATCTTCTCCGTGAAATGAGATTTTATAGTATGAAGCTGTAACAAGTAACTGTTTCAGTCAATTTGTCGAGAGCTGTTCATAGCCTGGCAATATCCCTTTACCAACTTGAGACGCTCAGGGAGCGGTAAGCGGAAATACATAGGGCTTTGCATTAATATACGTATAGCATCACGGAAGTTCATTTTGGCACCTGCACCTCTATCTTGGACTACTTATTTTCTTGCAAGATAAAGACCAGAAGATAAGGCAATCTTTTTATCATGGTCTTGCTAACACAATGCCATAATAAAAATACTCCTGACTTCCCTATTCCTTCATACAGGCTTGGTAAGCGATTTGCACGCAACTCGTTATCAAAACAAGAAAAAGTTATCGCCAACACGCCCCTCCATCGTGATACAGCATTCTGTTAACAGAGGAGCATACTACACAGCTCATTCTGCCTTGTCAAGATTCTGCCTCATACCTTATGGCTCAGCAAGAGAAGGCTGGCAAGAAGCAGCTTTACGAACGCCACAGGAATCTATTATACTGCGCAAAAGGTACTGGAAGAAATACGTCGTCAGTATTTCCGCTGAAAAAACATTTTATAAGGACGAACACATCTTGACGCAACAACCGCTTATCCTCCACACTGATTGGTCATGTTCCTGGGGTGGTCAGGAAATACGTACCCTTACTGAATTACGAGAACTGAAGAAATTAGGATTCCGGGTCGGAATGGTTGTTCGAGAGGGAGCAGAACTTGCCCGGCGCGGCCAAGCCGAGGGCATACCGGTCCACTACATTGACTTTTCTTCCAAGTTTAACCTTGCTGCCTGGCGGGATCTCTACAAGCTGATTCGTCGTCTCCAACCCGCAGTGATTAACACGCATTCCTCAGAAGATTCCTGGATGGCTGGCTGCCTGGCACGAATTTGCCGGGTGCCTCTGGTCATTAAAACCCGGCATGTGCTGGCCCCGATCTCGTCCTCATTGAGCTACAACGCCTTTGCCCATCGGATCTTTGCCTGTAGCGAGTCCATTGCCCATCAATTAGCAGAACAAAGGGTGGACAAGGAAAAGATTATTGTCCAGTCCACTGGGATTGATGAGCAACGGTTTCGCTTTTCTGCGCAAGATCGCAAGGAGGTCCGCGCACAATACGGTATCACAGACCAGGATATCCTGGTGGGGAATATTGCTTTCTTACGGGAGTATAAAGGGCATCAGTTTATAGTAAAAACAGCCGCAACAATGCCGGAAAACTATAAGTTCATGATCGTAGGCGGAGGGGACGATCGTCCAATCCTGGAGAAAGATATTGCTGAAGCAGGGGTTGGAGACCGCTTCATCCTTACCGGGCATAAAGAAGACCCGGAGCGTTACTTTTCTGCGCTGGATATTATCTTCTTTTCCTCCTATGAAACCGAAGGCATTTCCCAGTCTTTTATTCAGGGCTTGCTCTATGGTATTCCTTTGTTGGTCTGCCGCACCCCTTCTCTTCTTGAGCCTCTGGAGTTTGTGCGTCATTACCGTGCGGTTGACTATGGTGATCTGGCCGCAGCCAGACAAGGCTTACTGGAACTGGCAGAGCATCTTCAGCGGGATGAGAAGATGATTGAGGAGCAGCGGCAGGACATTGCCGGGAAATACGGGCTGAGGGCTATGGTGCAGAATATCCTGCGGGTGTATGCGGAACAGGGGATTAAAGTTGAGTCCCGGTCTTGAAAGACCGGCATATTGCTTCTAGTCGACAGCAACACCCGCCTCTTCTTTCTTCTTATGTTTAGCATAACATAACAAATGGTATTTATAGAGTGTCTTCTTGGTCGGTAAGGACAAACTGTCTATCCATTTCATTTTACCGGTAAAACCTCTTTTTCTGATCGTTTTTAAAGGACAATCAGGGTGATCTTGATCAAGAGGGCAAGCATAGGCTAATGCAATGAGTTTGGATCTGTATTCTTCCTCGCTTATTGAATGTATCATGTTCCGATCTCTCTCTGTCGTCGCGTTCTGGTTGAAGTGATTTACTTTGTTTCACTGATTGCTCAAAATGTGGTATCACCAGAGAGAGTAGCATAAATTGTTCCTACAGGACGACTATTTTGTAAAGTTATGACACCTTGGTCATGAAAGAGAAGCCTTTCTGTTTCTCCGGGTGATAACAGAGCACTATCCTTACATCTTCGTTTTTGTTTTATATTTTATATACAAAGGTCAATATATTGAACCATACGGGGTGGTTACTTTCTTTACACCGCACTATAGCAACCGGGTTATTTGTAATCAATATAATTTTCTGTGAATAAGCACAAATAATTGCTGCTCAGTATATCATGACATCTTTTCCAAGGGCGCGATGACGGGACAAGCTGCCAGCAAGCCGTGCCCCAGACAAGCACTATACTCCAATTGAGTAAAGCGTTATGCTCGAATTGAGACAAGTACTATACTCGAATAGAGCAAAGCGTTATGCTCGGATTGAGCAAAGCACTATGCTCGGATTGAGACAAGCCCGATACTCCTCCTGCTGCACTGACGCACCGGCCTTTTTCTACTGATCAGCAGAGAAAAAGAAAAAAATCGTTGACAGAACCGTCATGCCGCCCTAATCTGCAACTTATCTCCATTAAATCAACTCTCTCACCCACATTTTTTAGAGGAGAAAAGCAATGCTCACGATTCAGTGGCGTGCTGTCGTTAACGCCCTTACCAAACCCCTGTCCTACCGCATCCTGTTTGTCCCGCGCAACACCGCAGGGTACGATGAAATGGCTACGGATATTTCATTGACTCATCCCAACTACAATGCGGATCTGATCCGTTCTCTTGCGCCCCTGATTTTTGATTGGATACTCCAGCGCATGAGCAACGGTGACCAGGTGACCCTGAAAGACGCCTTCCGCTTTTGTCCCACCTTTACCGGTCGTCTGAATTCGCCGGACGATCCCTTGCCTGACAATGATGATCTGCTGGGCGTGAATGTTTATCCCTCGCGGAGCCTGTTGCAGCGGCTGCGCACGGCAGCACGGTTCACCCGCCTGCCCATGGTGCAGAAACAACCCCTTATCACTCTGGCTGACGACACCAAGACCAAGCTGGCCGATGTGCTCAACCCCAAAGGTGTCCTGCGTCTGACCGGCAGCAACCTGGACTTTGACGAAGACGATCCAGACTGCTGTTGCACCATCACAGGCACGGAGAGCGGTGCAACTAAGCAGAGCACCTTTGCCATGATCTCCAACACCGAGATTTTGCTGGTTCCCGACATCCTTGCTCAGACCAACCCGTGGAATAATGAGTACACGGTCACGGTGACAACCCAGTATACAGAACACGGCACCGAGCGCAGTGGCACCTATCAGCGCAGACTGCGTACCCCGCTGGTGGTCCCCGGCCTGGGACACTCCAATCCGCCCGCAACCGGTATCCTGACCGACAATGCGGCCACTCCCTATGTGAGTATTATTGGAGGCTCGCTGAACGCAAACGAACGCCTGCGTATTCAGGCGGTTCTTTCCCCGTCAGCAGACCAGGTGTTCTTCAGCCTGTTGGATATGAAGGAAGGAGGCGCAACCGGGGCGGAAACAGCGGTTACCCGGAACGGAAACTACGCAGTGCAGGGCTTCAGCGGCTCTGCCGTGAGCAGCCTGGATATCACAGTTAATGACTATGATGTCCTCAAAGCAATGATCCGCGACCACTACAGCGGCAGACTGGTGGATATTCTTGATGTGGCGGTGGGGTAATCTACAGCAAAGGAGAATCTCTATGGATGTAAAAGCAGCAGTGAAACTGGCTAAAGAATATATCCTTTATCTTTTTGATGAGGAAGAGATAAACAACCTCGGCCTGGAGGAAGTTGAATTCTATGAGGGAGAAGAGGCATGGTCGGTTACAGTCGGTTTCTCACGCCCGTGGGAGGTGCCCAACGATACAATTCTTGCATCTCTTGCGAAGCCGCCCGGTCGCTCGTATAAAATTGTGCGCATTGACGATAAAGCAGGACAAGTGAAGAGTGTCAAAAACCGTGCGGTGCCTTCTTGAAAGGCGTTCCACTCCTCATAGACACCAATCTGTTGGTGCTGTTCATCGTCGGTGCGGCTGACAGGGAGTACATTCCCAAGCACAAGAAGCTGACTGCGTTCACCGTTGAGGACTATGACGTGCTGGTCGAGATCGTCTCAGGGGCTTCGGAGGTACTGGTCACGCCGAATACCCTCACGGAGACCTCTAATCTGGCAGCATATATCGGCGAACCTGCCCGGAGCAAGGTGCTGAATGTTCTGCGTACGGTGATTACAAACTCGCAGGAACGCTATATACCCAGCAGCTCAGTGGCCCGGCGTAGTGAATTCCTTTGGCTGGGGCTTACAGATACCGCCTTGCTTGAGACAGCTGAGAAAGATGTCACCCTGCTGACAACGGACTTCAACCTATACAACGCCGCACTGGCAAAAGGTGCTAAGGCATTCAACTTAAATCATCTTCGGGATAGGTATTTCTAGGCGGCAGGCTGGTGGATATGCTGGAGCTAAAGAAGGCATAAGGGCTTGTCAGGCCCAGCAGGGCGTATATTAAACATCATTTATGTTGATCCATTATTTCTCAGACCTCCATGTCGAGTTCGGCAGCGGAGAACTCGCCAGGCGACTGGCGGGCAACAGGGACGCGGATGTGATTATCTGTGCCGGAGACTTGAAGCCGTCCGGTAAGGTGGGCCGCTATCTGCACCTGCTGGACGACCTCACCCACTGCCCGTTCCTCTTTGTTCCGGGCAACCACGAGTATTACGGAACCGGAAAAGAAAAGCTGGATAAGGAGTTGGCGGAACAGCAGTACTCCAATGTCCGCATCCTGAACCGGTCAACAACCCACATCCACAATGTCCTCTTTATCGGTGCCACGGGCTGGTGGGAAGAGACGTCCATGATGGCGCGCTTGCTTATGAATGATTTCGTTGCGATCCACGACATCTATCAGGCCGAATACGGAAATGAATGGGGAAGGAAGGACGAACAGTTTTTTGTGGAGACCCTGCACCGGGCCACAGAGGAGCAGGTCGTCTGCATCAGCCATCATGCGCCCAGCTGGAGAAGTTTTGCTCCATCAGAAGCATGGCGGTTGAAGAACGACTGTTACGCCAACCATTGGGAGGATATCATCATGGAGTATCAGCCCGCAGCCTGGATCCACGGCCATATCCATGAGCCCTCCAACGACTATCTGCTGGGGAAAACCAGGGTGCTCAGTAACCCCTACGGGTACCTTGATGCCGATAGGTTGAATCCAGACTGGGATGAACAGGCTGCGGTTGAGATCTGACCATCCTCAGTTTGACTGTGAAATCCCTGCGGACGAACTGACCGGTATGCTGGAAACAGCTCATCTGCTCCGATCTCTAAAGAAAGCAAAACGATTGCTTGCCGCACTTGATCGGGTAAAGGGCGGTACTTCGGGCTCTCCGCAACCCCTTGATGATTACTGAACTCCCTCCTGTCCCCCAAAACCGATCTCAACATACGGCGCAGGATCCACCAATCCAGCCTCGGCAAAGCCCTGCAACCGCAGGATGCAGGCATCGCAATGCCCACAGGCAAGGCCGTTCACCGGATCATAACAGCTGTGAGTCACTGAATAATCCACCCCCAGCCGGGTTCCCACCTCAATGATTTCTTTTTTACTCAGCTCAATCAGGGGCGCATGCAGCGTAAACGGTGATCCGGTGCTGCCCTCCTTGGTGCCCAGGTTAGCAGTTTGCTCAAAGGCATTGAGGAATTCAGGCCGACAGTCGGGATAGCCACTATAATCCACCGCATTGATACCAAGAAAGATGTCCGTGGCCCCTATCACCTCGGCCCAGGCCAGGGCATGGGACAGGAAGATGATATTGCGGGCCGGGACATAGGTCACTGGTATATCCTGCTCCATCTCCTCCACCTCCCGATCCTTGGGCACGGCAATGTCCGAGGTCAGGGCAGAGCCACCAATCATTCCTAAATCCAGGCGTAGGACAAGATGCTCTGCCGCCTCCATGTGTTGGGCAATGGCTGCTGCCCGCTGGAGTTCTATATCCTGCTTTTGCCCGTAGCGAAAGCTGAGGCAATGGCATTGAAAGCCCCTGGAGCGGGCAATAGCCAGGACCGTGGTGGAGTCCAGGCCGCCACTGAGGAGAATAACGGCTTTTTTGCGTTGGGTGTTCATTCTATGTATCTTCCTTTCTTGTTACTGCTTTTGCAGTTCTTGCTGATAGATGGGACAAATTTCTAAGGGTGATGTAATTCGTACTTCTTCCGGGCTGACCTTAGCGCGATAGGCAAGCACTTCCACTCCTTGCTGCTGCACCTCGACCAGAGTTTCAGCGTGCAACGGATCAATATGGCGGGCCGGGGCAAAACAACGGCCATCAGAGCGCTGGACACAAAACAGGACCGCAGCCCGTGTTCTTTGATCAAGCAACTGGGCAAGCTCATGAAGATGCCTGGTGCCTCTGGTTGTGACCGCATCCGGGAACATGGCCTTGCCCTCCTCCACCAAAGAGCAGTTCTTCACCTCAACAAAGACTGGACCGCCCTGTGTTTGGAGGAGAAAGTCCAGGCGGCTCTTATCTGAAACCTTGATCTCAGGCTGTATTGATATGATGGGGTCGAAAACATCAATAATCCTGTTTTGCAAGGCCTCATGGACCAGCTTATTGGCCATGCCGGTATTCACCCCGATCCAGACCCCGTTTTCCTGCACCATCTCCAGGGTCCATGCATATTTGCGCTTGGGATTATCCGACTTGGAAATCACCACCGGACTCCCTGGGGCAGAGCAGCCCCGCATGGCACCGGAGTTGGGACAATGGACAGTCAACTCTGTGCCGTCGGCAAGAGCGATATCAGCAAGAAAACGTTTATAACGTTTGATGAGGGTACCTGTTTGGCGGATCAAAGGGAGGAGCATAGGGGGACTTCTTGATGAGATTCAGCGGTTTTATTCTGGTCATTTGGTCTGTGAAGGAGCAGGTAAACAAGTACCATAGCGGAAAATAAATGCAATAGCTCTTTTAATGCCTGTAAAAAAGGAAGGAAGAGAAGGGCCTTCCAGCTCTCTTGCAGTACTATCATGGCAATTTTGTCGTGGTATTTTTGTCCGGTTATATGTATCATGCAACCCTTAATTATTATTCATTCACCGTGGAGACTCATTATGAACTATTCTTCTGAAGTAAAGGAGATGCACTGTGTTGTCCAGGGGGCAAACCACGGGCCTGCGCCCATCCCCCAGGAAGGACAGTGGAATCAAGTGCGTCAGATTGGAGATATTAACGGTCTGAGCCATGCTGTGGGCTGGTGTGCGCCCCATCAGGGGGCCTGCAAGCTGACGCTGAACATCAAGGACGGTATTATTGAAGAGGCCTTGATTGAGACTGTCGGCTGTACCGGTATGACTCATTCAGCTGCTATGGCTTCGGAAATTTTGCCGGGTAAAACCATTCTGGAAGCTTTGAACACCGATCTGGTCTGCGATGCCATCAACGTGGCTATGCGGGAATTTTTCAAACAGATTGCCTATGGTCGCAGCCAATCTGCTTTTTCCGAGGGCGGCCTGCCCATCGGAGCTGGCTTGGAAGATCTGGGCAAAGGGAGCTGTTCTGTTATCGGTACCACCTATGGTACCAAGGTCAAAGGCCCTCGTTATCTTGAGACAACAGAGGGCTATGTTATGGAGCTGGGCCTGGATAAAGACGATGAGATTATTGGCTATAAATTTGTCAGGCTGGGATCAATGATGGAGGCTGTCAAGAAAGGCGTTGATCCGGCAACGGCAATGGCAGAGGCCACTGGCACCTACGGCAGGTTTGCCGAGGCCGTGAAAACTATTGACCCCCGGCAGGAGTAGACATCATGGCATTGTTTGAAGGATACGAACGAAGAATTGATAAGGTCAATGCGGCTCTGGCTGAGCACGGCATTAAAGATCTTGAAGAAGCCCGCAAAATGAGCACTGATGCAGGCCTGGATGTGTACAAAATCGTCAAAGAGGTGCAGCCCATCTGCTTTGAAAATGCCTGCTGGGCCTATATTGCTGGCGCGGCAATAGCCTTGAAAAAAGGTCAGACCAAGGCGGTGGAGATTGCCTCTACCCTGGGTATTGGTCTCCAGGCCTTTTGTATTCCCGGCTCGGTAGCGGAAAATCGCAAGGTGGGTATTGGTCACGGTAACCTGGCAGCTATGCTGCTTGATGAAAAAACCCGTTGCTTTGCCTTTCTGGCCGGGCACGAATCCTTTGCTGCCGCAGAAGGAGCCATTGGTCTTGCTCAATCAGCAAATCGGGTACGAACAGAGCCCCTTCGGGTTATTCTCAACGGTCTGGGCAAGGATGCTGCCTATATCATCTCCCGAATCAACGGTTTTACCTATGTGAAAACCCAATTTGATTATGCCAGTGGAGATTTGAATATTGTTTCTCAAAAACCTTTTTCTGCTGGACCTCGGTCAAAGGTGAACTGCTATGGTGCTGATGACGTACGTGAGGGTGTGGCAATTAACCATCATGAGGGCGTTGATGTTTCCATTACGGGTAATTCCACCAACCCGACCCGTTTTCAGCATCCGGTCGCTGGTACCTATAAGAAGGAATGTCTGGAGCAGGGCAAGAAGTACTTTTCCGTAGCTTCCGGTGGTGGTACCGGGCGGACCCTCCATCCAGATAATATGGCTGCTGGTCCTGCCTCCTATGGTATGACCGATACAATGGGGAGAATGCATTGTGATGCCCAGTTTGCTGGTTCTTCCTCGGTTCCGGCCCATGTGGAAATGATGGGCTTTATCGGGATGGGGAATAATCCTATGGTTGGTGCTTCTGTTGCGGTTGCGGTTGCTATGGAGCAGGTCGCGAAATGATATCTTTCCCTCCCTTTTGGGAGGGGAAAAGAGGCTCCAGTAAGAGCTTGATTTCTTCAAGAGTGGGCTTGGCTAGCAGGCCTATCATCAAATATTGGCACCGTACGGAAGAGAAGATTGAAGTTGGGAGTTGTCTCTTTCATCAGGAGCACTGAATTGTTGCAAAAGTGATCATGACTGCTTAACAGAGGTGCAGGAAGGAGCTGAACAGTTGTGATAAATATTGATTCAGTATTGCCTCCTTCCAAACGGCCTGACCACCTTTTTCAAGGCTGCCAATATTTGGGCGAAATTGATGCTAGAGCAGCAATAAATACACCCCGGTCAGATTTGACGTGGTTGGTGATGGAGTGAGCAGCTCAAGAAAATCCACCCCGGTTTTATAACCGCTTGAGCTGCTGCTTTTTCCTTTTACTCTCACCCGAAAGGTATTTATTCCGTTGATCAGGGCCACCTTTCCCAGCTTGACGCGTTCAGCAGGCTGAACAACCTGAGAATAGGTATCATAATTTTCTAGAACAACGTTCCCGTTAACGGAAAAGTCAACTATGCCGAAATCAGGAGCCTTGGTGAAAAAGACATTCATATCTTTTACCGTATCTTTCAGGTAAAACAGATAGAATTCAACATAATCCTCGGCTGCTGTAGCAGGCAGAAAAACCTGCTGGTTCTCGCTCCATACCCCTGAAGTGAACCCTTCCATGTTCTGGATACTGGCAGTAGGACTGGATTGCGAGATAGTCAGATCTTCAAACTCAATCACATTATTTTTCTGGATAAACGGCAGAGCTGGCGGCAGATGCAGGCCCATCGTACTGCTGCGGACATCCAGTGCCACGGCATCATTTCCATACAGGGCATAATATTCATACGGTATCTTTGCATGTCCGCTATCCTCCCAGAGGGGGCCTTTTGAATTCCTTATGATAAAAAAGCCACCACCGGGATATCCGCTGTCATCGTCATAACCGACAACCACCACGGAATGACCGTCAAACACTTCATGGGCTGCCGGAACCTGAAGAACATGATCCAGGCTGAAGACCGGACTGTAGAGCCATCTTGACCCGACAGCAACAGGATGGCCTCTGTCCAGCAGATCTTTCATTGCATCAAGTTGGTCCTGGGACATCCCGGTATTTACATTCCAGTGTTTAACCCAGGCGATATAGTAGTTCTTCCTTACTGCTGCATCATTCATCGCATCAGAAGTCGGGATCGGAGGGGCACCCGGACTATAGCTTGCACCATAAGGCATGTAAGACTCCTCGCAAATCCCCTCCTGCTCCAATCCCCTGACAAGCGGTCCGAAAAAACTGCCGTCTGTAGTATTCCCTTCGATCTGATTTGCAGCCCAGTTAATATACTCCACAGACAGGTTTAGCCCAAGTTCGTGACATAAAAAGTCAAAGTTATGCAAAAACAACAAGTTGTTTATTTTTTGACTATTCCTATGGCACTACAAATTTTTATTTTGCCGGAATCGTCCTCTTGATAATCCTGCCAGGATG
>JAABTP010000055.1 GCA_011389815.1 Desulfobulbaceae bacterium | reverse complement strand
GGACGACTCAAGAATGGCATACTTTGACATGCAACGCAATGAAATTATTCAACAGGAGAGAAATTCAGCAGATACTAAATAAAGATGTCCGAAAAATTCAGCAATTGTACCCATCTCAAGATTAGAGCCTTTTTTAGTGGTCAAGTCGTCTATGAGTCGCTGCTTAATTATATCTAAGCTAGTTTCTGTTTCCCCTTCGCAAATAGAAACAATTTTAGAATCGATATAAGCAGTTATCGTGTCATTCAGTATGGGAATATTGATAAAATGGAGATGATTGTTATTCTCCAAATTAATGCATTTAGAATCGAAGATATTACTCTGAAATGACATTACATTATGCTGGATATTTTAGTTGTGTTTTGTATTTGCTCTCATCATTTCTCGTTTACTTCTTGATATACTTTGACTTTGCTATAGATAATTTGGCAGAACCAAGTTGTCCGCAGGGATTTGTCAAGCTCTTCCCTCCTCTTTTCCCCGCAACAACAAAACCATACCACCACCCCTAAAAAAATCAAGGTAAAATGGCTTGACATCTCGGCATAATTGCTTATCTTTGCACTCAACGAGACAACAAAGAGCCGCAAGCACTCCCTCCCGACAGTCTATCCGCACCGGATGGAAAAGCAGGATATGGCCACAGAACATGAGGCACGGAAAAACACGTTCAACCTGCTGCTCTTCACGTTTGATCTGCCCCGAATCACACTTCATATGGAGCAGATCACGCTCAATCTGTCTCTGATAAAGCTTGATGTCGTCCTGACAGCGTTCCATCTGCACCACATAAAGCTTCATCTGTCACATATCAAGCGCACATTACAACGCATAACGTTCCATCTGCTCTGGATTAAGTCCATGCGGTACAGATAAGGCTTGAGCAGCTCTATCTCAAGCCTTATCTGCAACAAATCAAGTCTTATCTGTTGCGGATCATCTTTAATCCGCAATAAACAATGTTTCATCCCCGACAAATCAAACTCGATGGAGGTTCCCTATGCCTACGTTCCCCCTGGATATTTCGCATATCCTTGCCCTTGCCGAAAAAATGATTGCAGGTCTGGAAGAAAATAAATCGGTTTTTCCCTCGCCCCCGGTTCCTCCGCAGGAACTCAGGGAAGCACGGGATGAAGCGGTTGAAGCCGACGATGCCCAGGTGGCTGCCCAGGCAGCAGCCAAGGCCGCCACAGAGGTCAAAACCGACAAGTATGCCCGATTAAGCGACAAGATGAAGGACGATATCTCCTATGCCAAACATGCGGTGACGAGTCCGGCCGAGCTTTCCCTTATCGGCTGGGGACCGAGGGCGGAGCCAAGTCCCCTTGCCCCTCCGGGCCAGCCCGGCAGTCTGGCGATTCCTGAACAGGACGCAGGCAAGGTGCAACTGACCTGGAATAAGCCGCAGAGCGGCGGCAAACCGGCCTTTTACAGGGTGGAGATGAGAACGGTTGATCCGGCCGGGGACTGGATCTTAAAGGGCGCAGGCATTTCCACCACAGCGGAACTTACCGGCCTTGAGTGCGGAGTTGCGCTGGAGTTCCGCATCATCGCAGAAAACTCCGCCGGAACAGGTTCTCCGAGCAATACCGTAACCGCAGTCCTGTAGTCCTTTTCCCTCCCTCTGCCGCCGGAGCCTCAGCCCCTGATCAGGCTTTGGCGGCAGAGCCACACTCCAAATCACCTCCCGCCCCTGCCCCGCCCTTCTTCTTTTCCCGTACCCCCCGCTCTAATATTCTCCTTATCAAAAAACAATCCGGTTTTCATCAAACAGTAATCAAAAAACAACATAAACAGTAGATAGTGGCCTTGGAAATGCGGAGAGGAAAAGCTGTCTGCTGTCTCTGTTGATGCTGCTGAACCGTTTCGGTCTGCCGCATCTGCGATGCAGGCATTGTTTTCTTCCCTGCTCAAAAAATTCCCCCTGATCCGGTGGGCGGGTCAGGCGGAAAAGTCCGATGGCCCTGGAGACTCCGGGTCATATACTTCAAGGAAAAGTGAGGGATTGCAACAATGAAGAAAGGTTACCTGAAAACATTGGCCCTGGCAACAGCTGCCGCCCCGTTGATGTTGGTCTCGGCAGCCAATGCCGGTGAGTACCTGCCCGGTGATTTTCACCAGCATTCACTGTACACCGACGGCGGCCATCCGTTTTCCGAAATGATGACGCAGAACAACAACTACCTCCAGTGGTGGGCCAACTCCGAGCATGGCGGCGAGCGTAACCGGGATGGTAATGGCGAAAAATGGGATGATCCGACTGTTTATCCCGTCAACCCGATTCTCGGGGATGTGGAGATGTCCGGCGGTCACCAGGAGATGTGGCGTTGGCAGAGTCTGCGCGACTATGTGTACCCGGATATTGAAGAAGCCCGTGCCCAATACCCGGATAAAATTATCATCAGCGGCCTAGAACAGAATGTCCCCGGCCATGAGCATTGCTCCACTGCTGTTTATCAGTACGACGGCACAGCCACCGCTATCAGCGAATTTGAGTACCGCTTTGATCGCTCCGATGATGACACCAGCCGCAACGGTGAGCCGGGTTTGCTGGAAGGTTTCGGTACCCTGGGTAAAACAAACGATGATAAAGAAGACGCCATCTCAGGCGTACAGTGGATGCAGGCCCTGAAAGATCAGGGTGTGGGTGATGCCTGGGTTGTTCCGGCCCATGTTGAGCGGAAGTGGACCTATGTGATTGAAGATTTTCGGAACTGGATGGATGCAGGCCCGGATGTGGCTATCGGTTTTGAAGGTCAGCCCGGTCACCAGACCTCAAGCGACCGTGGATTCAGCCGCAGATCTCTGGGCGGAGGTACCTACGGCGGAACCGGTTTCTATGCTGCCAAGGTGGGCGGTCTCTGGGATGCCCTGTCTGCTGAAGGACGTAAATTTTTCAACTTTGCCAGCTCGGACGATCACTGGCATTGGTCCATGGGCGGCAGTGATTTCTGGCCCGGTGAGTATCAGAAGATCTATACCTATATCGATACCAATGCTGAGGATAAAATTCAGGCGGTCTTTGACGGCAACCGTTCCGGTAACTCCTGGAATGTGCAGGGTGATCTGATTGATAAACTGATCTTCACTGTTGAGAACGCAGCCGGTGAAGAGGCCATGATGGGTGAAACCCTGAAGGTTGCTCCCGGCGAGCAGGTAACGGTGAAGATCCTGATGCGTGATCCCAAGTGGCCCAATAACAGCCCGTTTGCCTTTGATAATCCTTCATTGGCTCAGATCGGTATTTCCCAACCCCTGAACATGCCTGTCCTTGACCATGTTGATATGATCACCGGCACCATTACCGGCAATGTGCCTGCAACTGATATGAACGATCCGGTTGCCACGGATTACGGCACGGATACCGCAGTCACGGCCACCTTTAATAACAGCAACTGGAAGGCAAACAAAAACGGGGTCATCCAGGTGAAATACACCTTGAACGCAGACGACAGTATGTTCCTCCGTCTGCGCGGCACCAACCTGCCTGCCAATGTTCCCTTTGAGACCGATCAAGAAGGTAATCCCTTGGCCGATACAGAGGCTAATGATAACATCTATGCAGCTATGTATGCAGATGAACTGGCGGAGCAACTCATTGACGGTGTTGAAATAACCACCAACAGTAAGCTTGACGAAGTTGCTGAGGCCTATGCTGATCTCTGGTTCTACTCCAACCCGATCTATATTGAGGTTCAGTAACACCGGCTTAATTACATTGCAGGTGTGTTGATGCGAGGGGCATGTCTCCTCGCATTTTTATTTTGTCGGAGAAAACCACCCTCTTTGGGGGCAGATTGTTTCTTTTGTATGAATCCTCAGCGTAACGATCAGATATGGCACAAAAAATCCTTTACCTGTTCTTTTTTCTTTCCGGAATAGCCGGACTCGGCTATGAAATCCTCTGGACCAGGATGCTCGCTGTGAGTCTGGGACATGAGACCATGTCCACCCTTGCTGTGCTTACAGCCTTCTTCGGCGGTCTTGCCCTGGGGGCCTGGTTCCTTGACCGTCCGGTGAGTCGCTCTTCCCGACCAAGACTCTGGTACGCCGGGCTGGAGCTGCTTATCGGCCTCTGGGCTCTTGCACTGCTGCTGCTTATTCCTCAGCTTAATCCGGTAGCAGCATCCCTTATCGGGGTGGACCCCACAACAATCCGGCACTGGACCATCTCCTTCTGCTACCCCTTTATCCTGCTCCTTCCGGCCACCTTTGCCCTGGGCGGCACCCTGCCTGCAATGGAACGGCTCTTTACTCAGCTCAACAGAAAACAACGGGCCGTGGGAGGACTCTACAGTGTTAATACCTTGGGGGCCATGCTCGGCACCTTTGCCACAACTTTTTTTATCATGCCTCTGGTCGGCCTGCACATAACCGGCATCCTGCTGGCCACGTTGAATATCTTTGCTGCCCTCGGGGTATTTTTGTTTATCCCGACTCCACAGGAAAAGGGGCAATCAACAGGGAAAGATCTGTCTTCCTTTTCCGATAACAACGAGATCAGCAGGGGGCGGATATATTGCATCCTTTTCGCTACCGGTCTGTTGGGAATCGGCTTTGAGGTGCTCATGGTCAGGGTGTTGAGCCAGCTCTTTGCCAATACGGTGTTTTCCTTTGCCGCCATTCTTACAGTCTATCTCTTTGGCACGGCTGCGGGAGCAGCTTGTTACCAACGCTCCCTCCGCTATCCCAAGAGTCGGCATACCCTGACCTCTTTACTCCGGGCCACAGGGCTCTGCTGTTTGATAACGGTCTTTCTCCTCCAATATGCGGAAGTTCTTTTCACAGCCCTGCAGGGTATGATCGGCACAGGATTTTGGGCCGCAGTCTTTGTTGAGATGGTCACGGCCCTGTTCTTCCTCTTTTTACCCACTGTTGCTATGGGGGCTTTGTTCAGCCATCTGGCCCAGAGCCTGCGACGCTCTGATGGCGGGGTGGGACACGCCCTCTGTTGCAATACCTTGGGAAGTGCGGCTGCTCCGCTCCTCTTCGGTGTTATCCTGCTGCCAGCCTGGGGAATGAAGGTGACCTTACTGGTTGCGGCCACAGGATATCTCCTCCTGCTGCCGCAATTCCGCCGGGCGGATTTTCTGCCTACGGCCCTACCCGCTTCAATTGCTCTGGGCCTTGCTCTCCTGCCTGCTTCCTATCGTTTTATTCACCTTACTGACGGCGAGACCGTGCAGGAATACAGGCAGGGTATTATGGCCTCGGTTGCCGTTGTTCAGGATACGAACAAGGCCCTGCATTTAAAGGTGAACAATCATTTACAGATGGGCGGTACCACCTCGGTTTTTTCTGATCGTCGTCAGGCCCTGCTGCCCTTGCTCCTTCATCCTGCTCCGGAAACAGCCCTTTTCCTTGGATTAGGAACCGGTGCCACCATTGCCGGAGTAGCCGGATATCCGGGATTGCAAGCTGATGGCGTGGAACTGTTGCCCGAGGTCATTGATCTGATCCCCTGGTTCAGCAAGGCAACCGGTGATCTGAGCAAGGCGAAAAATCTCCATTTCATAGCTGCAGATGCCCGTCGTTTTGTCACAGCTACAGAAAAACAATATGATCTCGTTGTCGCGGATCTCTTTCATCCCTCCCGTGACGGGGCGGGAAGCCTCTACACTGTGGAGCATTTTACTGCTATCCGTCATCTGCTCAGTGAGGATGGGATCTTTTGTCAGTGGTTGCCCCTGTATCAGCTGGATCTGGAGATGTTCAAGGTCATCAGCAAGACCTTTTTACAGGCATTTCCCGAGGGTCAGGCCTTTCTCGGCCATTACAGCCTGGATTATCCGATTATCGCCCTGGTTGGAGCAAAAAAGCCACTCCGTTTTCCGGAAAACTGGTACCGGAAGCGCCTCAGCAGCAAGGGCATGCGGCATATGGCGACGTCCTTCGGCTATGACAGCGGATACAGCCTGTTGGGTACCTTTCTTGCCGGTCATGCAGAGCTGAGAAAATACACCGCTGCCAGCCCGATTAACACCGATGCCCATCCTGTGGTGCTTTTTCAGGCCCCTCGTTTTGCCTACAGCAATCCCGCTTCGCCCCATACCCGTCTCCTGGCTCTGATTGCCGCTTTTGAACAACCTGATCCCGAGACTGTTCTGGCGGAAGCCATTACTGAGGAAGATATGTTTGCCCGTGAGCGTCTTCCAGCCTATTGGCGGGCCCGGAACAGCTTTCTCAGGGTGGGAGTGGATGTGCAACGACCCCGTAACGTACGGCAGCTCTACGAGCAGGTCAGTGATCCTCTGCTCAAGGTGGTGCGAAAAAGTATTGATTTTTCCGCTGCCTATTACCCCCTGCTCTCTATTGCCTATGATCTCTATCCGGAGGATCAGGAGGCATCCCGGCATCTGCTCAGTAAACTGGAGCGGGCCAATCCGACCCGACGCGAGGCATTTGTATTGCGACAAAGGCTTTTTTCGCAGGAGAATTGACCTGGAAGGTTGCAAGGTTACAGTCATGCCACTGACTGTGCTGAGCATATACATGAGAAAGGCTTGGGAAATAGTGAAATGCGCAAAAAAACAGAGAACAGTGCCAACAGTAACACACCCCTCAAACCAACCCCATCAAAAAACGCCGGGCAGGCACCACCTGCACCCCGGTCTTCCTATCCAGATAATGGTGTCTCTCATCCAAAGTGACCAGAAAACGTTGGGCAACATCAAGCCGCTCACCAAAATAACTAAGCGGTTGAGCAGGCCCTCTGGTCAACTTGCATTCCACCATAAACCAAGGCGTTTCTCCCCATGTGACCAGGAAATCCACTTCTCGCCCATCCCGGTCCCGGATATACCAAAGCCGGGCCTTAATACCAAACACATAATAGTACCAATCACAAAACTTGAGCAGGTGGGAGGCGATCATATTTTCAAAACGCGCACCTTCCGCTTTCACCTCAGACCAGTCCCACAGATAATATTTTGATTCCTTTTTCAAGGCCCTTTCCAGCCTGTTATGATACGGCATGACCCGAAAACAGTAGTAATTACGACTAAGGAGATCCATCCAGAAAGTAATGGATTTTGGGCTGGCCTGCACATCCTCAGACATAGAGGATAGAGACAGGGGGGAAGCAACCCGCTTGGGAAGCAATGCACCGAGCAGCTCAACCTGAGAAAGTGCCCGAACATTTTCCGTATCCCGGATATCTTCCCGGAAAATTCGTTCAAAACGGGCATTCTGCCAGCGAAGCAAGGTACGCTCAGAACCTTCAAGCAGGGGTTCTGGGAAACCGCCAAAACGAAAGAGCTCTGTCAGCCCCTGCCCTGAACCAGTGCAATCAATTTCATGACAGGATGAAGGCATATCCAATGCAGTCGGAGCGTTATTCATCTCCCTGAGCGAAAAGGGATGCAGAACATGGTAATGATAGCGTCCCAGCAGGGAATCTCCGGATCTCCGAAAAATGTCCAGACGAGAACTGCCAGTTACCAGTATTTTCTCCTGATTGTCTCTGGTGTCCCAGATTCCCTTGATCAGGCTCTTCCACTTCTCGTACTTATGAAGTTCATCAAAGACCAGGCATTCTGCGGTCAAGGGCCATTGCTGCCCTGTAATCTGTGTCTTATGTTGAGGATTATCCCAGTTCAGATAGATATTATGCTGATATTTTTCAGCGAGATAACGGGCCAGCGTGGTCTTGCCGACCTGACGGGGACCGCCGATAAACACCATCTTCTTCTCAACATCTTCCCGAAGGGCCTCAGTAAGGTAACGAATCTTCATGTGGCAATTTTACCCTAAAGGTAAAAAAAGTCATGACAATTCTTTCCTTAAGGTAAAAATTGTCAGGTTTTATTTTCCTCCAGCCTTTCGCAAAGCCTCAAAGACTGCACGGGTTGGTTCCCCATCAGGAGTCATTCCTATCCGGCTCTGAAAGACTTTGATCCCCTTACGGGTTCCACTGCCAAGATCGCCGTCAATAGCCCCGTCATAAACACCTTGGCCCTGCAGGAGTTCCTGCAACTTAAATTTTTCCTCAGCAAAAAGTGCATCTGCTGGTCTGGGCCAGGTTTGGATCATCCCTGCTTTTCCAGCCAGACGATCAGAAAGCAGGCTCACAGCCAATGCATAAAAATCCGATGCATTATAGCGCTTGATGATAAAAAAATTGCGCTGACAAAGAAAACCAGGCCCTTGGTCACCAGCCAACATTTTCAGCTCAGCCCGGGTACCAGGCTCAGGAAAAGAACCACCATTCGGACGGGTAAAACCAAGTTTTTTCCATTGAACCAAGGTCTTGGTCTTTCCTTTGTAGCGGACCCCGCCTTTGGGTACCTGCACCTCATAGCCCCAGGCCTTACCGGTCTGCCAGCCGTTTTTATGCAGGAGATTTGCTGCGGTAGCCAAGGCATCTGGCACAGAGTTCCAGATATCCCGCTGGCCATCCTTATCCATATCCACCCCATAAAGCTGATAGCTGGTCGGGATAAACTGGGTATGGCCCATTGCTCCGGCCCAGGAACCGTAAAGCTGCGCACGCCCCACGTCACCTTCTTTGACCATCTGCAAAGCAGCAAGTAATTGCTGGCGGGCAAACTCCTTCCGGTTTTTATCGCCATAGGCCAGGGTAGCTAAGGCCAAAGGTACATAATGAAGCCGTTCCGGTTTATCCAGCACTGCGCCGTAACGACTCTCAATGGACCAGATAGCCAGCAGTACAGGGCCTTCCACCCCAAAACGGGCTGCAACCTTGTCCAGCCAGATCTTGTGTTTTTTTGCCATCACCCGACCTTCAGCCACGGCTGCAGCATTGACAGCAGTATCAAGGTAATCCCAGATCTTGGTGGTAAATTCCGGCTGATAGGCTGCCTTGCGCAACACCTCCTGATCTGGTGCAGTTACCCCGGCAAAGACCTGCTGATACAGCTTCTTGCTGATACCCTGCTTTGCGGCCTGGGGATAGAAATCATTAAGCCAGGCCTGAAAGGATGGATCTGTTGCAGCTACGGCAAAATTCGACAGATTACCGGTAACCAAAAACATACTAAGAAAAAAAGCAAAAAGACTCTTCATCCTGAAGTTTTAATACCCTACCGTGTTATTCCGGCAGGCTCCGTAGGGGCAGACCTATGTGTCTGCCCTTTATTTTTGGATGGTGACAAGGGTAAACACACAGGTTTACCCCTTGAATTATTAAATTGCCGTTTTTGTAGGGGCGGTTCGCGAACCGCCCCTACTGCACATCGGGCAGGCACGGGGACCTGCCCCTACAGTATTTATCGAATCTTCCAGGTTTATGCAAATTCCAGAATAACCTGATCAACGGTCAGGCACTCGCCCAGATTGACAGCAACATTGGCAATCTCCCCATCTGCCGGGGCACGGAGAACATTCTCCATCTTCATGGCCTCAATCACAGCCAGTTTCTGCCCGACCTTGACCTCGTCTCCAGCTTCAACAGCAAGTTTAACCAGCAAACCCGGCATAGGCGCAAGCACAAGTTTGGACAAATCAAGAGCTGCTGTCTTCGGCATAAACCGATAGAGTTCAGCCACATTGGGAGCTACGACCAGGGCATCAATGCGCAGGCCACGATAGCAAATAGAATAACCAAGTCCCTGACGACTGACCTGAAGACAGAACCGCTGATTATTAATGGTCCCGTGAAAGACCTGTTGGGAAAACTGCCAATCCGTCTTGACCCGATAATTGCTGCCGTTATAATCCACCCGATACCCGCAATCAGCCTGAAACGGTTTCACCGATAAGGACATATGCTCCTCACCAACAATAACCACCCAGGAATCCTGGACCCGACGTTCATGTCCGGCCATTTGACCACTGATCCTGGCTGCTCTGTCCATGTACAGTCGATGGACAATACCTGCCACCACAATAGGGACATCCGGAGCATCTACCGTGGTCTCAGTATCACGAAAGCCATCAGTAAATTCTTCTTCAATAAAACCAGTGGAAAGATCACCCTGCTGAAAGCGGGGGTGGGCCACCAAGGCGGCCAGGAAATTAATATTGGTGGATACGCCCTGAATCACATACTCATCAAGAGCGTCCTGCATTGAAGAAATAGCCTCTTCTCTGTCCTCTCCCCTGGTGACCAATTTGGAAATCATGGGGTCATAATAGACTGAGATTTCGCTTCCTTCAATAATACCGCTGTCCAGGCGAACGCTCTTCCCGTCTTCATAGGGTGGTTGATACACTGTGACCCGGCCAGTAGAGGGGAAAAAATCACGCACCGGATCTTCTGCATAGACCCGACATTCCAGGGCCCAGCCCTTGAGTTCAATATCATCCTGGCTCATGGGCAGGGGCTCACCAGCAGCAACCCGGATCATCAGCTCCACCAGGTCATAACCAGTGACCATTTCAGTAATGGGATGCTCCACCTGGAGACGGGTGTTCATCTCCAGAAAATAAAAATTTTGCTCCTGATCAACAATGCATTCCACAGTCCCGGCTGAAATGTAATCAACAGCCTGAGCCAGCATCACGGCCTGTTCGCCCATCTGACGCCGGGTCTCCGGGGTGAGAAAAGGCGATGGGGCCTCTTCAATGACCTTTTGATGCCGCCGCTGCAGAGAACATTCCCGCTCTCCCAGATAGACCACATTGCCATGCTGATCCGCCATGACCTGGATTTCAATATGACGGGGCTGCTCAATAAATTTCTCAATCAGGATACGATCATCACCAAAGCTGGATTGGGCCTCACCAGCGGCCCGCTCAAAACCATCCCGACATTCCTGCTCATTACGGGCAATCCGCATGCCCTTGCCCCCGCCTCCGGCAGTGGCCTTGAGCATCACCGGATAGCCGATCTCTGCGGCCTTTTCCACAGCCTGGTCAGCATTGTCCAAAATACCGTCATAGCCAGGTATGGTATGCACACCAGCCTGGTCAGCAATCTGCTTGGAAGTGATCTTATCCCCCATACTGGTTATGGCTCCAACCGGAGGCCCGATAAAGACAATCCCTTCTTCACCCAAACGTTGACAAAAGGTATGGTTTTCCGAAAGAAAACCATATCCCGGATGCACAGCCTCAGCACCAGTACTTTTGCAGGCATCAATTATTTTTTCCAGGTCCAGGTAACTTGCTGTTGGCGCAGAAGCACCAATATGGACTGCTTCATCAGCCATCCGAACATGCAGGGCTGTTTGATCAGCATCGGAAAACACAGCAACAGTCTTAATCCCCATTGCCCGTGCTGTTCTGATAATGCGACAGGCAATTTCACCCCGGTTTGCTATAAGAATTTTGGTAAACATGCGGTGTTCTACTCAAGTTAAAGATACATGTCAGCCAGGAAAAACAAAACCATTTCGTATTCCCTTACTGACAAGATTTTTCTGACAAATTTTTTATCGTTAAAAAATCAAATATACAACGGCGTAGGTCTCTGTCAGTTTTTCTTATCATGTTCCAGCCCAGACTTCAAAGCCATTTACCACTTCGTACTCATATAAAACGAGAAGAGACAAGATTGTTTTTCCCCGGCAGAGCGATTTTCGATTGTAATAAATGCATTTATACCATATATAGAACTTTGATTCAGAACATCATACTTCCATTTGTTATAAAATGTCCACACGCAATGAGCGGACACAGACCATTCTTATCAAACAGTATCCATAATTACTGAGCCGGAACGGTCTTATGGACAAAAAAAGGAGAGCATTTAATATGAAACTTGGAATCAACGGCCTTGGAAGAATTGGAAAACTCTCACTCTGGCATCATGTTTCCCGAAAATTCTTCTCAGAAATTGTTGTCAACCTTGGGCGTCAGGCTGGTACTGGCCTGGAAGACATTGCTGCAACCATTGAAAAAGATTCTTCCTACGGGAGACTGTCCACCTATCTTCATGGACATAAAGGTGGCCGGGCCATTGAAAACCTGAACGAGGAAGCAGGCACCATGACTATAAACGGTGTTCCGGTCACCATCCTGCGTGAGGCCCGTAACCCCAAGGACATCAAATGGCAGGACAATAATGTCCGTATTGTTGCTGACATCACTGGCGTGTTTAAGGATCCCACAGCTGATGCCGAAGAAGAACGAGGCTCTGTGCGCGGTCATCTTCAGGCTGGAGCTGAGAAGGTCATGGTCTCTGCCCCGTTTAAGATCAAGGCCAAAGGCATTGACATGCCAGAGGACGCCATAACTACGGTGATGGGCATTAATGATGATGATTACAAGCCGGAGCAACACTCCATTATCTCGGCAGCCTCCTGCACCACTACCTGCCTGTCCTACATGATCAAGCCACTCATGGATCATTTTGGGGCCGACCAGATGCTCACTGCCTCAATGGTCACTGTGCATGCGGCCACAGGAAGCCAGAATGTCCTGGATTCTGTACCTGCTGCCGGGGCTAGTGATCTGCGGAAGAACCGCTCTATCCTCAATAATATCATCATGACCACCACCGGTGCTGCCAAGGCCCTGGGCCTGGTAATCCCGGAGATGAAGGGCATTGGTTTTATTGCTGAGTCTGTCCGAATCCCCACCTCCACAGGTTCTCTGATCGTGCTGGTCCTCAATCTTCAGGATGAACTGGAAAACCCGATCAAGCGTAATCTGATCAACAGCATCTACAAAGATTATGCAGACACTACCCCGTATCTTAAGTACTCTACAGGCCAGAATGTATCTTCTGATATCATCGGCACCCCAGAGGCTGCCACAGTGATTGAGTCCACAGAGACCCATACCCGAACCGCTTCCCTGAAGGTCAACCTGAAAAACCTGAAAAGCTGTAACTTTGAGCCGGGGCAGGGAGCACCTGTTCTGGAGGTTCCGGTTACTCAGGCTGTGATCTACGGCTGGTACGATAATGAGCTGGGCAGCTACACCAATATGCTTGGTGACCTGACGGTTTCTGTGGCTGAACGGATGGTGTAGGGGCACGGCGCGCCGTGCCCTTACAGAGTATAATTCGGATTGAAATTTCCTGACAAAAGCAATATGAAAACAATTCGTGACCTTGATATTAGCGGCAAACGCATTCTGATCCGGGTGGATTTTAACGTGCCCATGAACGAGCAGGGCGAAATTACCGATGACCTGCGTATCCGCACGGTTCTCCCCACGATTCAATATGCCTTAGAACAGAAAGCAAAAGTTATTCTGGCCTCCCATATGGGCCGTCCCAAAGGACAGCGGGTGGAGAAATACTCCCTGGCACCAGTTGCCAGCTACCTGTCTTCCCTGCTTGACAAACCTGTTCAGCTGGCCCAGGACTGCGTGGGATCTGAAGCAGAAAGCGCAGTTGCATCCATGAACAACGGTGATATCGTTTTGCTGGAAAATCTTCGTTTTCATGCAGAAGAGCAGGCCAACGATCCGACCTTTGCCCAGCAACTGGCCGCCTTGACAGATGTCTATATTAATGATGCCTTTGCTGTCTCCCATCGGGCCCATGCCTCAGTCACTGGAATCCCGGCAAACTGTGCGGAAAAAGCTGCCGGCCTGCTGCTGGACAAGGAGATGTCTTATTTCCATCGTTCGGTTGATGAACCCCAGCGGCCCTTGGTTGCCATTGTGGGTGGGGCTAAGGTCTCGGGCAAGCTGGAGGCCCTGACCAATATGCTGAACAAGGTGGACTGCCTGCTCATCGGCGGAGCTATGGCTAATACCTTTCTCAAAAGCCAAGGCTCTTCCGTGGGTGCTTCCAAGGTGGAGGACGACCTGCTGGATAATGCCCGGCAATTGCTGGTTGACGCCAAGGAAAAAGGTGTTAAAGTCTACTTGCCTGTGGATGTGATAGCAGCGGAGCGATTCGTCCCGGATGCGGTCTGTAAACAGGTCACTGTCCAGGATATCCCGGACAACTGGATGGCCCTGGATATTGGCCCGGCCTCGGTAATCTGCTTTTCTGAAGTCCTGGCTGATGCCAAGACCATCATCTGGAATGGCCCTATGGGTGCCTTTGAAATGGATGCCTATGCCCGAGGAACCATGGCCCTGGCCCATACCGTGGCTTCGGCCCATGCCCTGAGCATTACCGGGGGCGGAGATTCCAATGCTGCGGTTCGTTTGTCCGGAGAAGCTGAAAACATTTCCTATATGTCTACTGGTGGCGGGGCCTTTCTTATGCTCATGGAGGGTAAAGAACTGCCTGGTGTGAAGGCGTTGGAAGAATAAAAAGTGCAGGAGGAGGTGCTATGGAAGAAGAATTGCCGAAAAGTGAGACAGAGCTTATCGCCGAGGCCAGGAAGATCATTGACCTGCTGACCAACGACCCAAGATTTGCCAACGTACCGATTTCAGCAGATGAACTGCGCAAGAGGCTGGATAAGTTCATCGCCGTTCGAAATGCAGAGGAAGCTCTCCGCGTTGCAGAAATACAGGCCACAGCAGCCGTAGAAGAAGCCTTGAATGATCTGCTTGAGACTGAACGCGAGTTGGCGGCAGCCAATAAAGGATCGTCAGTGCAGTCAATAACCTGGAACTGAGGTTGGAGCACAGGTCGCACGTTTGTGCAGAAGACTGAACAGGACTGTGCAACGTTTTGCAACGAGTTGGGTCTCGTTGAGTCGTTTTCAAACCTTGAAAATCATCTTTGATGAACCGAATTCTTTGGAGGAAAAGATGGCAGGAACACCGCTGATAGCTGGCAACTGGAAAATGCACCTCACCCGCGCTGAGTCTGTGGAACTGGCCCGGGCTGTAGCTGCTGCCAGTACAGGACTTACAGACCGGGAAGTGATGATCGCCCCGGCCTTTCTCTCTCTGGCTGCTGTCAAAGAGGTTGTGGCGGACAGCCCGGTGCGGGTGGCAGCCCAAAACGTTGCCTGGGAAAAACAAGGTGCCTTTACCGGTGAAATTTCACCGCCCATGCTCCAGGATATTGGAGTTGATATGGTTATTCTCGGCCATTCTGAACGTCGTCACGTCTTTGGCGAGGACGATGCCATGGTCAATCGACGCCTCACAGGTACCCTGCAATTTGGTCTCTCCCCCATTCTCTGCATTGGTGAGACCCTGGAAGAACGGGAACAGGAAAAGACCTTCACGGTTATTGAAGAGCAGCTCCGCCAAGGTCTGAAAGATGTCCAATCAGACCAGATGAAACAGGTAGTCGTGGCCTATGAACCGGTGTGGGCCATTGGAACCGGAAGAACAGCAACAAAAGAGCAGGCTCAGGAAGTGCATGCCTTTATTCGTACAGCTCTTGCTGATTTATATGAAAAAACACTTGCCGACGCAGTCAGGATATTGTATGGTGGCTCGGTCAAACCTGAAAATATTGACAGCCTCATGGCTCAACCTGATGTTGACGGTGCTCTGGTGGGCGGCGCAGCATTACAGGCCGAGTCCTTTGCAAGGATAATCAATTTTACATGACGACCTTACTTATTATAGTACATATACTGGTTTCTCTTTTCCTCATTGCCATCGTGCTGTTGCAACATGGCAAAGGAGCTGATATTGGTGCCACCTTTGGCGGTTCCGGCCAATCAGTTTTTGGCTCAGAAGGGCCAGTGCCTCTGTTGAATAAGATTACGACCTTTTCAGCAATTGTATTTATGGGCACTTCGGTTTCCTTGGCCTATATTTCTGCTCATGAAAGCACTGGCTCCATTATGACAGAGATCCCAGCTCAGGAAACTGCACCAGTGGAAAAAGAAGCTCCGGTGACCATTCCTATGCCAGGAACTGAAGTGCAGCTTGACCAGCCTGCACAGGAAACTCCTTCACCTGCTGAACAGGAAGTTACCCAAGAGCCTGTTGCAGAAGAAGAGGATCAGCTCTACCAAACTATTCAGGATACTCTGGTGGAGGAAGAACCTATAGCTGAGGTTCAGGAAACCGTACCTGCTCCTGAAGAACAGACAGCAGAACAAGCTGCTCCGGTTGAGCAGGAAACAATAGCAGAACCAGCCCAGGAAAAGGCTGAATAACAAGACATATTATTTTGCGTGCCGAAGTGGTGGAATTGGTAGACACGCTATCTTGAGGGGGTAGTGGGTTACACCCGTGCCGGTTCGACTCCGGCCTTCGGCACCATATCTTAATACAGCAGCATCCATAGAAGTCCATTAAAGCCCGCAACCTTAACTGGTTAGCGGGCTTTTTTTATGTCAGAATGATGATCTGCAAGGACAAAGTTATACTGGATAATCCATGCAGTCAGCATCATTTCGGCAAGATCACCCGAAAATGATCCCCCCTCGAATTCTATGGAGAAAATGGATATTAAAAATGAGCAAGAATAAACAAGACAGTTCGTTGCCGAACAGACAGCACCGTGACCTTCTCAACGACCTTCAGATACTAATTGAACGCGGAAAGGGTCAGGCGGTCGCAGCAGTAAACAGTGCTATTACAATGACCTATTGGCAGGTAGGAAAAAGAATCAACGACGAAGCACTTCATGGTGAACGGGCGGAATATGGCAAACAGGTTGTCGTGTCACTCGCGAAACAGCTCGTTGAACGCTATGGCAAAAGCTTTGAAGCCAGAAATCTGCGGAGAATGATGCAATTTGCCGAGCTGTTTCCAGATGTTCAGATTGTCGTTCCATTGGCACGACAATTGAGCTGGTCGCATTTTCTGGCGATTATCCCGTTGAAAAGTGAGTCTGCCAGAATGTTCTATGCTGAACTTGCCTGTGAAGCATCATGGAGTAAAAGAGAATTACGAAGTCAGATCGAACGCAAAGCCTTTGAGCGCTCGGAACTAGCTGATACCAAAATGAGTCTCTATAAATTCGAGCATCTTATAGGGAATTTTAAGGATCCTTACTTTCTAGATTTTCTGGGACTCAAAGAAGGGTATCTTGAAAATGAACTGGAAAGCGCACTTATCAGAGAGCTGGAGCTGTTTATTCTGGAGTTGGGGAATGGCTTCGCCTTTGTGGAACGCCAAAAACGCATGATTATTGATGAAGATGACTTTTACCTTGATTTGCTTTTCTTCCACCGAAAACTAAAACGTTTGGTTGCTGAAGAATTGAAAATTGGTCGTTTCAAAGCAGCCTTCAAAGGTCAGATGGAACTCTATCTCAGGTGGTTGAATAAATACGAGCGACAGTCCGGTGAAGAAGCTCCTATCGGTTTGATCCTATGTGCCGAAGCGGGAACCGAACAGGTTGAACTCCTGAATATGCAGAAAGACAACATCATGGTTGCCGAATACTGGACGGAACTTCCGCCGAAAGAGCTACTGGAGAAGAAACTGCACACTGCCCTGATTGAAATTCGTGAAAGGTTGGAAAGTAGAAGGCTATTGAATGGAGGCAACCACGAATGAATACGGACGGCAATAGAGGTCTGACCCCGTTTTACTTATTGAAAAACAATCCAGCCATGCTACTTGGAAGAATTCCGCAGGAAGGCTGGCTTTAGACAGGAGCAGGTGGCTGAAGTTCTTGTCTCCCGGAGAACGGCGCAGCAAAAGCCGAAGTACAAAGAGCATCAACGATTGACAGACGGGACACATTAATGGTAGACTGGTCTTAAACCAGTCTATTTCGCAACCCAAGGAGACATTATGGAAACCATCGGTGCTTATGAAGCAAAAACCCATCTTCCCAAACTGCTTAACCGCGTCAGCCGGGGAGAAAAAATCATCATCACCAAACACGGGGTACCCGTAGCCACGCTTCAGCCCCCTGAAAGAGTACATAACAGTTCGCCGAAACAGGTTATCGCCGAGTTGCGAGCATTCCGGCGCAGACATCGACTCAAAGGCCTCACCATCCGGGAGATGATTGACGAGGGCAGGCGATAATGGCTGATTTTGTTGTGGACAACTCAATTGTGATGTCCTGGTGTTTTGACGATGAAGAGGACGACTACGCAGACAGCGTGCTGACCGCATTGGAGACAATGACAGCTGGAGTTCCGGCTGTCTGGCCTTTGGAAGTCGCCAATGTTCTGCTGGTTGCCGAACGCAGGAAACGACTCACTAAGTCAGACACTATCCGCTTTCTGGAGCTGCTCCGGGAACTTTCTGTTGAAGTCATTCAAGAAGCTTCTCAAAGGGTAACTTCTGAAATTATAGCCCTGGCACGGGAGCAACAACTTTCCTCCTATGATGCTTCATACCTGGATTTGGCCATACGGAAAGGACTGCCGCTGGCAACCTTGGATGCCCGCTTGCGCACGGCTGCGAAAAAATGCGACGTTGCTTTTTTTGATCCCGATAGGTTGTGACATTGCCGACAACTCGAAAACCTACTCTGTAATTACCTATTCGAACTCGATAAAACGTATCATAACCCTTGAGCTTTTTCAGCTGCCTGATGTTCGCCTGAAGACGCATCGGGCCAAAACAACTGGCTGATGTGCTCAACGCCTTTCGGCATCAAAGATGGGTTCGCACTCAGGAGATAAATCCCTGATATAATCACCAGTGGTGCTCAACGCCTTTCGGCATCAAAGATGGGTTCGCCGAACATCCTGATTTTGTACTCACCGCCAATCAAGTGCTCAACGCCTTTCGGCATCAAAGATGGGTTCGCTAGCCTTGGCTAAAATCTCCTCGTTACTCAGATGCCGTGCTCAACGCCTTTCGGCATCAAAGATGGGTTCACGTACATGGCTGACTCAAGCCTGCTTGCCTTTGATATGTGCTCAACGCCTTTCGGCATCAAAGATGGGTGCAGGGCTGAAAACAGGGCCTTGTCAAAACTATGCACCTGTGCTCAACGCCTTTCGGCATCAAAGATATTTCCCTCTGTCCTGTCAGAGCTTATTCCGAATGGCAATCCAACGCAGATCATCTTCCTTCGGTTGCTGAAGCACGGCCTCATAGAGGGAAAACTGCTGCCAGACAGTACCTTTTGAGCCGACATGATCAACCCAGATCGGCAAAGGCTGTTCGCCTTCCGTATCTCTGACCGGCCACCTGCCCTTTCTGCCCTCCAAATCCGGGTTCCAGACAATATCGTTGACTAAATCACGGCTTTCCCCAAGGCTCAAACCGCCGTATCGAGAAATCGTTTGCGGAGATCGGCCTGCTTCGCTTATACGCTCCGCAAGACCTCCCGGTTTCAAGAAAACCGCTATTTCCATACCTGTGAGAATTTCCTGATAATCCGGTCGTTTGTTTGATCCTGTTCCCGGCGGGGATTTCTGATTCTTTATCCTCCAGGCCGTGCGCAGGACAACAGAAAGTTCAGGCTGCCGAACAACGGCATAAGCCAGTTCCGTGCCAAGATATGTTTGTCGATCTTCTTCACCGACAAGGGAAAGCAGAAATCCGTACACAGTTGATGGCGGCGGAACTTCTTCCGTTTCAAGATACTCACGGGCATATCCCTTGCGAAAACTGCATACCGGGACTGAAACCAGAAGAGAAATACAGGTATCGTCTTCCATGCCTTACTCCTTGAGTTGCAGTTTTTCAGCCACAGCCTGCTTACACGCTTCCACTGCTTTTTTGACCCCTGAAAAACAGTTGTTCAATGCCAACTCCTTGACCTCCTGGAAGTCCGCAGCCAGGCCACCGATAAAAAGTTCATCACCGGAAATGTCTCCTGACTCGACTTTTCTGACAAGATCATGAATGCCGACTCTGCCCTCAGTCTCCTGAAAGGCATACAGGATTCTCGGAGCAGGATCTTCCGAGACACGCAGCACTATGGATTCAGGTGAAAAATCATATAAATAACGACTGTGATTTCCGGCGACCTCTCCCAGGCCGCTGATCGCATTCAGAGCGTCAATACAACGAGCTTTCTCCCGCAATCGCTCCGGTGTCATGCTGAAACCGTACTGATATCTGGTGGCATGAATTTCCGTACCGTACAGGGAAGTCCTGTCCTTGGTCCCGCTCTTGGCGTTAAAAGAAATATCCCCTGCATAAGGGGTGGTCGAGATGGCCCGGCTGATTTCAAGGACACCCCGTCGTTTTAACGTACTTCCTTTCTTGTCATCAGCCCCGGCTTTTGCCCCTTCCGCTTTCATGTAGCCAAGAAGATCGTCATCAATATATGTTGTCCCTTGTTCATCCGCCCAGCCCTTCCAACTCCCGTCTTTCCAGATATGCTCGTCTTTTGTATCATCCCATTGCCGATTCACTTCAAGCCCGTTTGTCTGCCAATAATAGCGCAAGGCCCACCGGATGGCCTCAGAGGAAACAGTGGTATGCACGTTGCCCTGCCAAAGCAATTTCTGCAAGGTGGTGATATTGCCTTCAGACTCACCCCGGTTATTTGCTGCGCAGCCGTATCCTGTCAGAATATTGCCGAAAATATGTAAGCTCATTCTTCGTTCTCCTTCACGTTATCGGTTTTTGCTTCATCAGCCCCTTTCCCGGCATAAGAAGCCAGGGCAAGCAGGGAAAGATCACGGGCCTTCTGCCAATCTTTGCCTGTGAACAGTTCCAGCAGCTGCGGCCAGTTCTGCTGAAGAGATTTGTTGATCCCGCCTCTGGCAAAAAGGTCGGCCAATTCCCTCCGCATTGTCTGGGCATTTTTTGCCCGCATTAAAGATGTCCGAATTTTTTCAAATTCCCGGTCAAAGCGAACCGCTTCCCCTTTTGCCGAAGCTCTTGCCGCCAAAGCTCCGTAGCGGTTGCGTATGGCGGCATGAATGGCCTCGACAAAGAGTTTGTCCGCCGGGTCAGGCCAGTTTGTTCGTTCACTTTCAATCATTGCGTGTAATCCCCTCCTGTCAAATCCTGTTGCATAGGCAATCTTCTGTGATTGCATGATAGTATAGAAATCTTTGTACCAAGGCCGATCTGCGGCTATATTGCCTGCAATCAGACCACGGGCCGTGCTTGTTTGGACGTAATAGCTTTCATCCTCCTTGATGACAAGTTTGTTTGCCAATATTCCGGAAGCAAAGGAGAAAAAAGCCAATCTCGGACGATTGACGCTTCTGATCTGCTCAAGGGCGGTTCTGGATTTCCCCTGTTTGTTCCACGGCACATTTCCCTGCGTAACAATTGAGCAGGAATCAATCTCAAGTTCCCTGAGCATTCCATCGCCTCCCTTTGCATTCAAAACAGCAAGAGCGGATAAACCGGCATCTCCGAGACTGTTGGCATAAAGTTTCGAGACCGGAGAATGGAGATATTTTCTGTAACAACGATCAAAGACCTCAAGATCCTTTATATGCGGCAGGATAATAGCAGCCCCTTTACGTTGATCGAATTTTCCCTCCTGATTTTTACAGGATATAAGAAAAAATAGTGACCCTACCGGTGCAAAAAGCAGACAAAGAAATTTTTCGGCATTGTCCGACAAAGCTGTAGGAGTTGAAAATCCAGCATGTCGCACCGCCCCTCCTGGAAATGCCCATCCGGCCAATTTTATATTCTTCTTCAATCCTCCTTTATTATCGAAAATATTGACTGTTTTCTGATTATTGTATTGTGTGAGCTTTTTGAATGAAACAGTTACTGTTTTCTGGTCGTATTCAAATGAGAGTCGGGTTTCTTCCTTGGCCGTTTTGCGGGTTCTGGTTTGTTGTAGAAATGTTCTTAGAACTGCATTATGGAAATTAAATTTTTCCAAATCACCCATGCGATGCTTTCGATGAACAAGAAAATCCAATACGCCATCCTTACTGATTCCGAGAGCTTTTTTAATAATCGGCTCCAGCAAATCCTTCGGACTGTTTTGCCAAAATAATTCCACTGACGTGTCGGTCAACTTCCAGCCGCCATGGTCCTGATACTCAGCCGGATCAAGCTGGTTCAACGTCATATATAAACCAGCCAGACCAACCCGATGTAGGTGGGTCATGCCGGGATCAAATAATTTCAAAGTCAAGCTGTTCGGCATATCGTCCTCCCCAAAAAGGGTCATATTGAATTGCTCCGGCAGGAGCTATGATATATCTTCCTTTATTCGACCACGCCCAATTTTTGTTTCTCGGAAAAGGCATAGGAATCGCCACTTCCGCAAGCGGCCTGTGCCCTTGGTCTTCCTCACGGATTATCTCGACTGTGTAGGCCGGTTCCATAATCGCATGTTTATTTGTTTCTGAAATCCACGGATCATCAATCCAGTCACAATACGGCATTTCCGTGTCGCTGCAATTTTTCTCAGCCAAGGCAAGAAAGGCACCTGCCAAGTCCTGCTGAGATTTTGCCCGCTGGTCAGCAACTTGATCAAGCCAGGCATCAATTCCCTGCCATAATGCTTCTTCTCCGTCAGATTGCGCATAAGGCATAGCATTTTCCGGCATCAGAAAGAGAGCAGGAGCAGGCTGTTCCGGTTCCTCGGCAAATCGGTTGAGGCGTCCCAAACGCTGGATCAAGGAGGGCACAGGAGCGTATTCTGTTATGAGCAGATCAGCCGACAGATCAAGAGACATCTCCGCTACCTGTGTTGTCACTGCCAGCATTGCGGGTTGGTCCGGCTCAAAACCGTCAATCACTTTCCGCTGCCGGTCCAACCTGTCCCTGTAACGGTAACGGCTGTGATAGGGCTGTACCGGCAGACCTGAATCCTCGGCAAGTCGGGCAATGTTCATGGCCCGCTGCACCGTGTTACAGATCCACAGAACCTTGCCTCCGGTCTCAATGATCCGCCGACACGCTATCCAGGCATCCTCCTCAGTGCTGCGTTCCAGGAGATACCGTTGCGCCTGCTCACGTTTCGGCGGACCGGAAATAATCCTGAGTCCGTCACGTACTGCGCAGACTTTTTCCAGAGCAGCTTTCCTGTGCGGCGGCATGGTCGCAGTCATCAATAATATCGGGGCATGATGAAAAACTTGTAAAAATTTAAGAAGATGAGCAAAGAGCAGATCAGAGAAAGAATGTATTTCATCAAAAATAAAAACAGCTCGGGCCAACGACGGCCACGCATAAAGACCTCGTCGGGTATTTTGCAACAATCCGAGCACAGTATGCGCTGTACAGACAATAGCTGAAGCAGGCCAGGTATCAACAGCTTCAATCCCGATATGCTGCAACTCCCTTTGAACGGGTGTCTTTGTCGGCATATTTTCCAGCAGTTGATAATCAGTTTTCACTCTTGAATGAATCAGCAGGGCTTCAAAACCTGGATCATGAAGATAGTTACAAAAGCCTTCCGAAGCGGTCGCTGTTGTCGGATAACAGAAAAAAAGCTTCCGATTTTTTGCTCTCCTGACTGCCCAGGCATAGGCACCTATGGTCTTTCCGGCCCCGCAACCGGCTTCAAGCAGGATGGTTTTCCCGGATGACTGCGCAACTTGAACCTGAAACTTCTTCAACCGGTTCCTGCCCAGTTTCTTCTTGATCGTCTTTTCAAGTTCGTCCGATCTGAATACAGAGCCAAGATGCTCCTTCAGCCATTTCGCAACAGGAAGATTATTTGCGGGAAGAGCGGAACCGGCCAAGTCTGCACACATCAACGTGCTTTTGAGCATGGCGATAGTTTTTTTCTCTTCATTGGAAAATTCTTCATCGTAATGACGCCGCATCTTAAGCAACAGCTCTTTTATCTCCAGTTCATCAAAGTCAATCAAGGAATATGCAATGTCCTGAAGCTCAGGAGCTGGAGACAGATTGAAACGCTGCTGTCCCATCTTGAGTGTATTTGCCAACTGAGCGTGAGCACCGAAAAACGTGACTTCCGACTTGAGGATGCCGCTTCTGCTTTTCTTATCAGGAAATTTAAGGTGATGTCCACTGATACTGAAAAGGACGGCAGCCTTGAACCACAAAGGATATTTTTCCCAAAAATCATACAGCCAATCTGCCAGGAGCATATCCACAATGATAATGCCCAGGGTTTCATGCCGTACTCCCTGCTTCATCCCTCTGTTTCTCAACATGGTTTGGAAATGATCATTGGCTTTGCCGATATCGTGCAGCCATGCGGCGCAGAAGAGAGCATCATTCCATATATCCGCAGAGATTTCAGACGGAAGGATTTCCAACAAAGAGTCTGATAAAAACGAGTTGATGATTTCAGCAGATTCAACAACCTGTGCTGTATGACCTTCCAGCGTCTCTGGAAATAACGGGTTCTCCGTATCTTCGCAGCTCTTAGCCAGCAGATGCGTAAAGGTGTTTGCTGTTCCCATGCTCTTCACCCTTTCCAGGGCTGAAAAAAACCGCATCCCATTTTTTGCCGTCCTCCGAGGCCCTGTTCCTGCAAGGTGATGGATTCCTCGGCAGTCAATTCCGAGACCAGGAGGGAATAGCCCACCACCTGTTTGGAATGCACCGCAAAGGTCCGCCGTTTGCCGACCGTCATCCTGCCCTGACAGCCTTGCGTATCCAGCTGCCGCCGGATTTCTGCCTCAAAGCGTTCCTGATCCAAACCGTTCCTGGTGGTGACCAGGTGCGCGTACAGTACTGTGGCCGGAACCAGCCCCTGAGAACCCGGTACCCCGACCCGGACCTGATGTCCGTCGAGATCAAGGTTTTTTCCGGCCAGGTTGATGTACTGAGCCACCTTGTCCGAAGCCAGGCGAAAGGTGATGCGGGAACCCGGCAGGAGCTGAAGCAGCCCGTCGCCGATGTACCTGCCCCGGATCAGGGCGAGCCGAACATCCTGTGCCGCATGAAACTCCGGAAGGCAGCGACTGATTGCTGAAAAAAGGGAATATCCATGATCCACTGGGATTGTTTTGCCGGAGAGCTGAAAGTGGAGATCAAACCAGACAATAGTGTTTGCTGTACAAGACGAATTCATTCTTTTATATTTTGATTTTAAGGAGAGCGGGAGATGGAAAATATCGATTGTTTTGCAGGACGCAAAAAATATACTCAAGAAGAGTACAGAATTCTATAGTTATTTTTTAAGCCTGTAGTGCCGTTCAGCGGTCGCCCAATTTTTCATGAACTTAACGCCCTTCGGGCGGACTTTTTACTCCGGTGTAATGCAGAGTTTCTTGATTGCACCCCGGACACCCGAG
>JAABTP010000054.1 GCA_011389815.1 Desulfobulbaceae bacterium | reverse complement strand
AAACGAAAAATATTTTTACGCCCAACGAATAATCAGGTAGTTAGGATTGTTTCGATAATGATTCTCACAAAGTTGGGTTAATATTGTCCCGCACCATTAAGTGTATTATTTATCCGATGTTTTATCAAGGTGTGGCATCAAGGCAGGAAAGCCCCTGCTGAGGCTATCCTGTCTTCCCTGTCTCTTACAGCAACCCCGCAACCATTGCCTTGGCCTCTTCCTGAATCCGGCTCAGGTGAGTCTCGTCAATAAAGCTTTCAGCATAAATTTTGTAGATATCCTCGGTCCCGGAAGGCCGCAGGGCGCACCAGCCGTTTTCCGCCACGATCTTCAGGCCGCCGATGGGGGCATCATTGCCCGGTGCATTAGTGAGCACCGCCGTGATAGGTTCTCCGGCCAAAGAGGTCGCCTGTACATCTTCAGGTTTGAGATTTTTCAGCACCGCCTTTTGTTCCGGGCTTGCCGGGGCATCAATGCGGGCATAGATGGGGGCTCCGAACTGTTGGGTCAGATCCTGATAATGCTCTCCCGGATCTCGTCCGGTTTTCGCGGTGATCTCCGCTGCCAGCAGGTTGAGGATAATCCCGTCCTTATCTGTGCTCCAGACTGTGCCGTCCTTACGCAGGAAGCTGGCCCCGGCACTTTCTTCGCCGCCGAAAAAAATTGTTCCCTCAAGCAGGCCGTTCACAAACCACTTAAAGCCCACGGGTACTTCAACCACTTCCCGACCAAGATGAGCTGCTGCCCGGTCAATGATGGAGCTGCTGACCAGGGTCTTGCCGATCTTGAGATCGTTCCGCCATTGGGGGCGGTTTTGCGCCAGGTAGGAAATAGCCACGCTCAGGTAATGGTTGGGGTTCATCAGGCCCGCATTCTTGGTGACAATGCCGTGCCGATCAAAATCGGTGTCATTGCCAAAGGCGATAGCAAAATCTTCCTTCATCGCCACTAAGCCCGCCATTGCATACGGCGAGGAGCAGTCCATCCGGATCTTGCCGTCCTTGTCGCAGTGCATAAAGGAGAACGTGGAATCCAGGTTGTCATGGAAAATTTCCATGTTGAGACCGTACCGTTCCTTGATAGCCTGCCAATAGGCCATACCGGCCCCGCCCATTGCATCCGCACCGATACGGATACCGGATTGGGCGATGGCCTCCATGTCAATAACCTGCTCCAGATCGTTGACATAGGGGGTGATGTAGTCATACAGCTGTACGCTCTCTGCATTTAAAGCTTGCTGAAGCGGAACTGTTTTTACCGCAGCAAGGTTTTCCTCAAGGATCTGATTGGCGCGGGCCTCGATAACCTTGGTTACATCCGTATCCGCCGGACCGCCATGCGGGGGGTTATACTTGAAACCTCCATCCATTGGCGGATTATGGGAAGGGGTAATGACGATACCGTCACAGAGTTTTCTGCTGTCATCGCTCTCATCATCCATGCGATTATGGGTCAGAATAGCATGGGAGATCACCGGGGTCGGTGTGTACCCGAACTGGTCAGTACCGGAACCGGCAGCGATGCGAACTTCAACCTTGTTGGCCGCAAGGACCTGAAGTGCGGTCAGCTGGGCAGGCCAGGACAGAGGGTGGGTATCCATACCCATGAAGAGGATACCGTCAATACCTGCCTCTTGTCGATACTCACAGACGGCCTGGGTCACAGCCAGAATATGGGCCTCGTTGAAGCTTCGTTTCAGCGGGCTGCCGCGATGACCGGAAGTACCGAAGCTGATGCGTTGGGCAGCCTCACGGATATCAGGCTTCACAGTGAAATAGGCGGAGATAAGCTCCGGGACATTGACTAAAATGGATTTCGGGGCAGGTTTGCCTGCCAGAGGATGTGTGCTCATGCTCTTCCCTTGTGTTCGTTTTTTATCACTCCGTCAAGGCAACAGTGCGTTGCACAACTGCCTGATTCGGTAGCAGAGCTGATTAAGGGCTTGGTTCTAAACATTTTTCTCTTCGTTCGTAGCAGCCTCAGCTTGACTCTCTTGAGTTGTAAACCCTTCCACCAACTTGTAAATACTCATTTAAGACTTGTTGAGCCTCAGTACGTTTTATTTCAAACAGAACCTCAATCTGCCTATCTGTCAGCTCTTTTTTCCAATCTGTAACCTTTGGTCCCTCATCAAAACCTATGTTACGGACATCAGCATCTTTTGCTGCTGTCACAACTCGACGCACTCCAGACCAGGGAATAGCACCAAAACACATTGCGCACGGCTCAGCACTTGTTACTAACTCATGTTGTGCAATCCCTTCGCCGCCTAAGTCGTAAGTACCCAGTTTCCTTTGTGCTATCGCAATAGCAATCATTTCTGCATGAAGAATAGATGATCCTTGTGTTGTAACCAGATTAACGCCTATCGAAATCAATTTTCCTGATTCGATTTCAAAGATTCCTGCCGCAAAAGGTCCCCCTGTTTTTTCTAATACATTTCTCCTTGATGCTTCAATGATAAAACTCATGCGATCTTCAATATTCCGAATATTCCGTATAGTCAATGTCTCGTTCACAAAATCAGGAATCCATTTGGGTAATGAGAACTGAATACTATATGGTTGTTTGAACATATTTAACCGCCGTTATTTTTCTTTTCCTCTTAGTACGAAACATCAGGGCAACGCCGTCAACTCCTCCCCTCGCAGCAAGTCCTCATAACTCTCTCTCTGGCGGATAACCCGAAACTGGTCACCGCTGACCAGGACTTCAGCCACTTTAGGGCGGGAATTATAGTTGGAGGACATGGAAAAACCATAGGCCCCGCAGCTCATCACAGCCAGCAACTCACCGGGTTGCACCTCCGGCATCATCCGGTCACGGGCCATGAAATCACCAGTTTCGCAGATGGGCCCAACCACATCAACCTCATGTTGTTCCGTCCCCTCAGCAGGCTCCTGAACCGGCAGAATCTCATGGTAAGCACTGTACAGAGAAGGGCGGGAAAGATCGTTCATGGCTGCATCCACAATCACAAAGCGTTTTTCTTTTTCTCCGCCAGTGTTCATCTTGGTGTACTGAATCTCAGTGATCAGGACACCAGCATTACCGGTGATGACCCGGCCCGGTTCCAGGATCAGAGTGCAATCCATACCAGCCAGTTCTTCTTTTATGGCAGCAGCATAGTCAACAGGATGAGGAGGCTGCTCATCATCATAGGTGATACCAACCCCACCACCCAGATCCAGGTATTGAATATGGATGCCTTTCTGTTCCAGCTTGGCAACAAAGTTTTTTACCTTACGCAGGGCTTCGATAAAGGGATCAATCTGGGTCAGTTGGGAGCCGATATGGCAGCTCACCCCGACGATCTCAATATTTTCCATTTCTTTGGCGCGCAGATATTCTTCCAGGGCCTCGTCTACGGGAATGCCGAATTTATTTTTTGCCAGACCGGTGGAGATATAGGCATGGGTTTTCGGGTCCACATCCGGGTTGATGCGGAAGGCAATTCGAGCGGTGAGCTTCAACTCCGCTGCGATCTCCTGAATGCGGTCTAATTCCTGGGGAGATTCCACATTAAACATAAGGATACCGGCTTCCAGGGCCTCGCGGATTTCTGTCCTGGTCTTACCTGCACCGGAGTAGATAATCTTTTGCGGATCAATCTCGGCCTTCATTGCCCGGAACAGCTCACCACCGGAAACGATATCAGCACCACCGCCCATTTGAGCAAAAAGATGAAGGATGGAGAGATTGGAACAGGCCTTGACTGCAAAACAGGTTTGGTGTTTCATTCCGTCAAAACCGGAGTCAAAGGCATCAAAATGACGTTGGAGGGTGGCGGTGCTGTAGAGATAAAAAGGGGTGCCAACTTCCTTGGCGATATCCTGCACAGGTTTGTCTTCGCAGCAGAGGACGCCGTTTTTATAGGTAAAATGATTCATGGTATTGTATTTTAATTCACCCACCGTTGAAACGGTGGGCTATGTTTGTTCCGTCCCTCCGGGACGAGGTGTCCCGAAGGGAAAACTATTCCGCCTCTACCTCAGCAGAACGTTCACTTTCATTTGGTGGATCACTTTCGTCAAAACTGCTGACTGAGTAATAGACATACATATTCTCGTCCGGTGCTTCTGTATCTTCGTAGATATTATAGGGCATCTTTACCTCACCAATCATGATGGGGGCATCCTCGTTACCCAAGCGACGATATATCCGAAAACCGGCCAGGTCTGCTTCGTCTCCCTGATCCCAAAAGATCTTGACCGAATTGGCTGTACGGACGGTGGTAACATTCTCCGGTGTTGCCGGAGCAAAGAGATCAATCACCTCGGCCTGATACGGTGTGCTGAATTCACCAGCAACCATATCACCCTCATACTCACTCAGGGCCTGTACCCGATAGGTGTAGGTATGCCCCCCATTTACCTCTGTATCCACATATTCCGGCATAGTGAGGAGTTCGCCAATATTTTTGAAAGAACCCTTATCTTCTTTCCGGGCAACTTGGTACTTGATCGCATCTGCGGTGCTGCCATCAAGATGCTCAGAAACCGGCTGCCACTGGAGAGAAACCATGCTGTCGCTGGCTTCCGCAACCAGATTTTGCGGGACTGCAGGCGGTGTTTCCCAGGTAAAACTGACCTGGTTGGAGTCTGCAGATGGGGTGAGCCAGCCGGTTCGACTGAGTACCTTAAAGAAATATTTATGGCCCGGTCGCAGGAAACCTATGTCATAACTGGTCGCCCTTTTTCCCTCACGTTCAGGAATAACTCCACCATCCACCTTGATCGGACTGTCGAAAGGAACAGGGCAGGTATCGCAGTAGTCAGCTGCGGGTACCTCTGCCCGATAGAGCATAAAGGAATCAATCTCGGTCAGATCCTCGCCGCTCACGGTTTCAGTAGGATAACTCCAATGCAGGACAGCTCCGTTATCAGTCAGCTCATAGCGGAGGTCATCAATCGGAACAGGAACCAGGGCCTGTGGGGCCACGGGATCGTTTTTGTATCCGCAACCGCTCAGGCTGGTCAACACCAGACCACCCAGTAGGCAGCAAACAAGAGAACCTCGCTTCATAACATCTCTTTTCATCATACTATCCCCAGTTGTTGTTCCGCACGTTCCAAGGCTTCGGCAACCCGCAACTTCGAGGTACCACCTATGGACACCCGGCTGTTGACCGAGCCTTCCACGGAAAGGACATCAAAAATATCTTCCTCTATCAAATCTGAAAATTCTTGCAGCTCATTCAGGTTCAGCTCAATCAGCTCTATATCACGCTCCTGGCAGAGAGCAACAATTCTGCCCACCACGCCGTGTGCCTGGCGAAAGGGCATGTTTTTCTTGACCAGGTAATCAGCAATATCAGTGGCTGTCATAAAACCGCCATAGGTGGCAGCTTGCATTTTTTGGGTGTCAAAGCTGCTGTTGACCAAGAGTTCCGCTGTGATGGAAAGGCTGGCTTTGACTGTATCCAGGGCATCAAAGAGCGGCTCCTTGTCTTCCTGTAAATCCCGGTTATAGGTGAGTGGTAACCCCTTGACCGTCATGAGCAGGGAGACCAGCGATCCGGTTACCCGTCCGGCCTTACCCCGAATCAGCTCCGGGATATCCGGGTTCTTTTTCTGCGGCATGATGGAAGAGCCGGTGCAGTACTTATCGCCAATACGGATAAAATCAAACTCCTTGGAGGCCCAAAGAACAAACTCCTCAGCCATTCTGCTTAAATGAAGCTGAATGGTGGTCAGGCAGAAAAGGAGTTCCATGGCAAAATCGCGATCTGCCGTGGTATCCATAGAATTAGCTGTGACTGCCGGGAAGCCTAGTTCCTGAGCAACAAAGTCCCGGTCAATGGGCAGGCCGGTGCCAGCAAGGGCTGCTGAACCCAAGGGCATGATGTTGATTCGTTTCATACAGTCGGCGATTCGTTCCCGATCCCGCCCGAACATCTCCATATAGGCCAGGAGATGATGGGAAAGCAGAACCGGTTGGGCACGCTGAAGATGGGTATATCCCGGCATCACAGCTCCGAGATTGGTACGGGCCAGGCGGGTGAAGCCTTTCTGAACCTCAGTTAAAAGATGATTCAGTACTTCCCCCTCATCTCGGAGGTAAAGGCGTATATCCAGGGCGATCTGATCGTTACGGCTGCGGGCGGTGTGCAGCTTTTCTCCGGCAGCACCGATTTTATCGGTCAGGGCCTTTTCGATATTCATGTGAATATCTTCCAGCTCGGCTCGGAACTCAAAGGCACCTTCATCAATTTCCTGCTCAATCTCGCTCAGGCCTGCAATGATGGCGTCGCGTTCTTCATCGTTGATCAGGCCCTGCTTGGCCAACATACGGGCATGGGCCTTGGAACCCAAGATGTCGTGCCGGTACAGTCGCCAGTCGTAGGAGATGGATTCGGTGAATGCCTCCACCGAGGCTGCGGTCTGCTCGGCAAAGCGGCCGCCCCAGAGTTTGCTTGATGTTTGTTCTTGGTTATTGGGTTCGGTCATAGGGGTATATTTAGTAGCTTATCATTTCTGTTCGGATTGTCTGGCCGCAGCATAGCGGGAATCTTGTAGCATTTCAATGCAGAGCTGTCAAAAGCTCTTCATCTGTTATTGCAAAATCATCCTTTGATTACATGGAGTGTTCATTGCAAGACTTTTTGGCATGCTTCATATGCCCCCAAAAGTATTTGATACTTTTCGCGAGAAATGTGCCAAATTATTGTTATGGAATAATGGAGGTGACAGTTTAACTATATGAATTTACTTTGATTTGTATATTATCCTTGTTTGAGCTGAGAATCAGCTCGTCCAAAAAGTGTCAACTGGGATATGAAGCATGCCGACTTTTTTCGAATTTGGAGACCTCAGAACCCGGACTTTTGTCCCGGCTGGTAGCTGGTAGCCCGGATTTGCCAGTTCAGAGCCAGTGATTTTGGTGGGAATCCAGACAAGGAGAATCGGTTTTTTTTATAAATCCTGATAAATTCGCTTAAGTATTTTTCGGCATTCCTTTTTCACATACTCATTATTATCTTCTTCTACAAGTTTGGTCAACACGTCAGGCACTCTAAGGTCTTCTAATGTACCTAGAATCGTAGCAATATATTGTCGGGTTTCAGCTTGGGAATGGTTTAATTTAGCCAAAAGAGGCTCAATGGCCCGAGTATTGCTCAAACCAACAAGGGCCAGCATGGCGTAAAACCTTCTTTCTGAATCGTCACTTTCTAATTCTTCGATTAAACCGACAATGGAGTCATTGCACCTAATGCATCCCAAGTACTCGACAGCTTCCAATTTAGAGTCATCACTTTTTGTCTCGTCATGCAAGACATCAAGCAGTGGTTGCACCGATTTTTCTTTCCAAATATTGAAACGTCCTAATAGAAGGGCAGAATTTTCTCGGACTATCTTTTCTTCATCATCAAGTTTTTTGATTAAATTTTCCACCAGTCTTTCATCAATAGACTGTGTAAAATTTGCAGAAAAATTTTTCCTTTTTCCTGTTTCAGCAAGCTCTATCCAGTTATAAATACGATCTTCACTCGTGAAACGATATTTTTCCCGGCCAGGTGATTTAAAAATCTTTAAAATATCAATGCATTTGGCGACTGCATACTTGTCCGATTCAGGATACTCAAGTAATGTGTATAAATATTCAATCTGCTCTTCACTAGGTTTTTGATAGATAGAATCTTCTGTGTAATTGTAATGCAGCCAATATAATGTCCATACCGCTACATATGTTATTGCTGATTTTTCAGCTGTTGAGCACGTTATACCTTTTTGAATTAAATTGAATAAGGCATTGTTTAGACGTAAATCATATCTGATTTTTTTTCGGTAAAACCTCTCAAGCAATATCAGCGAAGCTCGTATTGTTTTTTTGTAATCATTTGAATTCAGTTCATTAATTAAGTCCTCAACCAAATTTTCTTCAGATAATCCTACGATACCCTCTTTGTTTTCACTTTCTTCCGAGAAGTCACAGAAGGTAAACTCACTATAAAAAGCCCCTATTTCTACACGGTCAGCACCATTTGATGTGATGAAATTCTCCAGAAGCATATTTTCAAGTATACCTTTCCATTCAGTTTTCCATAATTCTATAGATACTTTCTTAAGTTCAGTATCAAATAGTTCATCGTATTTTCGAATATTTTTTACTAAATTTTCTATTATTTCCTTCCCCACTTCTTCTTCTACATTTTCATCTTTTCTGACTTCTTTCAAACAGAAAGCTGCCATTACAGATCGAGCACGAACTGTTTCCTGTGGATTCTCGTCGTCATCTGTGTTAATCATACGCAACAGACATTGTTCTTTATCCCCATCATCACAAATATTCAGGCAGTATCTAATAGGTGCCTGCCACTCTCGAGCGACGATATATTCATATTTATCTCCAGATATATATTTTTCCTGAACCTTTCCTGATAAAATTCGTATAAAGCGTGATACTTCTCCTCCTGTATGACGATCATATCCTGGAAATCTTCTTTCTTTAATTGCAGAGCCAGCAAAATAATCACAGAAAAAATCATGAGAAAATTTATAAGTACCATCACTTTCAATGAGCAATCCAGTTTTTCTAGACTTTAGCAGCCATTCTTTAGTATCTTTAGAAAAAAATCTATTTTCTTCTTCAAATAAGTAAATAACATCTTGTATATCTATAGAAACTGTTTTCTCTTTGCGCATTTCATAAGCAATATATCCGAGAAATAATGTAATATTTTTTAATTCGCCTCTATTCTTTCTATGAATAAAGCATTTCACAACCTCATGGAGTAACAGGCCATCATTACGTAGATTTTCCGATCTTCCGTTAAGATATAAATGCGTTACAATTGTAAGCATAAAGATATTCTTTGTTCTCTCCTTAAGGTAAGCTAGCGTGCGAATAGAATGTTTTATTTGCGGCACAATTTCTTCTAACTCATCTTGCGCTGTTCCCTTGATACGGCACCAATGGTCAATAAATCTATCCCGTTCACTAATGCTGAGACTGCTAATCTCAACGTGCTGAAATCCTGATGTTGTTAATCTTCCTTGTGTCCTTTGACTATAGTCCTCAATACGTGAAGTCAAAATAATCGGGACAGAAGTATACTTCTGGGCGAGCTGCGTAATAAGATCGACAAGATTTTCACTTTTTTGCTCTGATTGAACTTCATCTAAACCGTCAAAAATTAAAATTACCTGACCTTGATTAAAATTTTCTGTCAGAAAACTTCTCACAAGATCCTTGACGGACTTATCAATGGCCTGCGTACGAAAAAGATCCTTAACATAACGATCCAATATATCATTAAAATCCGCTCCCCTGTCTTCTGCAAGGTAACTCTTGATAGCATTGCATTGTATAATCACAGGAAGTCTGTTTTTGACGGAGCCAAGTTCTTCAATATCTGGAAAATCTTTACATGAGGGATCATCACTCCTTCGTAATAGTTCAGCTATAACAAGCCAAGCTGTCAAGGTTGATTTGCCAGCCCCGGCTTCTCCAAGCACTACAAGACGAGGATTCCTTTGCAATTCCGCTCCTATTGAAAATTTTTCAGTAGAAACTTGCAGTTGCTCTTTATTTTCTCTTTCCGGGGGAGCAGAATTTCCGGCGCGCGACGGTCTATCTTCTTCTTGGTAACGGTCTTTGAATTTCTTCAGCTTGAGAGGCCAATACAATGCTTTTATATTGAAAGACCGATCACCTTGTAGGCCATCTTCCAAGAAGTCAACTTTCATGCTCCCATACTTTCTTGAAAGGGCAACGGAATAAATTTCAGAGATTCTTTTACTTTCTCCGTATTCTGCAGCTAAGTAAAACTTTTTTCCTTCCTCCCAACGAGATACTATTTTCTTAATATTTCCCACCTCATCCTGAATATCATCTGTCTTTGCGGCAATATTAGGAATTTGCGCTGTCCTCTCGTCAATACTTTCTAATATTTTATGGTTTTTGGAGATCAACATTAACATTTCACGCGTATCTCCCGGAATCTCTTCAACACTATTGTTGAAATTTACAATCAACTCATTGATGTTTATAAGTTTAATAATGTCAGTGGCTAGCTTTCTATCGCATCCAATAAGTTTTTTTTCTAAATATTCCTGTAAGCGACTTTCAACAGAAGTTGTTTCCACAGAAATAATTTCATAAGCTTTTACCTGCTGAAGAAATACCTCGAAATCTCCTTGTTGATACTTAATAAACTTTTTCAAGTCGTTCCTAAGACTTTTAACATTTTCTTTACATACGTTATCTACTGAATCAAGCTTATATTCTTTAATTTTTTTTATTGGAATAGTCTTTTCCAATGCCTCTCCTAGTACAAGAATAAAATTTTCAGTAAATAAAAAATTCTTTTTATCTTTCTTAACTCCTAGCTTACTCAATACCCTACGTGCGAGATCTGTAAATGAATTTCCAGTTACACTTTGAGTAAAAACATCAAGCAAAATAACAGCCATCGCTTTTTCAGCAACACAATAACAAATTCCTGCTCCAGCAAGACAGAGAGTGGCATCTATTGCTATTTTTTTAGTATTATTTTTCATGATCATCTTATTGTGATAAAAACCATAGCCTGAAGTATGAAATGCTCTATCTCTATTTAATTTCCAGGTTAAATAATTTAAGGATGTTACTCATCTTCAGGCTGTTTATAGAAAATCATTTCACTGTTTTCTGTATCAACTACATGGATTTTATTCGCAATAGCAATTGCATCCTCCAAACATATTGATTGTGTAGAAATAACACCTATCTTTATTCTTTGAATATCCAGGATAAAAACTTGAGCACCTAGGTTCGTACCTCTGCCGCCCGTTCTACCCCCCGGCCCTATTAGAATTCCGACATTAATATCATCGTGATTGAAGAAGTAGCTCTCTTCCATAAAACTATGGTGTTCCTTAGAAGGATTTTCTCCTTCACCATTGCAAAAAATTTTACCATAGCTTGCCAAATCAACGTTCTTGTTACTATTGATTTCCCGACAGAGTTCTTCTAATACTTTTGCTTTGATACCAAGGTATGCATAGATAGAGTCTTTTTTTTCACCTTTCCCCTGAATCAACATCAAAACAAAAGTTGCTTCCGATAAATATCTTTCTTTGTAGGTAAAATCAAGATTATCAGGTAATTTCAGTCGTCCCATAAGGTTGCTCCTAACTTTTTATTTTGATAACGTCCTCAAATCAGCAATCACATCAGCTGAACCAGCGGTTCAATTTCTTCAAGCACCTTGCCGAGCACAGGGGCTTTGGATGCAATCACATTGCATTCACTGCCGTCGTGCTTGTGATGCGGCCATGTCGGCAATCCGAGTTTCTTGTGATGATTGGTATTGTCATACCGAAAGGTCAACCTGCCTTCCGAGTTTGTATAGTGATATGTGTACATCAGACGTTCAGGAGGTGCTGCCTCGGCATCAACGAACTCACGAAAATGAAGAACGGAATCATCTGAAAAATGCAGCTCACCGCGTAGAAAACCTTCGTATGTTCCCCGTTTGTCATAGGTAATATTTTTCAGCCTGACAAGACCACAGGAATCGACAGTATCCTGAATCGCTTTGAAATAGTCTTCAATTTTCAAACTGAATACTCTTCAGGGTTTCTGTTTTTTCATGCAGCCTGTTCAACATACGTATTTCGCCGACCCACTCCGCAAAGTCAAGCGTCTCTTCAAGGCGATCATTCTCATAAGCAGCAAGAAACTGCTCTGTGTTCATGGTGTATTTTTCTTCAAACGTTCTAAGCTTGTGCTCCGTCCGCCGTATTCCTGCCTCCAGTAAACTTAACTCGTTATCCAGAGCAGCCTCCACTATCGCCCGTATCTCCCTTTTGCCGGGAGACACCAATTTTAATTCCGGCATGTTTCCTCTCCTTGATATCAAATTGAGCAGGCCGCTCGCCCTTGCTGCTTGAAAATTCTCGCCGATTTCTGAAGCATGGTCACTTGTGGTGGTTTGTAATTATTACCGATCCATATTCCCGCCAACAGTGAATGCTTCTGTGTCGCCTTCGATGCACAGGGCATCCGCAACTGTAATTTCGAAGCTATACCGGCAACTTGTTGTGTGCCGGACTGCTGTTCACGCATATTGCGAATTCATAGATTTTCGGAGTGCATCATTGATTTTGGTTTGCCAACCTTTACCGCCGGACTTGAAGTGCTCAACAATGTCATTATCCAAGCGGATATATATCGGTGTCTTAATCGGTTTTTTCTGTTTGCCACGAGTGCGCTTGTACCATTCCACGATTTCTGGATGCACTTCACTTGCAGGACGTGCATTGGCAAGCATTTCATCCGTCATTTCAGAGATATCCGGGTCGGCGGCAATTCCCTCTTTAATACGACGATCTTCTTCGTTAGTGGTCGGGACTGTTCCAGGTTTAAGCTTCGGCATATTGTCTTTCCTCTCTTTTGCTTGCCTTGCGAAAGCTGATTATCCGTATAGTTTCATCTCGATACGTGAAGGTCAAATGAAAAATACGAACACCAATATATCCCAAGGCACAGTAACGAATTTCACCGTAATCTTGGAGGTCATCAATATATTCACAAGCACTGTCCCACTCAAAATTCACTACTTGATTGAAATCAACCTTATGCTTTTTTCGATTTACGGCATTTTTGTTCTCATCCCCATTTGTATTTCATGCACTTATTGTATATACAACAAGAACAGTTCTATACTGAATTTCTGTTTTTTCATGCTTAATTCCGGCATGTATTCTCTCCTTGCTGCCAATCCGAATAAATCGCTTGTTCCTGTCGGTTGACTATGATTACCCGACCTCCACCGCCTCAATCTCCGTACCGTCAGTCAGCAGCAGATAGGCCTTGAGCTTGGGCAACACGCTGACATCCTCCAACTCCAGATACCCCTGCACCTGCTTGATTCCTTCTTCCCTTTTCAGCTGCCAGCCCCGCTCCCCATCCTTTTTCTTACAGAATTTCAACTCAAACAGGAACTGATTCGGTACTTCAAAGAGGCTGCGTTCCAACAGGAGAATATCCGGGTAGCGATTATTCACCTCTGCCTCACTGCGGATAAAGTATATCTCAGATTGATACAACAGAGTCAGAATAACAGCCTTGATATGCTTTTCATCCATCCGCATGAAATCACGATTGGAAAAAAGGGCAAGGACTTTGCTGATTTCTTTGGTCAGCGGAGCAATGTTGTTGTGCAAGGCCAGCTGGCGTACTGCCTCCGCGAGCAGGCGCGAATCCAGGTTAATCTGTGCCCGCTGTTCAATCTCTTTTTTAAAGTATTGAAAATATAAACGAGAAATAACATGATTGGGCACATTATAGCGCAGTTGATCAAGCACTCTGCCGTTGATGGTGATAAAGCCCATGTAGAGCAGTAGGCTGATAAAGTCATCCCGCTCAAAAGGCTTGTTTACATCAGGGTCAAGTTTGTGCTTATGTTGTCCCATAAGCTGACCATCAACGATTAACTCCTCCAGAGTACGGAAATTAGCCTCTGGGTCACCGACCGAGAACAGCTGCATGATTTTTCCGTAGTCGGAGGCGATATTGTCGTCCAGCATTTGTTCAGGTGGGCAGCAGTCCTCAAGGTTGAATCTATCAATATAATAGAGAACCATATCCGGGTTAAATATTTTTTCTTCTGCCCGGCTGCTGAATTGATAACCGTTGTACCATTGTGCGATGTCTTTTGTTATTTTTTGTGCATCAAACCCGCAGGTGTCGGCGAGTGTTTGAACCGCCTGCATTGTCTCATTGCGAGTGAAACCCATTGACTGGTTAAACGCTTTTTCAAAGGAAAGATTTTTTCCGATATTGAAGCCGCTGGTCATACTGTCCAATGTGATGGAGGTTACGCCAGTGATAAAAAGACGATCAACAACCCCTTGTCCTGTTGCAATTTTTATGGTCTCGTAAAAGGCTCGAACAAATCCACCCTTGCCTACGATGCGCGTGAAAAGTTCTAGGCTGTTGCCGAGAACAGCATTGGCAAAATGATCATACTCGTCAATGAGCAAATAGAGTTTTTTCCCGCTACACATGCGGAACAGGCTGTCTATTTTTTCCTGGGGGCTTTCCTTGGCCCTGACTTCTTCGGCTGCATCCGGGCTGTAATTATATTGTTCAAGAAAGGCGAGCAAACAGTTTTCAACCCGGCTGGTGAAATTACGTCTGATGGTCTCGGCGTCATCAGTAGCGATCCCGCTGAAGTTAAAGACAAGCACCTGATAGCTGTTGCGCAATGGGGTAGGGTTTTCTCCTACGGTCAACCCGCCGAATAATGCCTCAAACTCATCTTTACAGTGAATGTCGTAGTAATATTGAAGTGCTGTGAGAAACAGACTTTTGCCAAAACGACGAGGCCGAAGCAGGATGTTGAAGCTACCCCGCTCCTCCAGCTTTTGTATATACTGGGTTTTATCTATATACAGATAATTCCCGGTTCTGATTTTTCTGAAATCGCTCTCGCCGTAAGGGATTTTCATGATCATGGCGCAATCTCGACCGCCTCAATCTCGCAGCCATCAGTCAGCAGCAGATAGGCCCTGAGCTTATCCAGACAACGTACATCCTCCAACTCCAAATATCCCTGCACCTGCCTGCCCCCTTCTTCCCTTTTTTGCTCCCATCCCTTTTTCCCGTCTTTCTTCTTACAGAACTTCAGTTCAAAGAGAAACTGATTAGGCAGTTCAAAGGGACTACGTTCCAGCAAAAGAATATCCGGGTAGCGATTGTTCACCTCCGGTTCGCTGCGAATAAAATACGCCTCCGATTGATATAACAAGGTCAGAATTACAGCCTTGATGTGCTTCTCATCCATGTTCATGAAATCACGGTTGGAAAACAAGGCCAGCACCTTGCCGATTTCTTCGGTTAGCGGACTGATGCTATTATGCAAGGCAAGTTCAGCCACAGCATTTTCTATTTCGTCCTTTGGTATGCTGATTTGAGCTCGCTGTTCGATCTCCTCTTTGAAATAATCGTAATAGAGTTTTTGGATAACATAGTTCGGAATACCATAACGTAACCGATTCAGCAAGGTACCGGTAATGGTCACAAAGCCCATGTACAGCAGTAGGGCGATGAAATCATTTTGCTCAAACTTTTTATCCGCAGAAAGCTTTCTGCTATGGAGGCCGATAATCTCTCCATTGGTGAGCAGCTTTTCCAGCGTTGTAAAATTTGCAGCCCGATCACCGATCCCGAATAGCTGCATGATTTTCTTGTAGTCCGAAGCGATATTGTCGTCCAGCATCGCTTTGGGATAGGCGCAGGTTTCCCTATTGAAATTTTTGGCAAAGTACAGCACCATGTCCGCATTATACACCCGTTCCGTCCGTTCATCGGAAAATAGATACCCGTTGTACCATTGCTTTAGGTCGTTCTTAAGCGCAATTCGATCAAGAGTGCAGCTCCGCGCCAGTGGCTCGACAATGCTTTCGGTTTCTTCTTCGGTGAAGCCAAGCGCCTGATTGAACAGGCGGTGATGGGTTATGTTCTCGCCGATGTTGAACCCGCTGGTCATACTGTCCAGCGTAATGGAGGTAACCCCGGTGATGAAAAAACGGTCAACAATACCCTCCATAGTTGCGGTCTTGACTGTTTCATAAAAGCTGCGCATGAAACTGCCCCTGCCGACGATTTCCCGAAAGCGTTCCAGACTGGTTCCCAAGATGGAATTGGCAAAATGATCATACTCGTCAATCATGAGGTAGATATTTGCATCTACTGTCCAATAAAAAAATATTTTCATGGACGAGGCTGCTGAAGGAGCCGCTTTCACCTGCTGCAGGCTCTCCGCAGGGTATCCGTAGCGGCGCAGAAAATCACACAGCCGTTTTTGTACTTCAATACGGAATTCCTGCTCAACCGCCTTGGCGTCGGTATCGGCGATGCCGCTGAATTCCATAAAAAGAACCTGGTAGCTGTTTTTCAGCGTTGTCGGGTTGTCGCCGATGTGCAGGTTAGAAAAAAGGGTTTCGAAATGACCCTTTTGGTTGGTATCGTAGTAATACAGAAGGGTGGAAAGAAACAGACTCTTTCCAAAACGGCGCGGGCGGAGCAGGATGTTGAAGCTGCCCTGCTCCTCCAGTTGCTGTACGTAGGCGGTTTTATCTATATATAGATACTTGCCCGTTCTGATCTTTCTGAAATCGCTTTCGCCGTAAGGAATCTTCATGTCTGCTTTTTTTTCCTTTTTTCTGTCCGAGTACGTTATTTCCGATTCAATGCCTGAATCTGTAAGCGCAGGGAATTCAGGCGAATAAAACCGCCCGCATCAGCCTGATCATAGACAGCATCTTCCTCAAAGGTGGCATGGGCTTCGGAGTACAGGGAGTTGTCGGATTTCCGACCCACCGGGATACAGTTGCCCTTATAGAGTTTGAGGCGGACAGTGCCATTCACGGTCTTCTGGCTTTCATCCATGGTTTTTTGCAGTATTTCCATTTCCGGTGCAAACCAGAAACCATTGTAGATCAGCCTGGAATATTCCGGTACCAGGCTGTCCCGGATGCGCAGGACTTCCCGGTCCAGGGTGATGGTTTCCAGATCCCGATGGGCTTCCCGGAGGATGGTGCCACCCGGTGTCTCGTAGACCCCGCGTGATTTCATGCCCACAAAGCGGTTTTCCACCATGTCCAAACGACCAATGCCGTTTTCACCACCCAGGCGATTGAGTTCGGTAAACAGTTCCACCGGCCCTAAACGTTCACCGTTGATGGCCACTGGGGTACCCTGCTCAAAATCCATCTCAATATAGGTTGCTTTGTCCGGGGCATTCTCCGGGGACACAGAGAGCTTGAACATCTCCTCTTCCGGCTCATTCCAGGGATCTTCCAGAATGCCGCCTTCAAAGCTGATATGAAGCAGGTTCTCATCCGAGCTGTAGGGATTTTTCTTGGTGGTGGGGATGGGAATATTATGTTCCTTGGCAAAGGCAACCAGTTTTTTGCGCGAATTGAGGTTCCAGATTCGCCAGGGTGCGATGATCTGCAATTTTGGGTTCAGGGCAAGATAGCCCAGCTCGAAACGAACCTGATCATTGCCCTTGCCTGTGGCTCCGTGACTGACCGCATTTGCCCCTTCCTGTTCAGCAATACGAACCTGTTCCTTGGCAATGAGAGGGCGCGCCAGCGAGGTGCCGAGGAGGTAGGAGCCTTCATAAATGGCATTAGCTCGAAAGGCGGGAAAGATATAATCGCGGACATATTCTTCCCGCAGATTGGAAATAATCACTTTTTCCGCGCCGGTTGCCATACCTTTTTTTCGGACTGCATCCCAGTCTTCTGTTTGGCCAATATCAGCAGCATAGGCAATAATGGGGCATTCATATTCTTCAGCCAGCCATTTCAAAATGACTGAGGTGTCTAATCCGCCGGAATAGGCGAGTACTATTTTATTTACGCTCATGATGTTTTGTTTTTGATTATTTTCTCTAAAAAGATCGGTTGATGTAGGGGCATGCCGTGCCCCTATCGGAAACTAAAAATTCCACCACCCATGAATATGGACATCATTGCGAACCATGCTGTTGTCGCCGCCGTATATCAGAACACCGGGATTTGCGGTGTCGTTTCCGGTAAGATTCGACCAGAAGCGGAGTCCCTTGAAATAATCCGAGTTCACTGTACAGCCGACCTTTACTTCCAGCGGAACCGCATTGCTGCCGTGCTCAATAATGCAATCAACCTCATGGCCAGCAGAGTCTCGCCAAAAGGAAAATTCTGCTTCCGGGCAGATATGGAATTTCCTCTTCATCAGTTCTGCAATGACAAAGGTCTCGAAGATAGCTCCACGAGCTGCATGAAACGCCAGATCTTCAGCCTTGTAGATACGCAGGAGCAGACAGAGTAGCCCGGTATCCAGAAAATAAAGCTTAGGCGTTTTGACAAGCCGTTTTCTGAAATTTTTATAATGCGGCTGGAGCAGGACAATAAGAAAACTTGCCTGCAGAACCGAAAGCCAGCGTTTGGCTGTGGTATGGGTGATGCCGCAGTCCGAAGCAAGGGCTGAGTAATTCAGCAGCTGACCGGATCGACCTGCGCACAGGGCAGTAAACCGACGAAAGGTTTCCAGATCACCCACATTAACAATATCTCGTACATCCCGTTCTATATATGTCTGATAATAATTCCGCAACCAGTCCTGTGGTTCCAGTTTTTTATCATGGATACGGGGATAAAAGCCCTTAAAAAGCAGATCGTTCAAGTCTTGGTCCGGCTTTCTGCGTTCACTCGGAAAGCCGCTGCCGAGTTCGGTCGCGGGAAACGACGGGATGCCCTGTAACTCATCCAAAGCAAAAGGGAGCAGGTGAAAAACAGCGCAACGTCCGGCCAAACTCTGGCTGATAGAGTTGAGCAGAAGAAAATTCTGTGACCCCGTGAGGATGAACTGTCCCGGTTGATCTTCCTGATCAACAATCACCTGAATATAGGAAAACAGATCCGGTGTGCGCTGCACTTCGTCCAGAATGACGTTTCCGCTGTACTGCTTAAAAAAACCGCGCGGGTCTTCCTGAGCAAAAGAGCGTGTTTCCGGGTCTTCAAGGGATACATAGTCGTATTCACTGAACACCGCCCGCACCAAAGTTGTTTTCCCTGACTGCCTCGGCCCGGTAAGGGTAAGCACAGGATATTGCGTTGCCGTTTTTTTCAGCTTTGTTTCCAGAGTACGTTGAAGCATATCAGTTTTTCTTGCATATTGAACTTTTAAAGTTCAATCTACATGTCAAGAGTTGCAATGTCAACTGCTCTGAAAAGCACATTGAAGTACAACAAGAAACCAAAATTATACCATCCCGTTGATCAGATATTCAAGGATAGCCTTATGCATATGCATCTTATTTTCCGCCTGATCAAAGGCCACACACTGCGAGCCTTCTAAGACCTCCTCGGTGATTTCCTCATCCCGATGAGCAGGCAGGCAATGGAGGACAACGGCATCAACAGCTGCATGTGCGAGCAGTGCTGTATTGAGCTGATAGGGCTGGAAAACAGCCAATCGTTTTTCTGCCTCATCTTCCTGTCCCATAGAGGCCCAGACATCAACATTCACTACATCTGCTCCCTGCATGGCTTCCACAGGATCCCGCAACAGGGTAATCGGTTGTTCAGCTCGTTGTTGCGCTGCTTTGAGGATCGTTGGGTCAGGATCATACCCTGTTGGGCAGGCAAGGGTCAAAGGAAAACCAAAGGCAAAGGCTGCCTGAATCCAGGAGTTGGCCATATTATTACCATCACCGATCCAAACGATCTTTACTTTGCTGAGGTCGCCTTTTTGCTCAATCACAGTCATAAGATCGCTCAAAATCTGACAGGGATGATGGAGGTCAGTCAAAGCATTAATCACTGGGACAGCAGAATAATGGGCCAGCTCTTCCACGACGTCCTGACCAAAGGTGCGAACCACAAGGGCATCAACATAACGGGCCAGAACACGGGCTGTATCTTTGAGAGGTTCTCCTCTGCCCAATTGGCTTTCCTTGGCTGACATAAAGATAACCTGACCGCCCATCTCGTACATAGCTGCTTCAAAGGATACCCTGGTCCGTGTCGAGGGCTTTTCAAACAGCATGCATATTTTTTTTCCGGCAAGCTGCTGGTGGCGCAGACCGCTCTGAGTTTCTTTTTTCAGTACTGCCGCTCGATCAAGCAAGGCCTTTAACTGTGTTTGGGTAAAATCCTGTAGCGCTAATAAATGGGTATTCATAGTAATATTTATCTTGATGTTCAAAAAGCAGGCTGGTACGAGCTGTCTCCTCTGTCTGTGCTGAACAGAACACAGGCCCTTGAGCCCAAAAATAATTGATATAAAAAAAACATCGCTTTTGCAAAGTAATTCTGTTGTCGGGTTCATAAAATGACACTTTCTTTTCTCATTCCCTTCTGTGACGCTCCATAGAAACAGGATTACATCTTGACAGGTTACACAAGACATTATAAAGCTGTGTGACACTGCTTTACCCTCCTTATTCAAAAAGATATGAGATAGCGAGCTAAATTAAGAAGGCATGAGAGATAATGACTATGCAAAAAAAACTCCATCTGACAAGCCTTGGTTGCGCAAAAAACCTGGTCGATTCCGAAATGATGCTCGGTGTACTTGAACTGGAAGGCTATACCACTGTGGAAGATCCGGCTGAGGCCGAGTTGCTCCTCATTAACACCTGTGGGTTTATTCGCCCGGCAGTGGAAGAAGCTGTGGATAAGATTCTTGAACTTGCAGAGTATAAGGAGAAGGATCCAAACAAAAAACTGGTGGTTACCGGCTGCATGGTGCAGCGTTACGGCAAAGAACTTCAGGAAGAGCTACCGGAAGTGGACATCTTTATTGGGATTGATGAGGAAAAGGAAATTTCATCGCTGATTAAAAATTGGGTCCCTGGTAATCCCTCTTTATTCCTGGATGGACCGTCTACGTTTCTTACTGATAGTCAGTTGCCCCGAAGATTAGCAACACCTTTTTTTCGCAGTTCTTTGAAGATAACTGAAGGCTGTGATAATCGCTGTACCTATTGTATGATACCAACGATCCGGGGTGGTTTGCGTAGCCGCTCTGTCCAGGATTTGCTTATTGAGGCCAAGGCCCTGGAACAGGCAGGCGTAAAAGAACTATCCCTGATCGCTCAGGATTTGACTGCCTATGGTGATGATTTTGATGGCTCCGAAGCCGGTGATAATCTTGTTTGGCTCCTTAACCAACTCCTTGTTCAAACAGATATTCCCTGGTTTCGCCTTCTTTATCTCTATCCCTCTTCGGTTTCAGAAGGGCTTCTTGAGCTGATGGCTGAGCAACCCCGTATCCTTCCCTATCTTGATATACCTTTCCAACATGTCAGTGATCCTGTTTTGCAACGTATGGGGCGTCGTTACGGGCAGCAGGATCTAGAGCAACTTATTGCTCAAATTCGTCGGGTTTTACCAAACTGTGCCCTGCGCACCACCATGATGGTTGGTTTTCCCGGAGAAACAGAAGAAGACCTGGAGAAGTTGCTTGATTGTCTGCAACGATGGCAGTTGGATCATGTGGGTGTTTTTTCCTATGAAGCTGAGCAGGGATCATTGGCTGCTGATTTTTCAGATAAGGTAGACAAGGAAATTCAAGAGAAGCGTTTTGCCCAGGTGATGGAGCTTCAGGCCAAAATCAGTGCAAATACGTTGACGCAGTATGTTGGAAAAAAAGAGGTTGTTTTGGTGGAGGGAGTGAGCAAGGAAACTGATTTACTCCTGGAAGGGCGAACCCGCTATCAGGCCCCTGATATTGATGGTTGTGTTTTAATTAACGACGGAACAGCAGACCCCGGAGATCTCGTAACAGTTGAAATAACCGAGGCCCATATCTACGATCTGGTCGGTGGAATTATTAGCCGAGCACAGAATAAATAACGTTACGGTTTGATGATATTGATCTTCTGCCCCGTTCGGGGCAGAAGAGTTATTTTTTACTTTTTCTTCTTTGCTTCAGCGTCAACTCGTTCTCTCAGATCCTTACCCACTTTGAAAAAGGGCAGTTTTTTTGGAGCAACGCTGATTTTCTCTCCTGATTTGGGGTTTCGTCCTGTGTAGGCTCCGTACTGCTTGACGGTAAAACTTCCAAATCCACGGATTTCAATGGAGTCGCCCTCAACCAAGGCATTGCTCATTGAGTCAATGATGGTCTTGGTGATTGCAGCAGTCTCACGTACAGGCAGATCAATTTTTTCGGCTAATGCCTCAATAAGTTCCGATTTATTCATACCTTCTCCCTTTCACAGCAGGACCAGCAGTCGAATACTGCAAGGCCGAGGGGTTAAAAATTAGATTAGTAGAAACCACTAAATATTATTACTATTAATAATACTTAAGCAAGTATGCTTCTGAATGTAAAGGGGAATTTAATTTTTTTTACAAAAAAAGTTTCTTTACATCATTTTTGCCCAAAAAACGGTATGTTCCTTCGGGGAGATTTTGCAGTCGCAATTGTCCGTAGGCTGTTCGTTTTAAACGAATAACCTCATGCCCAACCGCCTGAAACATTTTTCGGACCTGTCGTTTCTTGCCTTCATGAATCATGATCTCAATCACAGTAAGATCTCTCTTTTTTTTGAGAATACGGAGTCGGGCAGGCCAAGTTTTTTTACCGTCGAGTATAATTCCTTGTTCGAGCCTTTGCAAGTCTGTTTTTTGGGGCAGGCGTTGTAGGGTTGCCTCATAGGTTTTATTGACTTCAAAACGGGGATGAAGAACCTGGTTGGCCAGGGCACCGTCATTGGTCAGCAGAAGGGCTCCTTCGCTCTCCAGATCAAGTCGGCCTACAGGGAAAAGACGTTCCGGGATTTCAGGGATCAAATCTGTAACGATTGGACGGCCTTGAGGGTCTGACAGGGTGGTGACATAGCCCCTTGGTTTATGGAGCAGGATGTATACTTTTTTTTCTTCCTGCAAGGGTTTGCCGTCCACCGTAATAAGGCTTTGCTGAGGATCAACCTTGAGTCCAGGTTGGGTGACCAGCTCTCCATCAATCTTGACCCGGCCTTCGGCAATGTACTGTTCTGCCTTGCGCCGGGAACAAACCCCGGCATGAGCTATAATTTTTTGTATTCTTTCCATACAGACTGTCATCCCTCCCTTTTGGGAGGGATAATAAAATATGAAAGGGTACGGCACGCCGTGCCTTTACCTTTCTTCGCAATCCTTCATTATCTATACTTCGCCGGAATAATCTTATTATATTTACTGTCCACAAGTTCCCTGGTCGCCTGATCCACCTCCAATACCTCAGTGTACCAGGGCTTCATCCGGCAATCAAAGACAATAGGCGGAGTCAGGCCCACATGGAAGCGTTTGACCTGTTGCTGCTTACCGTGAATATCTGCAGCTGGCTCAAAGCGGGTAAAGAAGGTCCAGATAAATTCCTGCATACTTTCCGTGGCCCCGGCAGTGGAGTCCACCAGCAGGATAACCGGCCAATCCGCTACCCCGCCCCAGGCAGCAAGCTGCAATCCCAGCTCAGGATTGTTTTTATAGCTCGTTCCCTGCACTACTAAGGTGCCGGGCAGAAAAGGATTGGGTTGGCTACAATCTGGAGGCAGGCTGCCGCTGAACTCTCTGGGCAGGTCCCGTTGTTTTTCCCCCAGCCCCATCATCATAGCTTTTGAGCCTTTGTTCACCGAAGGGCCGGTGTAGTCCAAGGTATCCTGGGAAACATTGGCAAAGACAAAGAGGTCTCTGTCCCATTGGATACGTTCCAGGATATGTATCCAGAGTTTACCAAAGTCAGCTACATCAAGAGAACCGTCAGTGATAATAAGGAACTTGGTTAACGAGAGCTGTCCCTCACCAAGAATGCGCAGGCCAGCTGCAAAGGCCTCACGGGGATAACGATTAGCAACTTTTGCCGCAGCCAGACAGTGGAATCCTGCCTCACCAAAGGTCTTGAGCTGTTGCACCCCTTTCATGACCAAGGGAAAGAGGGGGGAGAGGAGGTCCTGGAGAAAATCACCGATAAAATAATCTTCCTGTTTGGGGCGGCCAACCACAGTGGCTGGATAAATGGCATCTTTGCGATGATAGAGATGGGTGGTCTGAAAGACCGGATAGTCATGGGCCAGGGAATTATAGCCATAATGATCACCGAACGGGCCTTCGGGATATCTGAGCTTGGGTGGAACAACCCCCTTGATGGCAAATTCGGTTTCCGCCACCAGGCGATGACCGCCCAGCGGATCTTTTGCCATAGCCAGTTTTTTACCCTGGAGCAGGGAGGCCAGCATCAGTTCCGGGATGTCTTCTGGTAAGGGGGCAATGGCAGAGAGCATAAGGGCGGGCGGGCCACCGATGAACAGGGTCATGGGCAGTGATTGATTTTTTTCCTCTGCAGCACTGTAATGATAGCCTCCTCCTTTATGGATCTGCCAGTGAACACCCGTGCTGGTGTCGTCATAGCGGTGGATACGGTACATGCCCAGATTATGACCGTGTCCATCCGGATGCTCAGTATAGACCAGTGGTAGAGTAACAAAGGCCCCGCCATCAGAATGCCAGGACGTGAGCATGGGCAGCTCAGTCATTCGGGCTGGTTGCTGCAGGGTCTCCAGAATAGGGGCAGCTCCTGGTTTAACGTTTTTCAAGCCAATCTTTACGGCCTGGAGTGCCAGCGGTGCTGCCTGCCGCAATGTGGACAGGCTCGGCGGCATGGCTTGCTCGGCCAGTCGTACCAGATCTGCAACAAAATCCATTGGTCTCGTGCCAAAGGCCAGTTCCAGTCTGCGGTTGGTCCCAAAAAGATTGGTGACCACAGGAAAGGAAGAGCCTTTGACCTTGGTAAAAAGGAGGGCCGGGCCTTTGCTGTCAATGACCCGGCGGTGGATTTCCGCTATTTCAAGATAGGGATCAACCTCGGTCTCGATAACCAGGAGTTCATCTTCCTGGCGGAGGATATCAAGGTATTGGCGGAGATGAGTGAGAGATGTCATAATATAATGGTAAAGATAGTCTTGTTTCTCTCCTTTTATTCTTTTTTTCAGACAAGAACAACTTTTTTTCAGGATATTCATCTCTGATGACATTGGCCTTCCCTTTCCCTTACGCCATCTTGCCACCGTCCACCGTGACATACGGCGCATTGGCATTATCGGTCAGGATGCCCTCGCCATTGCCCAGGGTGATGTTGAGCGGAGTACGCAGTTTGCGGCCAAAAGTACCGGTGCGGACCGTGCCGTGCTCAGTGTACTGGGTGCTGACCGACACGGTGTACTCGTTGTTCCACGGGTCATTCTGAGCCGGGATGTCAGGCACCAGCAGGATTTCGCTGTTGGAGATGGAGGCAAAGGTGGTCTGCCTGGTCTTGACCGCTGCGGGTGCCCTGGAGAACGCAGGAGCAGTCCGGGTCATCCTCATCGAAAAAGAGATTATTGCCGGTCAGGTGCAGCACCCCATCCGGGTTGAGCACATCGGTCAGCTTGAGTTTGGTGTCTTCCGCCGAGGTGATCAGCGGCTGTTTTTTTAGGCTCATCGCAGATTAGTGGGGAACGCCATGTTCCGCAAATACTCTGAGCCTGAAATTTTCAAAATTTCTATATCCA
>JAABTP010000053.1 GCA_011389815.1 Desulfobulbaceae bacterium | reverse complement strand
GATATTTGAAAGAGGAGCAAGGCCCCAAAAAGGACTTTTTTTCGTGTTTTGAGCACAAATCCTACGAACTTGGGTTAAGAGGATAAAAGATGTCTACACTTCAAGTCAAAACAGAATTGCCTTTTAATGAATTGTTGAAGGCTGTTGAACAATTGAATCTGCCTGATTTAGAACAGTTGATGTCTCAAGTCGTCGTGTTGCAAGCCCGTCGTAAAGCACCAAGTTTACCTAAAAATGAGTCTGAGCTGTTACTGAAGATAAATCAGGGTTTGCCGCTTGATGTTCAGAAACGTTTTGATGAGTTGGTTGCTAAACGCCAAGCGGAAACACTTACCTCGTATGAACATCAAGAATTGCTGGATTTGATTGACCGGATTGAAAAGCTGGACGCAAAGCGGGTGGAATATATGGCTAAACTGGCAAATATACGCGAAATTTCACTTTCTGCGTTGATGGAAGAGTTAAATATTCGTCGTCCTGCTTATGCCTGAAAAGCGCGTTACCGCAAAACAGAGAACAAAAATAGCAGAGCGGGCGCACGGCTGCTGTGAATATTGTCGCAGTCAGACAGATTTTGCGACGCAATCATTTTCGGTTGAACATATCATCCCTCGCAGTCAAGGCGGAAAGACGGAACTGGATAATCTTGCCTTTGCCTGTCAGGGATGCAATGGCCATAAGTATACCAAAACGGAAGGATATGACCTAGTAAGTGGGAAAATTTCCTCATTGTACCATCCCAGGCACCAGAAATGGTGTGACCACTTTTGTTGGAATGATGATTACACGCTGATATTGGGTATCACACCGACAGGACGTGCAACAATAGAAACATTACACCTGAACCGTGAAGGGGTGCAGAATTTACGCCGCATATTGTGTGAAATGAGTAAACATCCCCCGATAGAGAGAGGAACAATAAAGGACACCCCCGATGAGCCCCGAGCAGAACTCACCAAAAAAGGAATTCGCCTCTCCCTTATAGAAAACAAGGCCCTGAGTCAAGCATGATTCAGGGCGTTTCTTTTATATCCGCCAAATCCTTGCCCTGTCTGCATACATCAGGTAATATTCTCTTATGGAGATAATTACAATCTGGAGGGATTCCCCGTGTCCTACACAATGAAAGATTTTCAAAGAGATTATGTCAAAAATCACCTGGGCCTGCTCTCGCCCGATGAAGTGCTGGACAAATTTTCACCGGATGAAGTACTGCAACACTTTACACCAGATGAAGTACTGGAACATTTTACACCAGATGAGGTACTGGAACGATTGTCACTAAAGGATCGACTGAAAGGAATTTCGCCGGAAGAAATTGAGCTGTATCTGGAAAATCTTGGTAAAAATAGAGAAAAGTAACATAGGCTCTCTTCATCTCCAAGCAGATACCGAGCAGGAAGAGCTATAATCAGCAACATTCAGAGCCACCATAGCCTGTGTATTCACTTGTGCTGCAACAGGCTGCTTATAAAGAGTTCAGCGAGGAAGTAATGCTGAACAGCAAAAAGGAGACAAACTGTGGGAATTTTATCGTGGATCATAATGGGGCTGATTGTCGGGGCACTCGCAAAATTCATCATGCCTGGGAAAGATCCTGGAGGGATTTTTGTTACTATCCTCATCGGCATAGCAGGTGCTTTCGTGGGTGGTTACATTGGAACCTTTCTGGGGCTTGGAGCTGTGACAGGCTTTAATCTTGGCAGTCTCTTGTTGGCTACCGGCGGCGGTGTTGTTCTTTTGGCTTTGTACCGTGTCATAAAAAAGAAGTAATCCTTTGAAGTAAAAGGAAGTAAAAGGGGTCAGAGCAAAATTAAATAATAATTTTACTCTGACCCTCTTTGTTCGCACGTATTGCGTAGAGAGTTTATGGAACAAAGGATTTTCTTTGTGAGGATATGCCTTTCTTTTCCCTGTACGGCAGCATGATGTACAGAGCCAGGTAGGGCTGCTTGAGTGCAAAAGCGGACAACACATTACCCAAATTGTCTAATTTCGCTTTACTCAATCAGACCTACGCAACTTGAGGAGCAAAAAAATTTGCAGAGATAGAGGGAAAACATTGGAACTACTCAATGCGATTGGCTTTTTCATGCCATTTGTTCTGCTGCTGCTTTGGTACCTCTTTGGGATGTACAGTGATACAGCAAATAATCACGGAAGATTTGTTGCTTTTCTATTACCGCTCACACCTTTGATATTTATCGTTATGTATACCTTACTTGGTATCTCTAAAATTTTGGTTTATCCGTTTTTTGTGATCTTCAGGAAAGAAGAAAAGTACAACAACATTGTCTATCTTATTAAAAATCCCTGGTTATGGAGTGTTAAAGGATTGCATGAAAAAGTGAATAAAGATCAGAATTAATGGGGCCAAGGTTGACTTTAATGCGGCCTGATCAATTCTTCAGATGTTTTGCAAAAACAGATCAGCTGTCAAAAAAAAAATACATTCCTACCTTTTGGGAATGCTCCCTTCATCTTCTGTTAATCTTTCTTTTGGTATCCTTAGTACGGATATCATGATAAACGTATTATGAGTCCAACCCGATACCTCGGTAGGGTTTTCACCTCCTTTTTTTCTCTACCGGGGTATTTTTCCTTGCTTGTCGTCACAAATGCTTTTGAGAATTTTTCAAGAAAATATCAAAAGAGTCTTTGCTATTTACAAACAATTGCCTAATATTGAGTTCTCAGGGGGGAAAAATAACTTTTCATCCCTTTGGCTCATCTGCTGAAAAGCGATTTATTACTTTATTTACTTGAACAATTTGGGGATAACCTGCCATGATTACTAGCGCAAAGGGGCTGATCCCAATTTTTCACAGCTGGCTTTGGATGATCGGGATCAGTGCGATCTTGGTGGGGTGTCATGTACCCAGAGAGGTCGTTAAACCGTCGTTTGAAGAGGCCCCACCGTTTCGGATCTCGGGAACAGAAGCTATTGAAGAATTCTGGTGGACCGCCTTTGGGGATCCATCTCTGGATCAGCAGGTGCAGGAGGCACTGGATGGCAGCCTCACACTGACAGCTGCCCGGGAGCGTTTGCGAGCGGCCAAGGCCCTGGCACATCGGGAGTCGTCTGCATTGTATCCTGAACTGGATGGAACCGTCGAAACCGGCTACAGCAAATCAGATAATACAGACGCTGCGGAGGATTATGAACTCGGGCTGGCTGTCGGTTATGAAGCCGATCTGTGGGGCCGCATTGATTCATTGGTGGAAGCCGAGCAATTACGCGGAAGGGCAGAGGAGGAAGCGTACCACGCAGCAGCACTGAGCCTTTCGGCACAGGTGACCATCGCCTGGTTTGAGTTTGTCGAAGCGTTGCGGCAGAAGGATTTATTAACACAACAGCTCAAGAACAATCAGAAGATTGTGAAAATTCTGGAAGCGCGATTTTCCAGCGGCCAAATTGGAAGTGCCGACGTGCTTCGCCAGCGGCAGCTGATTGAGTCAACACGGGAACAACTCTATGCAGTGGAATCAAGAATTGGAATCCAGTGGCACCAGTTGCAACTTTTGAAAGGTAAAGCACCCCAGGAATCCCTGATTGTAACAGAGGCGGAATTACCCACCCTGCCGCCGTTGCCGCAAACCGGATTGCCCAGCGACCTGGTGCAACGGCGGCCCGACCTGCGACAGGCCTTTTACGATCTCAAGGCCCTGGATGCTGATCTGGCCGCAGCCGTGGCCAATCAATACCCACGACTCAACCTGACCGCATCAATTTCAGCCTCTGCCGAGTCTCCGGAAAAATTGTTCGACACCTGGATGGCTTCGGTGGCCGGGCAGATCGTCGCGCCTCTGTTCGACGGCGGTCAGCGGCGTGCGGAAATGGATCGTCGGGAAGCTCTCCTTCGCGCCGGAGTGGCGAACTATATGCAGGCCACTCTGGAAGCGTTCAGGGAAGTGGAAGACGCTCTCCTCGGGGAGACTCAACAGCACCGCATCGTGAAAAGCCTGGAACGTCAGTTAACCCTTAACGAGAAGACCTACAAACAATTGCGGGGGCAGTATATTCATGGTGCCTCGGATTACCTCTCAGTTCTCAATAATTTAATCGAAGGTCAGCGCTTGCAGCGTGATCTCCTGACAGCCAGGCGGGAGCTGTTGGAAATTCGCGTTGCACTCTACCGCTCGTTGGCTGGCGGGATTGAACCTTTAAAGAAATTATCAGAACCATCTTCAGATTTATCCTTCAAGGAAACCAGCAAGCAATAAACTTCCCGTTTTCGGTGTTGTACTGTAAGGGCACGAGGCACCGTGCCTACTGCACTCAAAATAATGGGCAGAATATTTCTTATTGAATCCCCAAGTGAAATAGATTATGCCAGAAAGCACAGAAAATCAATCCGGTAATGCAAAACATATCGTCTGCACCCTTGTGATTTGTGCGGCCGTCGCGCTGGCAGCTATGCGCATCATTGAACTGATCCACGCCACCGCACCCACTGCGCAAAAATCCGGTGCAACCCGGAAAAGCTCGGCCCTGGTAGAGGTGATCTATCCCAAGCGCGGAGACTACCGCCCCGTTATTAAGGCACTGGGAACAGTGGAGCCAGCCCGGGAAATCCAACTGAGCCCACGGGTCAGCGGACAGGTTATTTCCATGGCAAAGGGATTCATTCCCGGCGGATTCGTGAACAAAGGAGAATTGCTGCTGGAAATTGATCCGGCAGACTTTCGCAACAATCTGGCCATGCGCCGGAGCGAACTGCATCAGGCCCAGGCCGAGCGCGAACTGGAGCTTGGACAACAACGGGCAGCCCAACAGGAGTTTGCCCTGCTGGGCGAGGAAATCAAAGAGGCCAACCGGGCATTGATTCTGCGTGAACCGCAAATACGCAGTGCCCAGGCCCGTGTCGAATCTGCCCAGACTGAAGTGGACATGGCCAAACTGAATCTCAGCCGCACCCGGTTACATGCGCCATTCGACGCTCAAATCCTCTCGCGCAGCGTGAACATCGGTTCGCAGGTTTCGCCGGGAAACTCGTTGGCGCGGCTGGTTGGTATTGATGAATATTGGATCATTGCGTCGGTGCCGCAGGAGGATTTACAGTGGATCCAATTCCCCATAAAAGGCGAGCCCGGAGCGACCGTGGAGATCACCAAGTCAGGGGCCTGGGACGAAGGCGTTTCCCGTACAGGCGAGGTACAACACCTGATTGGTGTCCTGGACAATGAAACACGCCTGGCCCGCCTGCTCATGAGCGTCAAAGACCCGCTGTCACGCCAAACCGAAGAACCGATGTTGCTTTTAGGTACCATGGTGGAAACCCATATAGCGGCGCGGCTGCTGGAAGATGTTTTCCGGTTGGATCGCGACTATTTACGGCGAAATGATACGATCTGGATGTATAACCGGGGCAAGCTGAATATTCGAAAGGTGCATGTCGTTTTCCGTGATTTGCACTATGTTTACATTCGAGACGGATTTGAGGAAGGCGAAGCTGTGGTGTCAACTAACCTGGCCACGATCTCCGACGGAATCCCCTTACGCGTTGAGAACAACAACACCCGAGCCGGAGAACATCCATGAGTGCAACGCAAAGCAGATCCGACGAAGGCACAATTGGTTGGATGACGCGCAACGCAATCGCAGCTAACCTGTTGATGGTCATTTTGTTGGCTGGTGGCCTGTTTTTCGCATTCAACATGCAAAAGGAAGTTTTTCCGGAATTTGAATTGGATATTGTCACGGTGAGTGTGGGGTATCCTGGTGCCGCACCCAGTGAGGTGGAGCAGGGGATTTTACTGCCTGTTGAAGAGGCTATCGTCGGTGTCGATGGGATTCGCGAAATCACCTCATCGGCCCGCGAGGGAAGAGGCTCTGTTACTGTCGAATTGGTCAGCGGCGCAGACCGGATGAAGGTTTTTCAGGATATTGATCAGGCAGTGAACCGGATCCGCACTTTCCCTGATGATATTGAGGAACCCGATGTAGAACTCCGTTCAAGGCAACGCGAAGTCATGGAACTGGTGCTCTACGGGGCAGTGGATTCCTGGACGCTTCGCAAGCTGGGTGAACGATTGCGCGATCAACTGCGGGCTAATGACAAGATTACCCAGGTTTCCCTCGGGCGGTCACTTGATTACGTTACCCATGTGGAAATCTCCGGCGACCGCCTGCGGGAATACGGATTGACCCTGAGTGATGTTGCGCAGAGCATTAAGGCATCAAGTGAGGATATTGCGGCAGGCACGGTGGAAACCGGTTCCGGGGAAATCCTCTTGCGCATGAACGAGCGCAAGCAGTTTGCCGAGGAGTTTGGCGCCATTGAAATTATTCCCGGCGAATTTGGATCGTCAGTCACACTGGCCGACATTGCCACCATCAGGGATGGTTTTGAAGAAACCGGCTATCCCTCGCGCTTCAACGGGCAACCCTCCATGCAGATTGAAGTCTTTCGGGTGGGCAACCAGTCCCCGCTGGACATTGCCAGGGCTGTGGAAAAGGAAATGGCCGCTTTTGAGACTGGCTTGCCACTAGGTGTCCAGTGGCGTATAGACAGCAATGATGGCGAGGAGTTTCGTCGGCGACTGAGTTTGGTAGTGGAAAACGGACTGATGGCCGTGGCCATTGTCCTTTTTATTCTCGCCCTTTTCCTGGAGCTGCGTCTGGCTTTCTGGGTGATGATGGGCATGATTATCTCGTTTTTTGGAGGAATATTATTCCTGCCAGCTGTGGACATGAGCCTGAACATGATCACCCTGTTCGGTTTTGTTATCGTACTTGGGATTGTGGTGGACGATGCCATCGTGATTGGTGAAAATATTTACGAGCACCGACAGCAGGACCAAGATGCCCTGTCAGCGGCCATCCGGGGAACCAAAGAAATCGCCGGACCTGTCATCTTCAGCATCCTGACCAACATTGTGGCTTTTATCCCGCTCATGTTGATTCCCGGAGAGACTGGAAAATTCTGGTATCCGCTTCCTGTCGTGGTCGTCATCATTTTAGCGGTATCACTTTTTGAAGCACTCTATATTCTCCCCAGCCACCTTGGGCACCAGAAACAGCTGCGGAATTCACACCGCAAAGGCATGAACTTCTTTTTCCACGGGCTGCAGCAAAAATTTGCCAGGGCATTTACCTGTTTTGTAAATACCCAATACCGTTGGTTTCTGGATAAAGCCCTGAAGTACCGGTATGTGACTCTGGTCACAGCAATTGCATTGTTTGCTATTGCCATGAATTATGCAACCAGTGCCCACATGGGAATGATTTTGATGCCCGAGGTTGCTGCGGATGAAATCGAAGCTGGCGTGCGCTTACCGGTTGGGGTGACGCCGGACAAGGCAGCCGAGGTTGCCAACAATGTCACCGAGGCAACTCTGCGTATGTTTGAAAAGTATGGCCTTGAAACCACTGCGGAAGGCGTCAAAACCAACGTACGGGGCGGCATGTTTGTCGATGTGGAGATCGTTATGCTGCCTCCAGACGTCGCTGAACTGACGGCCAACGAGGTCATTGAGATTTGGCGCAAGGAAATCGGGGACCTGCCCGGAGTGACCCAAATCACCTTTGAAACAGAATCAGGTCCGGGTGGCTGGCGGCAGGACATCAGCATTGATCTCAGTCACAACAACATCGAAGTGTTGGCCAAAGCGGCCAAAGCACTGGTAGCCACTGCAGATTCCTACGACAATACGCGGGATGTGAGCGATAATTACCGTCATGGGAAAAAACAGCTTGATTTTCGCTTGCTCCCGGAAGGACGCACCTTGGGGTTGACCCCTGAATACGTGGGTGAACAGTTACGATCCTCATTTTACGGAGCACTGGCCATCCGGCTGCTGCGCGGCACAAACGAAGTTGAGGTACGGGTGAAACTGCCCAAGGAAGAGCGCAAAGACATATACCATCTGGAGGATCTGATTATACAAACACCGGATGGAAGGGAGGTTCCGCTCCTGGAAGTGGTTGACATGCAGTCCAGCGAAGCATTTACCTCAATCAATCGCCGCAATGGACGGCGCGTCGTGAATGTTTCCATGGATGTGGAACCAAAACGGGCAGTTACCCAGGTGATCCGCAAGCTCAACGAAGTAGAGTTACCGGCTTTACGGGCTGATTATCCCGGTCTGACCTGGAGCTTCGAAGGCAGCGACGCAGAAATGCGGCGGGCCACCAACAAACTCTGGGTGGGCTATGGATTTGCCTTATTCGCCATCTACGCCCTGCTGGCCATTGCCTTTCGCAGCTACCTCCAACCCTTGATCGTGCTCAGTGCCATTCCTTTCGGGATCATCGGAGCGGTGATAGGACATATCCTGCTGGGATACGATATCTCTCTGATCAGTTTGATGGGTGTGATCGCCCTTTCCGGGGTGGTGGTGAACGACTCCCTGATTATGGTCCACTTTGCAAACAATAAACGCAAAGATACCAATATATTTGATGCAATCCGTCAGGCTGGCCTGCGACGTTTTCGTCCCATTTTCCTGACCACAGCCACCACCTTTGGCGGCCTGACCCCCATCATCCTCGAAACCTCCCTCCAGGCACAATACCTTATCCCCATGGCCATTTCGCTGGGCTTCGGCATTGTGTTCTCCACCGCAATTATTCTGGTGCTGGTTCCTGCGCTCTATCTGATCCTGGAGGATATTAAAGGAATTGCATGATTCAGGGGATTTTTATCTCTGCCATTCACCTTGCTTATCTTACTCGTATCAGGTACCATTCTCTCGTGAAATGATAAATCAGGCTTCCGGCCCGTTTCAGGGATTACAATAATGCCTCGGCGGACGGTGAACTTCTTGTTATAGCATAAAAAGGCTGTTAATACGATATACTCTGAGAAGGGAAGAGAATGGGACTACCTCAAAGAAAGTTATTTACCAAATATGACTATCTGTTATTAGAAGAAAAAGCAGAGACAAAGCATGAGCTGGTTAATGGTGAAATCTATGCAATGGCCGGTGCTAAAGAGAATCATGTAAAAATAACAGGAAACATATTTAGAAATATTGCAAATCATTTACTTGAATCCTCATGTGATGTTTATTCAAGTGATATGAAATTATCAGCAGGCTCTGACTGCTATTATCCAGATGTTTTTGTCAAATGTGATCCAGATGATAATGACGAATTGGTGAAAGACAAACCAATACTCGTTATTGAAGTTTTATCAGAATCAACTAAACATTTTGATAGAGGGGATAAACTGCAAAATTATCTCAAAATTCCAAGTTTACAAGAATATGTATTGGTTAGCCAACAAGAAATTGAAGTGTGGATATACAGACGAACAGGAAAAAAGTGGGAGATAGAAATCTTGAAGGAAAATGATGAGCTTTATTTTCTTTCTCTTGATTTAAAAATCCCGGTTAGAGATTTATACGCAAAAGTTCTCTTTTCATAAAAAATACATATGGGGCTATCCTCCTCATCTCCCTCCGATTCCCCCAGTACACACCAATCCCTCTCCATACAAATCGTTATAATACCAGCAATTATCGGCACAACACCATCCCTTTTTCAAGGAGACAAATAACGATATATTTTATTATACGTCTTGCTTACTGGATCTATGCTCTGCATGCGGCCCTTGTTTCTTCCCGCACCATTTCAACTCTGGATTATCTTTCCGTCCTTGTTAATTTTTCTCCCATCATTACGATTTTTTCGTCTGCCACAAGAAAAAAATGATGTATCAAACTGATACTCTTGCTCATCAGGTAAAAGAAATTGTACTTTAGTTTTATTTATGTTATCCTGTAAAAAAATGAATACTTCTTCAAATAATAACGCATTACAATAACAAACCATCGCTGATACAAAAATATGTTTTAAATTTTTTATATGCTGCACGAGGAAGTTTGAAATGAGCGTAAAAAGAAATTTAAAATCATTATTTCCGAGAACATGGTCAACAAGCTATGCAGAGCAGCTTCTTATCTCACCAGAAAAAGTAAGATATATACAGTAACAGCCTATCTACGCTGGCATCAGAAAAAGGATAACTCCATGGAAGTTGGTTTTGAAATCCCGGAAAGCTCAATAGACTGGGAAGTCTTTGTTCAACAGCGATTGTCAGGTTCTAACCACAAGAATATAATTTTTTAAACCTATCCTCTACCGAACATTTCCTCCCTTCAAAGTAACATAACGTGAACGTCACTGTTACTTCGAGGTTTGGCCCCGGCCACAGGCCAGGGGGAAACGCTTTCAACAGAATCAATATCATGAAAACAGCATATTTGAACTGTTGGGAATTCAAAAAATGTGGCAGAGAACCAAACGGGAAAAATGTTGCTGAACTCGGAGTATGCCCTGCGGCAAGCGATGAAAATGTAGATGGTATCCACAACGGCAAGAACGGCGGGAGGTGCTGTTGGGTATTTAAAGCTTCTGAGGCGAGAAAGGAAGGGATTGTCTGTTATACCGGAGAGTTTATAGTATGTCACACCTGTGACTTTTACAAGATGGTCCGTGAAACATCAAAACTGCTTGTTGTGATCTAGTCCTCTGTTCATCCAGAGCCTTTTTCGGGCATAAGACAACCAGGCAGTAAAGACGACTGAAGGAGGATTCAAGAAGGGGCCCCATTCCTATTTTTAGTTTTTCAGCCGTCCTTAACGTACAAAATAAGCACCCCGTGATGTCTGTCAACTCTAACGATCACAAAAACATATTAACCCTCCTGAATTTTGTATCCAGCTGATATCTCCGATTATATATCCTTTCCCTGCATCTCCCTGTACAACTTCAATGCCATCAGGCCAACAACCACCACTCCCGCAATAAGCACCACCCAAAGCAACCATTGTTGCCAAGGCAGGTTCCGGGCCTGTGTACGTCGGTCTCCGCCTCCGAGGATTTTCTCAGGCCCGGCCTGAACAGGGGCAACCAGTTTTTTTTCACTCTGTGGATCAACGGCCTTGAGCAACCGATCCACCTGATAGCGGGTTGCCTGCAACCCGGCCCGGCCATAGGCCAAGGTGTAGGGTTGCTCACCCTGGGCCAGAAAGAGCAGTTGTCCCGGCAGCCAGCCCAGTTCCAGAGTTGGCATCTGACGAATGCCGCTATCGCCAGCAACCTCCAATCGCCAATATTGATCAGTGGTGCGATTAATACTGATAGTCCCATTATCCAGGCTGACACCATCAACCGTTAACCTGTAGGCCAGAAACGAAGTTCTTCGCTGCCAAGGGGCCTCCTCATTGACTCTGGAAAACAACGTAATCTGCCCCAGAGAGTTCTGTTCAGCTAGGTGAACCCTGAGTTGATCCACCGGAAAAAAACCTTTACTGTCATACTGATACCTCATCATTCCCTGTTCTGTGCGCGATGAAAAGGTACCGGTCAAATGCTGAAAGGTACGGGGATGGTTTCGGGCTTCCCGGTTATAGCCAGCCTTGATGCTGGTGAGCTTGACCCCGTCCTTGCCAGCAGGCCAGGATAAACGGAGATATGTTTTTCGCTGAATCCCTTGGGGCACCATAATCCTTGTACGTAACAGGCTATGACCTTCAAAACGAAGTTCAGCCAGGGCAGCAGAACTGACCTGCGAGCTCCAGCTATTCAGATCCTTACTGCTGTCCAGACGAACAGAGGTGGAAAATTGCTCTCCCTGCCCGGCCCAGGTAAGCTCCAGCCAGTCCGCAGGATACTCCAACCCGCTGGTATCAAGAATATAGGCTGTGACGACCTGATCTTTTTCCGCTGAAGCAGTATGCTGCCTAATATCAATAATCGTTCCCTGACCATTGGTGGCAATATGAAGGTCTGGAGGAGAACTACCCCTATCCTGTGTATCACTGAACAGGGGGAAAAAGGGCAGTGCCTGGGCTGCTCGTTTTGTTTTCTTGCTGACCTGGGATCGAATAACATAGGGCACTGTATATTGAGCATTAAACACCCGGAGATCCCCAAGATCTGCACGGGTGCATCCCTGATAGACCTCAGCTGGCAAAAGTAACCCGTATATGGAGTTATTACCGCTCACTGACAGTTCCATGCCATAGGCAAAGTCCTCCCGTTGCAAGAGCGGTTTCTCATCACCGCCAGCAGCTTGAACAGGAAAGCTGGAGACAACAAGAAAGGCCAATATACAAAAAATACGGTGAAACATACCTGTACCCAATGAAAAACTGTAGGGGCAGATCTCTGTGTCTGCCCAATTTAATACGACACGGGGCAGGCCCCTGTGCCTGCCCGATATGGCGAAAACCCGTAGTCGCCCTGCACACCAGAACAATTTCACACCCCTTCCTCCTCTTCAGATCCTGCTGGGGGCAAGGGGGCAAAATAGCCGATGATCATCAACAAAATACCAACCGCTAAAAAGGAAACAATGCGCTCCACAGTGCCGCTGTTTGCCAAATCAATCAAAAAGAGCTTACCCACAGTAATGCCCACTAAAACAGCTCCAATAAGCCAGAGGGTTCGGTGTTTCAAACCATGGGCTGTCATCATCAGGATCAAGGCAAGGGTTCCCCAAAGAATAGCAAGGGCCGCTTGATAGAGACGGGAATCCAGCATAGAATCCAAAGCAAAGGGTACTGCACCAAACTGATGAACAGAACGAGCCAAGGCCGCATTTAGCCAGAGAAAAGCTGTAGCCCCAGCCAGCATCAAAAAACTTTGCCATGGAACCAAGGCACTGACAGCATCCTGACGCAAAAACAGCCAACGGGCAATACCCAGGAACACGATTAATTGACTCAGCTCCAGTGGATTACAAAGAGGAATAAAAGGCAATGGCGTTGCATCTCCCGGACTGAGTAAAGCACTTGTCAACAGCCAGACCCAGAGCAATACTGCAAGGACGGCTGATCCCTGATCCCGATACTGAGGTGTATAATGGGACAAAGGCCAGTATCGGGTCAGACGGACGTTTTGCACACATTGCAGCAAGGCCAGCGGAACCAAGGCCCAGATGATCAGCTCCCAGGTATTCTGCCAACCGCCCAAACTGCGCACCAGCCAGACAGCTTCCGACGTCAGAATCAGAACAAGCAGAAGATAGCTGCCAACATGAATGACACCAAGAAGCCACTCATAAAGAAGACCTCGCCCCTTGTACAGGCAATAATGAAGCAAAGCAAAGCTTGCTGGCCAAACGAACCAGCCAAGGTCAGCAAAAAGATGCTCATGAGGGTAGAAGAACCCCTGCAGAATCCCTTCCGGTGTCACAAGGATCATGAGTGGCAGGAGGAACAGACTTGGCCAGGCTGCGACAGGCCAGGAAATGCGTCGGGCAAGCATCATCAAAACAGCACAGCTTAACCCGATGAACAGGAGTACGGCATAATCGTGATAAATATAATACGGAATAAGCTGATAACTCAGCTCATTGACTCCGCCACCAAACCACCAGATAATTCCCCAGATAAAAAGCAGAAGGTGATGATATTGTTCAAAACTGCGTAGGTTGTCGGCCCGGTACAGGTACCAGGAGGAAAACAGGGCTGAAAGGCTGATGATCAGGCATCCCAGATAGATTCCGTTGAACAGGATCATCCGCTCCGGTAGATAGCTGCCAGTAAGAAAGAAGAAGGCCGCAATAAACTGGAGCAGGGTGCCGAAATTTCTCGGCATCATTCGATTCTGCCGCACACCCAGCCAGATCAGGGCTGCTCCCTCCATGGCCCAGGTCACAGCTGTCCATCTGCCACTCAGGGCCAAAGGCACAGCCAATGTAGCAAAGACAACAGCCAAGGCAAGAAAGGCCTCTGTCAGGGTACGCATTCCCTGGCGCAACCGCTCATTGCCCTTATTCCAGAGAAAACGTGCCAGCCCGATATAAAACAAACTGACCACCAAAGCACTGATGGCCAGCCCGTACTCAATATCCTTGACCAGAGCTGTTTGCAGGGAAAAACAGATAATCGGGGTGCCAAAAACCAAGGTGCCGTCCACATAACCACGCAACTTAGGAGGCTGGCGAAAGGCAAATAAGACCCCGATCAGGGTGAACATGAGAAAAAAAAGGATAAGAAAGGGCTCTGTCGAGGCGAAATAACGGGCCTTATAGCTGGTCACGCCCCAGAAACTCCCGATCCCTAAGGTAAAGAAAAACCCGAGCAGGTTCAGTTCACGCCAGGCCTTGAACCAGGCAATAATCAGGATGCCAGTATTGAGCAGGGCATAATAACTGAACAGGGCCACATGATTGCCACTGCCCGTGGAAAGAAGGACCGGAGCCAGGAAACCACCTGTTGCACCGAAGAAAGCAAGGGATTTCGCATCCTGCAACAGGGCCAGGGCCGCAGAGGTGCAGACCAATCCCAGCATCAAGGCAAAAGCCAAGGCCGCAGGCAAGAGCTGATATAATTTAAAGGCGGCAAACACATCAAGAAAGAGCAGACCAATGCCACCTCCCTGCATCAGCAGGGCAAAACCAGGCCGTTGCAGCCGCTGCTTCCAGCCAAACACCAGCATAGCAATGCCAGCCAAAGCCACCCCAAGCAGGCGAATCTCAATGGGCAGCATATTGCGTTCAGCAGCGTATTTCAGAAGAAAGGCAACCCCGAAAAAGAGAACCAGCAGACCCACCCGCAAGACGACATTCCCCTGAGTGAAAAACTGCTGCACATAGGCAATGGCCCGTTCCACCGGGTCCGGCGGAGTTTCTGAAGAGGAAGGACTGACCGGGTTTCTGACCGGACTCGGTTGCTCTTCAGGTTCTTCCTCGGCAACCTGGAAAGATACCTCCTGCGGCGGGGAGGCAGGTCTGTGGATTGCAGCTGATTTCACCCGCTCTTTTGGAGGCGAAGGATGTGCTCGCGGCTCATCTTTCAGCGGAACAGATTCAGCAGAGGTGTCTTTTCCGGGAAGAGCATCAAGCACGTCTTCGCACTTGTTCAGCCGTTTCTCCATGCCCTGAAGGAGTTTCTTCTGCGTCGAGGTTCTGACCAGGAGAAATACCAGTGCGATCCCGACAAACAGAATACCGCCAATAATGATAATGATGATCGTTTCGATCATACCCACGTCCCCCTCCTGTGAGCCGAATTCATGAGAGAAGGCAGCTGAGACACTGCCGAACAGTCACGTCTCTCCCCTGGTTTACTTCACCTCTTGTGCATTATAACAGAAATCAGCAAAGATGACCGCTTGACATGAAAAAAGTTACCGTCTATTGCAAAGACAACTACCCCTCCCGCAAAGAAAGCGCAATCCGTTTCCGCTGCTGATCCACCTCCAGCACCCGCACCGTCACCTGTTGCCCCACCTTGACCACCTCGGCTGGATCTTTGACAAAACGATCCGCCAGTTGGCTGATATGAATCAGTCCGTCCTGATGCACCCCCACATCAACAAAGGCCCCAAAGCGGGTGACATTGGTAACAATACCAGGCAGACGCATTTCCTCGATCAGATCATCCATCGAATTGACCCCATCAGCAAAGGCAAAAGCTGTGAACTCCTGACGGGGATCACGGCCCGGTCGGGCCAGTTCTTCCAGGATATCGCGCAGAGTGGGCAGACCAAGGGCCTGACTACTCCCTCCTTTCCCACTGTCCTTGCTGATATATCTATGCAGATCAATCTGGTCCCGTAATTCTTTTCGCTCCATAAGCTCTTTGACCGTACAGCCCACGTCCGCAGCCATTTTCTCCACCACAGCATACCGTTCAGGATGGACAGCAGAATTATCCAGAGGATTTTTTGCTCCGTGAATACGGAGAAAGCCCGCGCATTGCTCAAAGGCCTTAGCCCCCAGACGAGGAACCTTGAGCAGTTGTTTGCGACTAACAAACGGCCCTTGCTCCTCGCGCCAGGCAATGATTTTGGCAGCCAATCCCGGCCCGAGACCCGAAACATAGGCAAGGAGTTCCTGAGATCCGCTGTTGACCTCCACCCCGACCGTATTCACGCAATGCATCACCACGTCATCCAAAGCCTTTTTCAAGGCAGCCTGATTAACATCGTGCTGGTACTGCCCCACCCCTATGGAAGCAGGATCAAGCTTGACCAGTTCAGCCAAGGGGTCTTGAAGGCGACGCCCAATGGAGACCGCCCCCCGCACTGTGATGTCATGGTCAGGGAATTCCCGCCGAGCAACCTCGGAAGCCGAGTAAATCGAGGCCCCGCTCTCATTGACCAGGGTAATCAGGATGTTCGTATCCAATCCAAGACCACGGACAAACTGCTCTGTCTCCCGCCCTGCTGTGCCGTTACCAATGGCAATAGCCCGAATGCGGTGCTTCTGGCAAAGCCTTGTGATGGTTTGGCCAGCCTCCTCCTGCTGCTTCGCACCGTGGGTGGGATAGACCGTGGTAAAATCCAGCAACTGCCCCTGCTCACTGAGGCAAACCAACTTGGCCCCGGTGCGAAAACCCGGATCAAGGGCCATGACCCGCTGTTGCCCCAGTGCCGGAGCCAACAGCAATTCCCGAATATTTTCAGCAAAGACCTGAATAGCCTCCTGATCAGCTCGCTGCTTTACGTCTGCCCGTAATTCGTTTTCCAAAGAAGGGCCAAGCAGTCGCTTATAGCTCTCCTCTGCTGCCAGCTGCACCTGCTCACGAAACCTGCCTTGAGACGAAAATCGCCTTTTGATCAAGGCAAGGGCAGCATCCTCATCCGGTCGGATCGCGAGACGCAAGACCTTTTCCTCTGCTCCGCGAAACATAGCCAGCAGCCGGTGACTTGGGGTCTTGTTCGCAATCTCCTGCCAGTCAAAATAATCCCGATATTTTGCCCCTTCCTCTTGCTTTTTCTTCACCACCGAGGAACGAACCTCAGCCTTATCCGCAAAAAGTCGGCGCAGGTTAGCCCGCAGATTTGCATCCTCGCTGATCCACTCGGCCATGATGTCTCGAGCCCCGGCCAGAGCCTCTTCCTCCGAATGCACTTCTTTCTCGGAATCAACAAAATCAGCAGGTTGAATTGTGCTGTCCTGACCAGTAAAGAGAGCCTGGGCCAAGGGCTCCAACCCCTTTTCCTTAGCCATTACCGCCCTGGTCTTGCGCTTCTGCTTATACGGGAGAAAGATATCTTCCAGAGTGGTCAGGTCTTCTGCCTTGCCCAAGGCCTGCTCTAATGCAGGGGTGAGTAATTCCCGTTCAGCCAGGGAATCCAGCATATTTCTCCGCCGCTTCTCCAGAGCAGCAAAGTCAGTCAACTGATCCCGGATGGCTACGACCTGGGTTTCATCTAAAGAACCAGTCATCTCCTTTCGATAGCGGGAGATAAAAGGGACAGTTGCTCCTTCTTCAAGGAGTTGGGCCGTGGCAACCACCTGCTGGGAAGTAATATTCAGGGCTTGGGATATACGATGAGCGATGTGAGGAAGTTGATGCTGATTCTGGGACATAAGAAGTATCAGGGGAAATGGGGATAACAGAATAATCAGGATTCATGGTGTAACCGGTTACGGTTATAACGAATTATTGTAAGAAGGGCAAAGAGATTCTAGCGTTTTTTTGGGTGAAGCCAGTCTGGGCACCAAAAAAGGATATGGCAGTGTGAGCAGAACGTTGCATTGAGGTCTGCGGGCAGGGGCGAAACAGCCGGGCAAGCAGAAAGGGAGATTGCCCGGCGGCAGTCTCCCTTTTGCTTTGCTGTGGAGCAACAAGAGATGCATAGAGTGCATCCTATAGGACTTAATGGAGATGTTGGGATCGCTCCCCAACCTACCGGACTGGGATATCAATTATTCTATATCGGATATTCAATATAGAGTGTTTTGTTGCAGACAGTCTTAATACCCTCTTCATAGGGTAGGTACTCCAACAGCGGCCTTGCTTTAAACAATAATGTATTCGACAGATTAAGCAAGTAAAAAAACGACATGAAAACGCATTTTATAAGTTGTGAATCTTGAACCGCCATTATAAACACTAAAATAAGCCGATGCTACACATCGTGACTAATTCGTCATAATTGGTACAGTATATTGAACACTGCATCCTTTATCAAACATCTTCCCTTGCCTCTTCAGGGAGATAACCCGAAAAAAGCAATAATGACAAAGAATGACAAAGGAAAAAATAAGAGCGAAAAAATCTGATGTCCGCCTAAGTTTCTTCATCCTGCCGCACCTGTTTTCACCTCCTCATAGTACCATATTCCCCTGCATGATCAAAGAAAAAGCTGCGTGCTGAGGGTATTGCAGGATCAGCGACGCAATTTTCCCCGTACATCCCTCCTGCCTGGGGCAGCGTTTTCAGGGAAATGCGATGGGTTCTTTCAAAGAGCATACCTGCATCCTCCTCAAGAGCATACCTGCATCCTCCCCAAGAGCATGCCTGCATCCTCCTCAAGAGCATGCCTGCATCCTCCCCAGGAGCATACCTGCATCCTCCCCAGGAGCATACCTGCATCCTCCCCAGGAGCATGCCTGCATCCTCCCCAGGAGCCACCAGGGGTACGGCGCCGCCGTGCCCCTACTCAATCACCGCCGTGGTAATATCAAGAACCTCTTTTTCCGCCACTTCAACCACAGCCCCGTTCTTGGCGGTGATACGGAGGGTTTCCCCGTCTTTTTCCACCTTGTCGGCATAATAGGTGGTTCCGTTCAGCATAATGACCACCTGGGTTTCCTCTCTGCCGCTAAGGTTGGGCATTTTTTCGGCAATCGGTTCCAATACAGTGCCTTTCAGGGTATCCTGCCGGGTGCTGAGAAACCAGAACGCACCACCAGATAAGATCAGGATGATGAGAATCAGAGCTGCTACGATGCCTTTTTTGCCGCCCTTTCCTCCCTTCTTCTGAACAACCTTGCCGTCCTGAACCACCACCTTTTCATACTCCTTATTATCAATCCGTTTCGCCTCCTGTCGTTTATTAAGTACCAGGTTGCATGAGGGACATCTCTCAACTTTTTCATGAACCAGCTGAGTGCAGTTCTCACAGATACGTTTGGAGTTACCGCTGGCTGAAGAAAAAGACAGATTCTCGTCAATGCAAAAGCTGTTACCGCAACGATCACAGGGGATGGTCAGTGTTTTCTCTACAGTATGGACATTATCAACAAAGTGTTTTTTTCCGCATCTTCCGCATTGGAACTTCATAGTCTCTCCTTGATATGATCATTCAAACAATTGTTACTTTGAACGGACTTGATGAACAAAGGGCTGTTCAATATAGGTATAGGTCCAGCAAGCAAGGCCATAACTGACAAGAAGGGTACTCGCAAACAGAGCAAATCCGGTAAGCTCCCCTTCTGTGTAATACTTCATTTCCTGACGCAGGCAGTTAAGTACCAAGGGATGAAAAATATAGAGGCTAAAAGAGACCACGCTGATCGCCCGCAGGGGTAGCCAGGAGAGCAGCTTATTAATGCCGCCCCTCTCTTTGCTGGCCAGAATAGAGAAGAGCAACCCGGCTGCCGCAACACCGAACCAAGCGAAATATTCCTGCGCCAGAACCCGTTGCCCTCCCCATAATCGCTTGGTTGAACAGAGGAGAAAAAAGAGGAGCAAGGCTATCCCGCAGAGGGCGAAAAAGTTTTCTGTTCGCTTGCGCCATGCGCTGGAAAGCCTGGGTTCATATGATCGGTAGAGACCGTAATAGCAATAGGAGGCTATGCATCCTCCGAGAAAAATACCAAGAAACGGACGGATGGGTTGATCCCTCATGCCGTACAGGGCAAAGACTTCCGAAGTAAGGAAACGATTTGCCAGCAACATTAAGATGATAAGATGGAGAACAATAAGCCAGGGTCTGCTGCGAAAAAAAAACAGATTCAACAGCATAATCAGAGGAACCAGCAGATAGAACAACATTTCCTGCGGCACCACCCAGAGGTGCCCGTCTCCCTGGAGAAAGAAAAAATGACGGAAGGCCACATCAAAGCGGAAGTGGAAGATCAGAACAATGATGAGGTAGAGATAGTAAACAGGCAGGATCCGTTGCAGGCGGCGCCTGAAGAAAGATCCCCAGTACTGTGCAGACTTGGCCCGTTCAGGGTGCAGGACAAAAGGTCGGGCCAGCAGAAAACCGCTCAGGCTCATAAAGAGCCACACGTCAATAGAAGAGGCTCCAGGAAGTATAAGGCGACAAAGATACACAAGGAGAAGAAAAAAAAGAAAGGAGGCAAACAGAATAAGACTGTTCCTGAAAGTGAACAGCGCGTAAAGGAAAAAGTTTTTTTCTAAGGATTGGGTTTCCTGGCTGAATTCGTTTTTCTGCATAAAGGCCTGCCTCCCTGGAGACGAAAATCACTTATTGCGGTTAATCAGAAGATATAACCTGTGGAGTTTATGCTCCCAAGGGATGATTCGAGGAAAAATATGCCTGCCAAAAGCATGGGAAAGAAAGAGAACCAAAAGTCCCTTCAGGCGAGATCCACCATTAAGATTCCCCATAGGGATAAATTTATCACGCAGGATCAAAGAAATAACCCGACCAATCTCTCCTTCTCCCAGGTCATAATTTTTTCCTGTTACATATTGCTTCTTCATGAGGACACCTATGCTATGAGTGAAGATGATCTTTGATCAGCCGTAAAAAAAACTCAATCCGCAAAAAGGGCCGCCAGCGGAGCTTTACTAATGAACATTTCCACAGCTCTTTAGCAGCAGCAACCTTGGTTGCCTTATGCTGACCATGAAAATCATCCAGATGATGGCGCTGGCAGATCTCTTTTATTTCCTTTGCCTTAGGAAAGGCCATCCTGCTGACCAGTAAATAGTTAAGCCAGGGTTTGACATCGCGCACTGCATACCCAAGAATGGCGGCACTGGCAGCGTATTGCTCTGCACCAGCCATAATCCCTTCCTGAAGGGGAGCAAAAAAACGATCCTGCTCCTTTTCCGCCTGCCCTATGGCATCATCCTCATGACGAAAGACCAGTTCATAGCCCTCCTCAGTCAAACGATATCCATTCAAGGTGGAATGGGGGGCCCGACAGGCCTCTTCAAAAAGATCCCGATTATAGAGCACGGTTGAGGCCGCCAGGTCAAAGCGATCACGATCGTAAATGATACCCGTGATGGAGTTAGCAGGCGTGGTTGGATACGGAATCCCACGGGTTGCCCCGAAAAGGAGACCGTGACAACGGGGAGCATCTTCCCGGTGCTCAATAGACCGATACAAAAAACGCTGAATCGTGCCCAGCCAACCTATATCCACTAAGGCCACGTCAGATTCCTGAAAAAATCCCTGCTCTTCCATATAGCGATGCAGGGCCTGCTGAGCCGGCAGAGTTTGTTTCCTGACCTCATCCTGAAAAAACTCGTCCTGGAGCATTTCATTAAAACAAAGTCGATTCCTAGGAAGAAAGCCCTCATGCAAGGGAGAGAGCACGGTATCCTGCCGGAGTTCATGGGAGGTGAGTATATCGCTAAAGGCATCAGCCTCCAGACCAAAGACCCGACAGACGTCCCGGAAATCCTTATTGCCTGAAGGGAGAAAAACAATATCTGCATGCTCCTGATCAAGGCCAGCATGACCGCAACTGGCTGGTGCCAGTGCCATTCTGCTGACATAAAAATAGGAGGTCTCGGGAAGATCCTCCCGACCTGCATACATCTTGGGAATCATCCTGTTCCAAAGCTGCTCAAAGAGCCAACCTTCCCTGGAAAAAAAATAGATCCGTCGGATGCCCGCATGAAGGCAATGCTCGGCAACACCCTGAATAAAGCCAGCCAGTATGGGAGCAAAGACATTAAAACCCTTCACATAGAGCGGATGCTGGGGAATATTCTCTGCCTCCAGAGGGAGCATAAGCTGTTGCAGACAACGACCACGATAAAATGGTTGACCCAAGGCATAATTATAATAACGCTTAGCCAGAGATTTACGCATTTTTTCCAGGCCATCGCGAAGAACCAGGGACTGGATACCCCGTTCTGCCGGACGTCCACCATCAGATACCGGGTTATCGCCCACATGGAGCCAGCGCTCATAGTTCAGGCCAAATTGTTCCTGAAGCATGGGAAAGGCCTTACCCGAGGCCTTGGCCAGGAAACTGTCTGCTGACGAAATTACTGCATCCACCTGATCAAGAAAACCAGCATGTTCAATCATGCGTTCCAGATGGGCCGCAGGCAGGTAGACATCAGAGACCACCAGAATCTTCTTGCCCTGCCCTTTCAGCCTTTTGAGCCATTCCACCAAATCATGACGTGGAACAAGCACTGAATTTTCCACAGCCAGTTCATAATCGGTAATCTCCCGGAGTAAGCTCTTGTCCTCCTGCTCACCAAAAATTGCTGTGACCAGCTGGCCCATATAATCGGGATAACAGGCCTCAAAATCATCAAAACGCTGACCGGTTTGCTGACGCTGTTCTTGTTCAAAGGTATCCCGAAGTTTTTGCACCTGTTCCCAGGTCCACTTTTTCCTCGTTCCCTCTTTTGCTGCTCGCTTGTTGATCTTATGACAGATATAACGGGCCACCGCAGGTTTCACCATATCCGGATTATGGATACGGCGAATGAGCAGGGTATCAAAAAGATCAAAGGAAACCGTATCAACAGTATTGCTGATCCGTTCGCCCTCTTCAATCAGTTGCCCCAGGGCGTAGAACTGCTGCATACTCATGATGACGCATTACTCCGTGCAGAGGTTATTGGGGTGCTAAAAAACGGCAGGAGAAATCCAGCCAGGATGTAGATCACAAAGGCAACACCAAGGGTCAGGAGAAAACCAAAATAGGTGGCTGCCAATACACTCAGAACACTACCAAGCACGGTAAAAAGACCATTTATAGCCCAGGCCCAGCCCACAGCCCCCCTGCCTTTTCCATGGGAACTGGCAATACCGATGGCAAAGGGCATTCCGAGGAAAGTACCCAGCGGATAAATGAGGGCAACACTGCCGATGATACGAACCCAAGTCGGCCATTGCAGGAAAAAATCAAGCAACGGCTCCTTGAGCAGCAGGAGCAGGGTGCCGTAAAGCGGGATACCGAGAAAAGGAAGAAAACGCATTCTCCTGCTTCTGGCCAGAGAAAATTTATCTGTCAGATAACTTCCTGTGCCAGCAGCAATCAAAAAGGCAAAGACAATAGCCGCATAGGTATAGAGCGGGTACCCGATCAGTTTATGGAAGAGTTGAATAAAAATCAACTCAATACTGATAAACCCTGCTCCAAGGCAGGCAAAATAGGTAACAAAGGCTGTTTTCCCCTGCCAGGGAGCCCGACCAACCTTGGAAAAAAGCAGCGGCGCGAAAAGGCAAAGCACAGCAAGAGCGAGAGCTGCTCCGGCAGTGACGATAAGATGGATCACATCCATAGGGATGCCGTGCTTGATGGAGTCATTCAATAATGCCTTGAGTGATCTGTCCACATAAGGCTCATGGTAGGAGACCGGGGCAAAGCGTTTGCGCAGATGGTTAAAATAAGGCTGGTTATCTGTGGGCACATGCATGCGATAGGGAATGCTTGCTTCCAGTTCAGCAGAGAGCTGGCCTGTAAAAAATTCAGGTTTCAAACCACTGCCAGCAAGATCAAGGGGATTATGGATGAGTTTGTTATGGTAACGCATCAGCATGTGGACACGATTAAATTCATCAGGTGTCCACGGCTGCATTTTAATCATCAGGGTCGGGAGGTTGCACCAGGGATCAGAATAATAAACTATGACATGCCGGGCAAAGTCATTTCGGCCCATATTTTTCCAGGCCCGGGCTGCGGTCAGTACCATTTTAGGATAGACATGGTGGTTAATGTGCAGGACACCGTTCTCGCTGAGATGACTGAAATACTCCTCATAGGCATCAACAGTCTGGAGATAGTTGGGGGAGACAGCCCCGGAGCCGGATGAGATACTGGCCGAGGTATGATTGGACATCATCTGAATGATATCATAACGCTTATTTCCAGAGCGAAGAAAGCTTCTTCCTTCCCCCTGTATCGCATTGACCACCGGATTATTATAAGGCTCTGTTGCATATTTCTCCTTGCCCAATCGAATAACCGTGCCCACCATTTCCACCGCATCAACTTCCGAGGCACCAAAGGCCACAGCAGCCTTGGTTTCCTGCCCGCCTGCCGCTCCGATGACCAACACCTTGGCATTGGTTCCCTCTTTCAGCCAATGGGAGGCATAGACAAAACGATCCCAGAAATGTCTGGTGCTGTTGTCCGGCAGTTCCTGTCGGAGTTTTTTGTAATCACCGTCAAAATCATAAAAATAACTGGTTTGGGTACCACCATCATAGGCAATCCAGGTGTATTTTTCTGCATATTTGATCAAATCAATCCGGGCAATCCGATCCCAGATTGTCTGGAGAGGTGGGTTTGCTGTCAATGTGACAATCCCTCGCTTATCCATATGAAAGGGGATTTCAAGATAATCATGTTCTTTCGCCAGAAAGGGAAAGGCAGTGGCAATCACGGCCAGGCTCAGAAAAACTGTCCTGAACATCTTTGCCCGAGACAGGATTGCGGCTCCGGCAAAGGTCAAGCCAGCCACAGCAAAGAGCAGTCCCGGCCCGCCAAAACCGGGAATCAACCAGGGGACCAGAATGCAACCCAAGGCTGCGCCCACCAGATCCCATGCATAGAGACGGCCAAAAGAGTCTGCATACTCGGTAAAGAGGAGAGAGAGGATGAAACCGCTGAGGAAAAAAGGAACCAGCAACCCGGAAAAACTGAGAAAGACTTTGAACCCCAAGGAGGCTACTGAGGAAAACTCGTTAAAATCAATACGCAGAAATGAGAGCAGAAAAAAAACACCAATATAACTTATTGCCAATAAGGAGGTTAAGGGGATCGCTATCTTTGGGGTCCAGGCCAGACGATGGGCAAAGATTGAGGTCATTACACCAGCAATACCAAAACCAAGCAAGGCCAAGGTAATAACCATGTACGAAAAATGAGGATACCAAAGGACATCCAAAATTCTGATCAGGGATAATTCATAGAACAGGGTTGATAAGGCGATAAAGGCCACATATCCCTGTACTGATGATAACATCTTGTTCACACTTTCTTTGTTTTGCATTTTGATTACTTGTGATTACTTGCTCAATTCTGTCCGCAGGTTGCGGAACCTGTTTATTGCACCGGAATGCGCTCAATCCCCACTCCGGCCCTGCGGACCGGAACATAACAGCACAAAAGTCGATCCTTTCATATAAACGCCCGTCAATTTTCTTCTCAAAGAAAAAAAGCGTCGTAACCGTTCAGATCCCTCTCATTTTTTTACGCAGCAAGAGGCAGAGGAGGCACATCCAGCCCCTGGCGCCGAGCC
>JAABTP010000052.1 GCA_011389815.1 Desulfobulbaceae bacterium | reverse complement strand
TGAAAGTAAGCATCTTAACAGAACCATACTCTGTCATGCATCCGATAATTGATCATACCTCACTTTTAATCGCACCCTTATCAAGTCGTTCGATATTATTTTTATTAAAGCGTGTTGCAATCCACGAAGTGTCATCATCTTTATCGACTATACCAATAACCATTTTTTTTAAATCAAAATAAAAAGTTCTTTTCGAATCCGCATTAAGAAAAACACGAGCAATGGATGTCAATCTTTGTTGACCGTCAAGGACATAAGAAATATTGTCAGTGTCACTGTACTGTTCGCATTGATCATCAGAATCTATATTTGCATCAATATATCGAGAGTGCATTGGCAATTGTTCATTTTTTTCCATAACTAACAAAGAACCCATCGGATAGTTTCTTGCCATACTATCTACCAATAATTTTACTTGCGCTGGTCTCCATCTAAAATTTCTTTGAAATTGGGGAATTCTGTATTTTTTCGACTTAATTAAATCGAGAATAGCAAGTGTGCTGTAATTAGATGTCTTCATATTCATTACCTATTGTTAGCATTACGATTTGCAGTAGATATCAAGCCTCTTGATTAACCATAGCCACCAAAATCCCGATAATCTTACTCGGATCGGTAATATGATATTCCGGTACATCAATGTATGCTACTCCATCCTCATACTTCAAAAACTTCCACGCATTTCCCGTTGTCACAGCACCGTAAATCTTTGCAAGACCTGCTACCCCCTCCTGCTCATTGAACAGACGGGAAGCATGCATTTCAGCAATGCACTGGCCCAAGCTGCCACTTATATTCTCATTTTTTGCTTCAACAATGGCAATAACCGGTGCGTTCAAATAGTACTGCTCCGGTGATTTACTGATAACAAAATTACAAAATCCGCTGAGATTCTGTTGCTTATCAATATCAAGTTGTACTCCAGAAAAAAAGCTAACCTGATCGCATAAAATACGCCGTACTTCCAGGAGAATGTTAGCAATAATCAACTCGGAACGGATTTTTTCTGTGCCAACGGCCAAGGCCAACGGTACGTTATATTTCAGCGTCTCTGTCAGATATGCGCTTATACCGACAGCAGCAATAGAAGAATATAACTCCTGATCTTCCACAACCCTGATGTCAAATTGTTCTTTGACCTTTTTCAACGTAAAATCACTGTACGGCATTGCATCCTCTCTCTTAACTTGTAATGACGCTTACCAGTTCATCAGCTCCAGCCTGCAAAGAAAATTCTGTCTGCTCTTGATTCTTCATATTCCGCAGAACCCCCCTGCCCTGTTCCAGCTCCTGCTCCCCGACAATCAGCGTAAAACCGGCGTTAAGGCGACCTGACTGCTTCATCTGTGCTTTGAGGCTACGATTACTATAATCCATAGCTGCCTGCAACCCCAGCTGACGTAATTGGTGAACAAAGGGAACAGCAAATTCAATGGCCTGCTTACCAAGAGCGGCGATAAAGATATCCGCCCCACCCTGCCCCTGTTTCTCTTGTTGCCCTTCCTGTTGCTGCATCAACAAAACCATCCGCTCCATCCCCATGGCAAAACCAATACCAGGAGTGTTTTTCGGACCACCCAACTGTTCAACCAAGCCATCATAGCGACCACCAGCAGCCACAGCTGCCTGGGCACCAAGGTCAGTTGTTAAAAACTCAAAGGTAGTGCGATTATAATAATCCAGCCCACGGACCATGAAACGATTTAAAGTATAAGCAACGCCCAGCAGGTCCAACTGCTTCTGAACCACAGCAAAATGCTCTTCACAGGCAGAGCAAAGATTATCAAGAATAGAAGGCGCATTTTTTACCGCAACCTTGCAACCCGGTTGCTTACAATCCAACGCTCTCAGCGGATTTTGCTCAGTTCGTCGCTTACAATCTTCACATAAGGTATCGTGGTTTTCCTGGAGATAGCTGATGAGTTTTTTGCGAAAATCAGGCCGACATTCCGGGCAGCCCAGGGAATTGATTTCCAGACTGACGTCCAGGTTCAGCTGACTAAGGAGCATCTGTCCCATAGCCATTAATTCAGCGTCAATCTCGGGTTCCTGTGCCCCGATGATCTCCACATCAACCTGATGAAACTGGCGTTGCCGCCCTTTTTGGGGGCGTTCATGTCGAAATACGGGACCAATACTGAACAAGCGTTGCACAGGCTGCTGCACATGAAGACCATGCTCCACATAGGCGCGTAATAAAGAGGCTGTGATTTCTGGCCGCATGGTGATTTTTTTGTCGACAAAGGTATACATCTCCTTTTCGACAATATCGGTGGCCTCACCAATGGAGCGGGTAAAAAGTTGAGTTTTCTCCAGAATAGGCAGACGAATTTCATGGATACCAAAACGGTGAAAAATATCGCGAGCTGTATTCTCAATGTTTTGCCAGTAGATGATCTCAGCTGGCAGAGTATCTTTTACCCCATTAATGGCCTTGATTTTCAACGTATACTCCTTAATGATTTCGTCTTAACAATATTGACTTTCCTGCTGAGAAAAGAAGGAAGAAAAAATCTAAACTTAATTCATTTAGCCTGGAAAAGTCAAGCCGATCTCGTAGCAATATGGTAGGCTGGGGAAATATTTTGAATACAGCTTGATGTGGGATACTTGACAAAGCGATCATGGCGTAGCATTATGGACACAATGCGAGTTCTTCTGGGATCTCTATCAAGTATCCAGAGAGAATATAATGAAAAAAAGAGAATATAATGAAATTACCTGAACTTAAAATTGGTTCTTTCACGGCAAAAATTCCTCTTATTCAGGGAGGAATGTCTGTACGGGTTTCAACTTCGGCATTGGCGATTCCTGTGGCAGCCTGCGGTGGTATCGGGACCATAGGCGGCTCTGGCATTCCGGTACCTGAACTGCAGGAAGATATCCGAAAGGCCAAATCTGCTACAGATGGTGTTATTGCAGTTAACATCATGTATGCTATGAAAAATTTTCATAATTTAGTCATAGGATCCATTGAAGCCGGAGTAGATATGATCATAACCGGGGCTGGTTTTTCCCGGGATATTTTTAAAATCGGCAAGCAATATAACACCCCTATTGTTTCTATTGTTTCTTCTCCGTCTTTTGCCCGACTTGCAGAAAAACTCGGGGCCGCAGCTATTATTGTTGAATCAGCTGAAGCAGGTGGGCATTTGGGCACAGACAAGCCATTACGGGAGATCTTTCCCAGTATCCGCAAAGTTGTCTCCAAAGTTCCCCTGATTGCAGCGGGCGGCGTGACAGACGGTTTTGAGATGGCTGAAATGATGGATAAATACGGTGCTGATGGTATCCAGATTGCCTCCCGTTTTGTCCTGAGTGAGGAATGCTCTGTTTCCAAAGAATTTAAAGAAACCTATCTCAAGGCCCGGAAAGAAGATATTATCAATGTTCAGTCGCCAGTAGGCATGACCGGGCGAGCCATTAAAACAGATTTTATCAGGCGGATGCAGGAAGGAGAAGATGTCTCTCCAGAAAAATGCAAATCCAAATGCCTGAAAAAATGCAGCTATAAGTACTGTATTAATGATCGTCTTGTTGCTTCCTGTAATGGCGATGTGGATAATGGCTTGGTCTTTTGCGGAGCCAATGCCTATAAAATGAATGAGATTCTGCCGGTCAAAGAGATTTTTAAACGATTTGTGCGTGATGCAGAATCTGTTTATAAAGAAAACGTACAAAAGCAGGTAGAAGAAGGTACAGAAATCACCTGATCATGGCCCTATAGCCTTCCCGACAAGGTGAAGGCTATTTTTGTTTCCAGGGCGTTACTCTCTTTCTAAAACTATTTGAGACCCGTATGCAACCATGAACGGCACCATAGAAAATGATTTGCAATTGACTGAAGAAAAAAAAGAACACCAACGTATCATTCTTTCCTCCCAAGACCATTCCATCCTTGAAAAAGATATTGAATCTGAGGCTTTAAAAGTTCTGTATCGTTTACGGGATGCGGGGTATTCCGGCTATCTGGTCGGGGGAGGGGTTCGCGATCTTTACCTGGGAAATAAACCAAAAGATTTTGATATTTCAACAAATGCGCGACCTGGACAACTACGCAAACTTTTTCGTAATTCCAGAACCATAGGCAGGCGTTTTCGTTTGGTACAGGTCTTTTTCCGGGGCAATAAAATCATTGAGGTATCAACCCTGCGTTCGCAAAGTGAGTTTGACAGTAATGAACCGGATAAAGAGGTTCTGCCAGCAAATAATACCTTTGGCACCCTGGAAGAAGATGCCTTTCGCCGTGATCTGACCATTAATTCTCTTTTTTATGAGATTGAAAACAAAACGATTATTGATTACGTCGGTGGTGTGCAGGATCTGAATGATGGTATTATCCGCATTGTTGGCGAGCCTGAACAACGGATTATTCGCGATCCGGTGCGGATGCTGCGTGCCATTCGTCATGCAGCCCGTAATGGTTTTACTATTGAGGAAAAGACCTTAGAGGCCATCAGGAAGCATGTGAATAAACTGGACCTCTGTCCTACTTCCCGGATTAGAGATGAGTTGCTCAAAGATCTGCGAGGAGGTACCAGTAAGGCATGGACAGAATTGGCCATGCAAACCGGTGTGTTTTCCACCCTGTTTCCCTTTTATGATGAGCTGTTTCAGGATGAGGCAGAGGGAGAAACAGTGCAACGGGAACTGCTGGCTATGCTGACAGCTTTGGATAATATTTATGGCCAGAGCAAGGGGAAGGGCCGGGTCGTTTTTGAAGATGCCATGCTTTTTGCCATTCTTCTTTTTCCTTGGGCCCTGCGTCGTTTTGATCTGCTCAATCAGGAGCTGAAAGGGCCTGGATATCATCGCCTTTCCAAAGCCATCAGAACAGAGCTGGATCATATCTTTGCCCGTCGTTTGAATATCAAACGGGTCATCAAGGATAAGATCACCACCCTGTTTGTTCATATGTCGTCTTTGCAAAAAAACTGCAAGAATGGCAACTGGCCAGCCTGGTTACGGAAAAAAAGCTATTTCCCTGACTGTTCCCGATTTTATGCCTTGTACAAAGAGGCCGTTGCTGGCGAGGCTGTGACTGACCTGAAGCAGTTTATTGAAGAAATTCCCAAGGCAGAGAAAAAGGAAAAACTGGCAGTACCTGCCGGGACAAAGAGTACTGCACCAGAAAAAAACCGACGCAGAGGGGGACAGGGCAATAATCCAGCGTTTAGTAGCGATAAGTGCGGGGTATTTGGGTTGCTAAAGGGTTAGAACTGTGAATAAAAAGTTCAGGGGCGACCGCCGGTCGCCCTACAGTTCCGACATTTTGTGATTTCCCTGTTACATTGCCAACAATGGCAATACCACCTAATACCACCTGCCCTGCACCTTGCGCTCCATCAGCCTGAACAATACTTGAATCAAAGGGAAGTAAGGACTATTGGCGACGTGGATCAAAGGCCTCACGCAGGGCTTCACCAATGAAAATCAAGAGAATCAAGGTACCGACCAGGACAATAAAGGTCGTTAAAGAGAGCCACCATGCCTCAATATTGGCCTTGCCCTGATTGAGCAACTCGCCCAGGCTTGGAGTCGGTGGAGGAACACCGAGGCCGAGAAAATCCAGGGCAGCCAACGACAGAATAGCCCCGGACATTCTGAACGGAAGAAAGGTGATGACCGGGGTCATGCCATTGGGCAGGAGGTGACGGTACATGATGGTCAGATTCCCTACCCCCAGGGCCTTGGCAGCCTTGACATATTCCATATTACGGCCTTTAAGAAATTCGGCACGAACGTAATCAGCCAAGCCCATCCAACCAAACAGAGAAAAAAGAAACAGGAGGAGAAGAGTACTGGGATGAAATATAGAAAAGAAAATAATCAATAAATAGAGTTCTGGCATGGAACTCCAGATCTCTATAAAACGCTGAAAAATGAGATCTGTCTTGCCGCCAAAATAGCCCTGCACTGCGCCAGCAATGATCCCTACCAGAGTTCCTGTCAGAGTCAGGGCAAAACCAAAGAGCACAGAAAGACGAAACCCGTAGAGCAAACGGGCAAAGACATCTCTGCCCCGATCATCAGTGCCAAGAATATTATCCTGTGAGGGTGGCGAAGGAACAGGCTTGCCAATGTTCAGGTTGATTGAAGTATAATCATAGGGATTAGGAGGAAAGATAACTGTATTACCATTGCTGGTTAATTTGTCCAGAATATAAGGATCCTGATAATCTGTCTCTGTTTCAAAATCCCCACCAAACACAGTCTCCGGGTAGGCCTTGAGCAAAGGAAAATAATACTCGCCCTGATATTGCACCAATAAGGGCTTATCATTACTTAACACCTCGGCAAAAAGAGAAATCCCAAACATGAGGCTGAAAATAACCAGGCTGTAAAAACCTTTCCGGTTTTTCTTGAAATTTCTCCATCTGCGGGCTGCAAGGGTTTGTCCTTTGTCTGCTGTCTTCATGGTTCTCCCTTTCTTACAAGCTTTCACTGCAATTTTTCAAAGCTGATCCGGGGATCAACCCAGACATAGCTGAGATCAGAAAGGAGTCTGGCAATGAGCCCAATCAGGGTGAAAAAATACAAGGTACCTAAGACCACCGGGTAATCCCTGTTCATAACAGAATCATAAGCCAGCAGACCCATGCCGTCCAAAGAAAATACCGTTTCAATAAGCAATGCTCCGGTAAAAAAGGCTGTGATAAAGGAGCCGGGAAATCCGGTAATAATCGGGATAATAGCATTGCGAAATACATGCTTATACAATACCTGGTTATCACCCAGTCCCTTGGCCCGTGCTGTCATAACATATTGCTTGCGGATTTCCTCCAAAAAGGAATTCTTGGTCAACAGCGTCATAACAGCCAGACTGCTCACAGAGGTGGAAATAATGGGCAGCACCATATGCCAGAGATAATCCAGTATCTTGGCAGTCCAGGTCAACTCGGCCCAGTTATCTGAAACCAGCCCACGTAAAGGAAAAATATTCCAGAAACTGCCCCCACCAAACAGGACAATCAGGAGAATGCCCAGCACAAAGCCTGGAATAGCATAGCCAACAAGGATAACAGTGCTGGTGATGACATCAAAACGGGAGCCGTCAGAAATGGCTTTTCGAATCCCCAAAGGAATACAGACCGAGTACACAATAAGAAAGGTCCAAAGTCCCAAGGACATGGAAACCGGCAATTTGGAAATAACCAGTTCAGCCACACCTTTTTGATGATAATAAGAGTCACCAAAGTCAAAAAGCAGATAGGAACCCATCATGGAAAAAAAACGCTGCACAGGCGGCTTATCAAACCCGTAAAGTTTTTTCAGCTGCTCAATGCGTTCCTGATCAAGGCCTTGCTTGCCCTGATAAAGGCTTGTATGCCCTCCCCCTGCTTCACCACCAGCCCCACGGCCTTCAATCTGGGCCATCATTTTCTCAACTGGCCCACCAGGCACAAATTGGGTAATAGCAAAGGTAATCAGCATGACCCCAAACAAAGTGGGGATCATGAGAAAAAATCGTTTCAGAATATATACACTCACAGTTCAACCACCTGTACATATCCACCCCTTCTCGGATCACCAACCCCGCCAATGCCTGGCTGAACAGCATGTACTCCGCCAAAATAAAGGTCTGGTACTTGCCACACGTTGATTTTCACCTCTTTCTGGAGTTCCTGAAGAACCTCAGCAGGAAATCCAGGCTCTATCTGAAGGATTTCTTCATCACCATCCCAGTAGATTCTTGGTGCTAATACAGCCTCTGACAGGTCTCTTTGAAAGTCAACAAGCTGGGTCAAGACCTGTGACAGAGCTATCCGAATCCGTTTAGAGCCTCCGCTCCCCAAAACCAGCTTAACCTCATTTTCATGCAAAAGAGCTGAAGGAGACATCATAGAACCAACCCGTTGCCCTGGCGGTTCAGCATGGAATCCATCAGGATGAAGATCATCCTCACCCATCATATTATTGAGCATGATGCCGGTGCCTGGAACAAAATAACCTGAGCCCTCACCATTGGAACAGGTCATAGAAGCAATATTACCCAGACTGTCTGCAATGGAAACATGGGTGGTGCCTCGGGTAAATCGGCGAACATGCTCTACACTTGTCTGAACATCCTGGCTTTGCCTGTATCTGGTCAAGGTCTCTTGACTATTAACCCCCTGTTTCCGCAAACGTTCCACCTCTCGCATCAGTCCCAGGGTCCGAAAAAGATGGTCCGGGCTGCCCCATTCCTGAACAGGTCCGGCTATATCTCCAATTTTTTCTTGCAAGAACAGGGACAGACCAATCAAAGAACCACCAAAATCCGGGGCAGTAAGTAAGGTATATCCATGATAGGGAATCCGTAATGGTACACGCTCAATAACCTTATAGGTGGCAAGATCCTGGGCTGTGAGCAACCCGCCACCATTACGCATATCCTGGTCCATGCGAGTAGCAAGTTCTCCCTGGTAAAAATCCTTCCCTTTATCCTGATGCAGATGTTGGAGAAAATCAGCAAGCTCAGAATTTACCAGAGTTTTACCAATCTGAAGCAGTTGGCCATTGGGCTTATATAAGGCTCGACCAGTGGCACTGACCTCCAGAATTGGCCGAAGGATCTTGATAAAATAGGCCTGAACCGGGTTTAACTCATGGCCCTTGGCCAATTCGATGGCAGGTTTTAACACCTCATGCAAGGGCATACGGCCTAAGCGTTCATGGATATGAAGCAGACCTTTCAGGGTTCCTGGAACAGCTACAGAACCAAGTCCAATATTAAATTCCTGGGTTGAGCCGGAAAAATCAACATCAATGGGAAAAAAATGGGGTTCTAACTGGGAGTACTTCAGGCCAAACCCAGGGGTATCAACGAAAAAATCAAAAAATATTTCCTGGTGATCAGCTGTCCGGGCCAAGGCAAAACCACCTCCGCCCAGACTGGTCAGCATCTGTTCTGCAACTGTACCGGCAAAACCAGCAGCAACCACTGCGTCAAAGGCATTCCCCCCAACTTCCAGAATCAGGGCAGCTGCTCTGGAGACAGCTTCATGACCAGAGGCCACAATTGCTTTTTTTTTTATGTGCATTGTCATTATGTTCTCAGCCAATAATCATCTCTCAGGCTGATTATCATCTCTTTTAAATTTTTTTTTTCATCTTGAACCAGTCGACGTTGAAGATCTGCCCCTGTCCCTTGCTCTATGATGTTATAAAGCTCCTGGATATATGCTGTGGTTTGTAAGCGTTCTGTCATGGGCTCAATCAGGTGAAAGAGTTTTTCTGCTGCCTGGTGCAGGGACAAATCCTTTTCATTCAATAATCCAGAGCTATCCACAAATCGTCCACTCAGTCCGTGCCGTGCTGCCTGCCATTTATTATACTTAAGCAATTGTAAGCTGACTGGATGGGAAGCCCTCTCTCTTTCAGCCAGAAAAACTGCCAAGGCCTGGATAGCAGCAGTCAGACCAAGAATGGAGTAAAAACGACAAGGCAGGTCGCAAACACGGATTTCCACAGTACCCAAGTCTGGGCTGGGCCGGATATCCCACCAAAGATCCTTGAGTCGCTTAATAGCCTGATGGGTATGCAGGGAGCTTACCTCATCTACATACCCTTGCCAGCTTCCCAAATAGCCAGCAATACCTGCCAACGGCAGGGCCTCAAAGAGTTTTGTCCGATAGGATTGGAAGCCGGTATCCTGACCACAGAAAAAGGGCGAAGAACTACTTAAGGCCAGAAACAGAGGGAGGTAGGGCTGCATGGTATCGCAAACCTTGATCGCTGTATCACCATCAGGCATTCCCACATGCACATGCATGCCTTGAGCAATGAATTGGCGGCCAACCTGTTGCAGTTCATCCATGATCCGTTGGTAGCGCTCTCCTCTGCTTAATAGCTGAGCCGCAGGGTCTGCAAAAGGGTGAAGACTTGTTGAGTACAGATAGCACTCTTCCCCCATCGCAACATCTTCAACCGTATGGATAAGTTGGCTCAGATCAGCAGCAACCTCACCAACGTTGTTACAAACTCCGGTTTGTAGTTCTATAATAGATTGGAAAAATTCAGGAACTAGTCTGTCACTGCCTTCAGGAACAAGGACTTCTAAAATGTTGTTGACTCGTGGAACCAGATCCAGGGTATGGCAATCAACAAGCTGAAATTCAAGCTCAACCCCTAAGGTGTATGGTTGACTGTTATTAAATACAGGGATAAATGTTCTGTCTTGCATTGATCAATTTTTTGATTCACGATTTTTTCAGGTGTTGCAAGGCATGAACAGCAACAGTGGTCAGCCATTGGCTCCCATACACTAACACCTTTTCGTCAAAATCAAAGCTACCGGAATGGGAAGGGCCAGCGGTATTCGACTCTGTATTCGACTTTTTTGCAGCCCCAAAGCGAATCAGGGTTCCGGGAATTTTCTGTTGATAAAAGGAGAAGTCTTCTCCGCCAAGGCTGGGAAAGCCCTGTGAGACAACCCGCTCATCACCCACAACTTCCTGAGCCGCTTGCCGGGCTATGGCGCAGGAAACCGGATCATTTATCACAGCGGGCAGGCCCGGTTGCAAAGTGAAACTGATCTCGGCATTGCACATTTCCTCAAGTCCGCGAACCACCCCCTGCATCCTGCTGATGATCCGTGCTCTGGTGTCCGGGTGGGTGCTGCGGATCGTCCCTTCAAGCACGGCCTTATCCGCAATAACATTATGCACGGCTCCGGCCGCAATACGTCCGACCGTAATCACCCCTGGCCGGGCCGGATCAATCATCCGGGAAACCATTGTCTGAATATTCAGCACCAAATCAGCAGCAACCATAACCGCATCAATCGCCTCATGGGGTCTGGCCGCATGCCCGCCCTGACCATGGATTTCAATGAGAAAGGGATCAGCATAAGAGCAGATAACGCCCTGATCAACCGCCAGATATCCAACCGGATGATGGGTATCAATATGGCCGGAGAAGATCATTGCCACATCCTGCAGGCAGTTATCAGCAATCATGGCCGGAGCTCCTGTACCTGCCTCTTCTGCTGGTTGAAAAAGGAGCACCACGCGACCACCGATCTCATCAATAATCCTACTCCGGGTGAGTAACTCCGCAGCTCCGAGCAGCATGGCAGTATGGCCATCATGGCCGCAGGCATGCATCACCCCGGCCTGCTGCGAGGCAAAATCAAGGCCGGTTTCCTCAAGCACAGGCAGGGCATCCATATCAGCTCGTAATGCCATACACGGGCCTGTACCTTTCCCCAATTCAGCCCGAATACCTGTTCCCCTGCCTAAGCCTGTTTGACACGGTATGCCCAGTTCTTTGAGGTGATGCTCTACCAGTGCAGCTGTTTTTTTTTCTTGAAAGGCAAGCTCAGGGTGGCGATGAAGGGTCCGGCGGATTCTCAGGAGAGTATGCTCCTGATCCTTACTTAGTGTAAACAAGGCTATTCCTGCTCAACCAGTTCATCATTCTTAAAAATGCCCTTAACAACACGACCGTCAGGGTATTTAATCGTGCCTGCTCCATTCCTGCGCCCGGATTTAAACATGCCCTCGTACACCGTTCCATCTGCTGATGTCAAGCGTCCGTACCCGTGAGGCAGGTCATTTTTAAAGTTTCCTTTGTATTTTTTCCCGTTTTTATAGATAAGCTCACCTTTACCGGCAAAAAAACCATCCGAAAACTCGCCTGTGTAATAACTGCCATCTGGAAAAGTATAGGTTCCCTTGCCTTCAAAAACCCCTTTAATAAAATCTCCTTCATAGGACGAACCATCAAGATAGGTAAAAGTGCCTTTTCCTTCCCGTTCCCCCTTATTAAAGGTACCCGTGTATTGACGACCATCAGCAAAAATATAGGTACCCTGCCCATGGAATTTGCCAGCAGAGAACTCGCCTTCATAGCGCTCTCCGTCTGCCAACTGCATAGTACCATAGCCTTCCATTATGCCGTCTTTAAATTCCCCCTGATAATGAGAAGAATCTGGCAATGCAACTTCTCGCACACCGCTAAAGGTATTGGATTTTTTTGTTTTTTGCTCTTTTTTCTGAAAGGAATAGGGAATTTCGTTAATAACAACAAGCTGCCCTTCTTGTTCCGGCTCTTGTTCCGGCTCTTCTTTGCTGATTGGTGCTTGTTTATCATCAGAGTGTTCAGGGTGGGCAGGTTTTTCTGCTGAGGCAACAGAACCTTGAATGTGAATTTCTGTTATTTGTTGTTGAGGGACTTCCTCATGAACCGATTCAACAGAGTCTACCACACTCATATCAATAGGCTCTTCAGAATTATCAGCATAATCAGTATCGCTGGCTGCACTGATAACTTCTTCTTCAATCAGGCTATCCACCTCATCAAATTCATGCTTCTGCTCCTGTTCAGATGAGTGGACAACCTCTTTCTGAGCAAAAGAATTTTTTTCTTCTTTTCGTGGAGCCTGAGTCTGCTGTATTGGCTTCTGTATTGTCTTGGTCTTGGCAGGAGCCTTTTCCTGAGCAACAACAGGAGGAGCTGCTGCTTGTTTGGGCACTTTTTTGCTTTTCTTCTTTACTCTCGGAACCTGACCAGCTGGTTCATTATGAGAAAAAAGGCCTTCATAGACCCTCCCATCTGCATATTTCAGTTTGCCTAGCCCAACCCTGACCCCTTTTTCCCATTGGCCCACATAACGGGAACCGTCTCCATAGATCATAGTGCCCTCGCCGTGGGGTAACCCGTTGAGTAAATCACCCTTATACTGTTGGTTGGCTTTGGCCCATTTAATGGTTCCCTGGCCAGTAATGGCCCCGTCAAGAAAGGTACCGATATAGGTCCGACCGTTTTTTTCCTTTAAGGTACCACGCCCGTTATACAGATCGTTTTCAAAATACCCCTCATAACGAGTTCCATCAGTCATCTGCAAAATTCCATAGCCCTGACGGATGTTTCTCACATAACTCCCAATGTATACTGTCCCGTCAGCATAGCGTCGCACGCCTTTTCCATCTGGATGACCATCCCGAAATTCACCTTCAAAGGTGCTGCCATCGGCCATGGTCATTTTCCCTTTACCGTGCAGGAAGTTGCTTCGAAAATCACCAATGTATTTTCGACCATCAGGATAGATCAGTATTCCTTTTCCGTGAAACCGACCCAGTTCAAATTCTCCCTGATAACGCCGTCCATCAGCTTCTTTCAGGGTGCCTTCACCATCAATAACACCGTTTTTAAAAGTTCCTTTATAGAAACGTCCGTTTAGGGTTTTTAATGTGCCAAAACCATGGAATTTTCCCCGATAGAAGTCACCTTCATACTGCATTCCATCAGGAGTAATGAGTTTGCCGTGGCCCCAGAGAAAGCCGTTTTTAAACTCTCCCTCATATTCCCGGCCATTAGCACTTCGTAACTTGCCTACCCCGTTTTTACAGTCTCCAGAAAGACAATTGGCATAAGAGGTCAGAGGAGGGATTGTGCACTGGAGAACAAAAGCAGCAAGTAATATTGTGGCACTTCGCATCAAAACTCCCTGGTTACTTAAGAAACCTGACAAGACTACTCTGCAATAAAGCATGAAGGATATTGATCAATATTTCTTTTCAACGCGACTGATAAACTCTTGAGCTGTTTCAGGGTCACCGATTTCTTCCACTAAGGCTGTGGTTAACTCTATTATACGGGTAGCAACAACAGGACCGTTTTGTTGCCATTGCTCAATATAATCATTCAGGATCATCCCTGCTGCTGGTCCAACTGCGCCAGCAAGGGCTTCCTCAATTTCGCTAAAAATTTCCTGGATCTCAGGGGAATACTCCCCGTTAGCATAACCCGTAGTCATTTTTTCTCCTCCAGTTTTTGCCAAAGCCTTACAAAAATCACGCTCCTGGACAATACTTTGCTCCCTGATTCAGGAACGATAATCGGCATTAATCTTCACATAATCGTATGTTAAATCCGTTGTGAATACCTCCGCACTCTCGTTTCCATCCCGAAGATCAACAGTAACGGTAAACTCTTTTTGCTGTAACACCTGAGAGGCCAGTTCTTCAGCTTCTTTTCCACAGCCCAATCCATTTTCCACCATCATAACCTTATCAAAGGCTATAGAAACCTGCTCCGGCTGAAACTGACATCCTGAACGACCAAGTGCAGCAATAATACGGCCCCAGTTAGCATCTTCTCCAAAAAAGGCTGTTTTGACCAAGGTTGAATTGGCAATTGTTTGGGCTCCACTCATTGCCTCTTCCTGACTTCGGGCACCAATAACCCGAATCGTGACAACTTTCGTGGTACCTTCGCCATCTGAGACAATCTGCAAGGCAAGGTCTTTAAATATTTTATGCAATGCCTCTGTGAAAATCTTCACACCTTCCTGGTTTTCTTCATCAAGCCAGGGGTTATTGGCAGCGCCATTGGCCATCACGAGCACAGTGTCATTGGTAGAGGTATCACCATCCACTGTGATCAGATTAAAGGATCGTTCCACTCCTGACTGAACAATTTCATTGAGAGCAGAAAAAGGAATCCGGGCATCAGTGACAACAAAGCACAGCATGGTTGCCATATCCGGCATGATCATACCTGATCCTTTGGCCACCCCAAGTATGTTTATTGTAACCCCATTGATTTTTACACAGGCAGAGGAGGTCTTAGGCACTGTATCTGTGGTCATGATTGCCTGGGCAAAATCATCAAACCCATCTTCATGCAGGGAAGCAGCAAGTTTTGGTATTTCCCGGTCAAAAGGCTCAATATCCAGTTGTTCTCCAATAACCCCTGTGGAGGCTACCTGAACCATATCATCTTCAATCTCCAGAGCATCAGCAATCAAGGAACTGGTATGTAATGCCACGTTCATACCTTGCTCTCCAGTACAGGCGTTGGCATTACCACTGTTCACCAAAACAGCTTGGGCCTTAGCGTGGCGTAACAGACGTTTTCTACCCAAAACCACAGGTGCTGCCTGGACTGTATTTGTTGTAAACATACCGACTGTTACAGCCGGAATCTCGGAATAAATCAGACCAAGATCAAGTCGATCCTGATAACGAATACCTGCCTGAACAGCAGCAGCTGTAAAACCTTTAACCTTCATTGAGCACTCAGTTCAATTTCCCCATCTTTTTTGCGAAAAATAACAGGGATTATCTTTAGGAAACAATATGTTGGAATCCAAAAAAACGCATATTTATCATGCAACAATTCAATTTAACAAATATAATATCACAGAGCTTGATTTCTGTATAGTACGTTATGGTGACTTCCTCTATCTCTTTCTGAAAAACAAGGTGTAAAACTCACTGGATCAACTGGTTAATGGTATTCCAGGCCTGGCTGGCCCATGCATAGATCATCCGCTGTGAAAGTTTAAGATTTTCACAGGTCGGAACAAAGGCAGATGAGGTTAGTTGTCCATTATTTTTAACAAGAAAATCAGTAGGAGCGGCAATGGGCTTTGTGCCTGCTTCTTGGAACAACTGCATAGCCCGTTCCATATGTGCTGCTGAAGTCACCAGGATAAAAGGCATATCCTTAAGCATGGGCTGCAACACCTTTACTTCTTCCGCAGTATCACGGGGCCGCTCTTTAATGATCATCTGTTCTTTGCCCACGCCTAAAGATTCAGCAACTCTGCTTGCTACCACTGCATTAGCGCGAGGATCCTGATTGGCACCACCGGTAAAAATTAAAAAGGATTGGGGAAGTTCTCGTTGAAGACGGATTCCCTCCACGACCCGGTATAGTGAAGCGCTATTCAGCTGATTGCTTTCCGGAAGAGCAGGGTCTGTAATATTTGCGCTCCCAAGAACAACAATAAAACGTATTTTTTGCTGCTCTTCTTTGCTGATTTTCTCAAGATGTAACGGAGCATATTTTCTCTCCAGTGTTCCTAACTGCTGCCGTGTCGGCAGACCATATCCTAATACGATAAAAAGGCAAAGGGTCGTAACCAAGAAAAAACCTGCCATTTTATGCATGCGTAATATCATAAAAAACAGAGTCAACAAAAGACAAAATACACCGATTGGCAAAGGTGCAAAAAAAGGTACCAGAAACTGCGCAAATTCAATCATCTTTTATTACCCCTTCTTTTTTCGTTCATGAACAAGGATAGACAGGTTTACCCAAATGCTCACAGAATCAAATACGTTTATCATGAAAAAGCCACCCCTGTCAGAGGGAGGCAACAACGAGAGTAGTAGGATTATATGCGGTATCTTTTTTCGATGCAATACGGAATCACTCGCTCTCCTTCTCTGCTTTTTCATTACCTTATGAAAATAACGTAATAGAAAAAGGTATTTTCCTTGAAGGAATATGAGAGGATAAGTAGATTGACTCAGGCAAAAGCAGGTAAATTTTTTTAAAGGACCGCCACATATACATGATCTCACCAAACTGCCCCGTTTTACGTTTTCTGAACGCTCTTGGACGCTGTTGGTGAAATATTTTTACGCCTCTCTCTAGCGAAAGAGATTGAGATTATTAAAAAAAGATATGACAGACTGGCAAAATCAGCTCAAAAATGCTTTCAGCAGCCCTGAATATCTCTCGCAACACCTGGACTGTAATCCAACAGAGATAGCAGCTGTAAGCTCTCGCTATCCCTTGCGCATCACCCCGTATTACCTTGAATTGATAAAACAAGTGGGCAGCCCGCTTTTTCGGCAGGCAATCCCGGATCTTCAGGAGCTGGATGACCCCCTGGGAATGCTTGACCCACTTGCTGAAGAGTCCCTCAGTCCTGTTCCTCATCTAGTCCACAGATATCCTGACCGAGCCCTTTTCCTTGTAAGCAGTCAATGCGCTATGTACTGCCGTTTCTGTACCCGTAAGCGTAAAGTGGGGAAAAAATCTATGCAGGTGAGTCAGAAAAGTATTGCAGCTGGCATACAATATCTGAAAAACACGCCTCAGATTCGGGAAGTTTTGATATCAGGCGGAGATCCCTTCCTCCTCTCTGACAAGGCTTTGGAGGATATCCTTCAACAAATAAAAAAAATACAGCACATCAAGGTGATTCGTATAGGCAGCAGAACGCCTTGCACCCTGCCCATGCGGATCACACCAGAACTGGTTAACATGTTGAAGAAATATCACCCGCTGTACATCAATACCCATTTCAATCATCCCGCAGAAATTACCCCTGAAGCTGAGCAGGCCTGCGCCTTATTGGCAGATGCAGGTATTCCCTTGGGCTGCCAGACCGTGCTTCTCAAGGGGATCAATGATTCTGTGGCAGTGCTCCAGGAACTTTTATACAGATTACTGGAAGTCAGGGTTCGCCCCTATTATCTCATGCAGGCAGATTTGACCGAAGGAACAGCCCATTTCCGTACTGATGTTACAACAGGACTTGCTCTTATGCGTGGTTTGATAGGCAGGGTTTCTGGAATGGCTATACCAACCTATATCCTTGACGCTCCCGGAGGCAAGGGCAAGATACCTCTTACACCTGATTATATTCTTTCGCATCAGGAAAGTTCGTTGGATTTTATAAGTTACGAGGGAATTCCCTGCTCCTATCCTTTTCTCTGATCTCTGATGTTCTTTCCGGATCAACAGATCGAATCCTGGTTATTTTATCCCTTCACTGTTTTCTTTCGCTATACGGGCAAAATCCTGTTCAACTTCAAGAAGGGCATCATAAACATCCGGGTCAAAATGTCTGCCACGACCGTCCTCTGTAGCCATGATATACATAGTTTCCTCGTGGCTAAAGGCTTTCTTGTAGGAACGTTTTGTTCTCAGAGCGTCGTATACATCTGCCACAGCCATGATCCTGCCTGCCAAAGGGATAGCATTTCCTTGTAACCCCCGGGGATAGCCTCTTCCATCATATTTTTCATGATGGCTGCCAACCATATCTCTGGCGCATTCCAGGAACATCATAGGCTCTCCAGCCATGTGTGCCAGCTTATCAATCACCTCTTCCCCGTAGATCGTGTGCTTTTTCATCTCTGAAAATTCTTCAGCCGTCAAACGACCTTTCTTGAGAAGAATGGAATCCCGGATCGCCACCTTACCGATGTCATGAAGCGGTGCTGTCTTATAGAGAAGGACAATATATTCCTGGGTCAGGATATCAGGAAATTTCCCCCGCTCAAACAGCGTTTCAGCTAATATCTTAACAAAAAAACGCGTTCGGTTGATATGTCCGCCTGTATTGGCATCTCGGTGTTCAGCTAACTCGCCCATTGCCAATACAGTGATATCTTTAAGAAGGGTTGCCTCTCTGGTACGATCAAGCACCTTCTGTTCCAAACTCAACCGATAACTATGGAGTTCAAGGTGATTGCGCACTCTGGATCGTAACTCAACGCCGTGAAAGGGTTTGGTTATATAATCAACCCCCCCAAGCTCAAAGCCTTTTGCTACATCCTCTGGTTCTGAGCGTGCTGTTAAAAAAATAACCGGTATCGAATGATTTTTGGGATGTTTACGCAATTCCTGCATAGTTGCAAAGCCATTCATTCCAGGCATCATCACGTCCATGAGGATGAGATCAGGAGTCCTTTTTTTCACCCTGCCTAAGGCCTGTTCCCCAGATGTGGCATAGGCAAATTCCAGATCCAGCCCTTTTAAATGAGAGAGAGCTATCTGGATATTCTCTGGGACATCATCAACAACAAAAACTAAAGGCTTGTTCGGTTGCTCTCTCATTGTTCTTTCCTTATACTCTTTAAAACACCCAAGAGATGATCCACACCCTGAATATCAAGATCCAGAGCAAAACCTTGTAGTTCTTTTCCCATTTCAATTAAAGGCAGCAAATCTTCCTCCAACCCTTGTTTTTGCATTGCCAGGCCCAACTCTGCCGCAGCATCCAAACTTCCACTCATTTCAGCCTCCCTGTACAGTTGGTCAAGCTTTTGTCCCCATCCCCGGGCTATCTGACCTGTATCAGGAACTGCTTCCTTTTCTTCATCGGTTGAACATGCTGTATCTGATGTTACCTGAATATATTTATCTACTATACGGCGTAATTCATGGAGATGAAAGGGCTTAGCAAGAAAGTCAGCAAAAAGGTGCTCATAGGACTTTTTTTCCAGCATCATGCCCGTCATGGCAATAATCGGTATGTGTTCTGTTCTTGGATCATTTTTTAATTGCTCTGTTATTTCAGTGCCATCTGTACCAGCAAGATTAAGATCCATCAAAATTAAATCAGGATTACTCTGAAAGGCATGCTCCAGACATTGTTCACGATCAGCAGCCTCCAACACCTTAACTGTTGTTCCGGTGAAGTATATCTTGACAAGATGAGACATCTCCGGCATATCATCAACAACAAGAATAGCTGGATTTTTTCTCTTTTTTCCCCTTTGCTGTTGACATTGCTGACATGGGTCCGGTCCGATTTCCTGGATCGCTGACTCATCTGTCACTGAGGCCAGCAAGCTAAACGTAAAGGTACTGCCTTCCCCCTGAACACTTTCCAGAGTAAGGTCTCCTCCCATGATCCGGGCAAGCCGGGCACTGAGGGTAAGGCCAAGACATTTTCCATCATGAATAGTAACATCTTCTTTTTGCTGTTCAATCAAATCTTGAATCTCATCCTGTTCCAGAGGACTCATCCCTCTCCCTGTGTCTGTGATCTGAAAAAACAGCATATACCATGACGCCTTTTTTTCAACACCAGTGACAGACAGAGTTATTGTACCCACATCGGTGTACTTCACAGCATTGCTCACAAGATTAGTCAGGATCTGGCGACAATGATTGGAGTCAATGACATAGTATTTGGGCAGATCAGGGGCTACCTGACAGATAAATTCAATATTTTTGTCTTCAACCTGATCAGCAAAAAAATCATGTAACTGCTCTGTAATGACATGGAGGTTAACAGTTGATTTTAAAACCCGCACCTTGCCGGTTTCCAGTTTGGAGAGTTCCATGATATCGTTGACTATAGCAACAAGATAGGTGCTGTTTTTCCTGATCGTCTCGACATAGCGCCGTTGCTGCCCCGCAATATCTGATTCAGCCAGCATCTCTGCATAACCGACAATGGCATTCATAGGAGTGCGAATTTCATGATTGATATTAGCAATAAACTGACGCTTCCGTTGATTAGCCTGATCAATTTTTTTCTCAGCTTCGCGCCGTTCCTCACCAACACTACGGCCAACAATCTCATGACTGATGCTGGCGATAACCTCTCTCTTGCTGGTGGAAATATGAGCTAAGCTATGCTCAACAGAAAAAAGCGTTCCATCCCTTCTGGCTAATTGTCCGTGAAAGGTGCGGGTCTGCTGGCTATCTAATTCATCAAGGTGTTTTTTAAGACCAATATAATAGGGCTCAAGCTCTTCGGCTGACATGCCAACGACCTCTTTTCTTGACAACCCAATGGTACAGAGAAAGGTCTTATTTGCAGCTATAACTGTCCCCTCACGGTCAAACAGTATTCCATACAGGGGCAGAGCATCAAATATTTTAAATGCAAATAGTAAGTCCTGGTTCACTCTTTTCCCTACTTATAAATTTAAGTTCGTAAATACGTTGATATATCATCAACCACTTCAGGGGTTGTCTTTCCGGTAACCGTTATCTCAATATCAGCCATATTGCCTGTTCATTCTGTTTATGCAGTTAAAATCCAGCCATTTTCTATACTTCATTCCAATTACTGACCAGTTATATTTCTCAGTCAGTTGCCTTGCTTCTGTAGCTGTGAAGGAAAGAGGGCGGGCGAGCAATCCTTTAAGATGCTCTGCTAATTTTCCTTCTGCATACCTGTACTGTTGCGGAAAGAGTTCCTTATAGGAAAGGCGATCCGGTACCACAGGACAACACCCGGCCCGTACCCCTTCCAATACAGAAATTCCAAAAAACTCATGAAGGGCTGTTGATACTATATAATCACCCTGGCTCAACAAACAGGCATATTCTTCGCGATTCTCTGCATAACCAAAATGAAGCAATCTCTGCTTGAGCCTCTTTTTCGCCTGGATAAAGATCTCTGGCTGGTTCCGGAAATGCTGCCCCAGAACAATCAATTGAAAAGGATATGCTTCAACTAACTCAAACAGTACATGAAAAAAGGTCTCTGGATCTTTATCGTGCTCCCAGCGGTGATTCCAAACAATGACCGGGGCGTTTTGTTTGTCCTGTTTGCCCTCAGAACTCTCCGCTCGTGTTGCAACGAAAGTATCAATCTGTTGAAAATCAATACCAGGGTACAGAATAATGGATTTTTCCTGAATCTGCTCCTCAAGGTGGCGCAGATCCATGTCTGTTGCTTTTTTCAAATAACCATGAATTCCATTCAAAAAGGTCTCCAGGTTATAACGGCTGTTAAAGGCAAGGCGATCTGCGCATAAGGCTGAGTTAAAATTGATAGAGGTAAATTGAAACATGCCTGGATCGTGCACTTGCCCTGGATAGCTGAACTGATTTTCATGAAAATACATGACCAGTGGCAAGTCTACCCCTTGTCTTGCCAAAAGAGTACGAAGCACCGCAACATCAAGAAAAGTCGAGGTCAAAATACCATCAAAATGCGTTCCCTGCTCAACCAGCCTGCATATCTGTTCAAAAAACCACGGAGCAGCCAATTGCATTCGCATTTTCCATTTTCTTGCTGGCAAGGAAACTAAGGTATAACAACAATCAAGCTGCCCCTGGAGCCCTGTCAGAAAGGCCTTATGGGATCCTCCGTAATAGGGTTCCAGCAAAAGGATATGTTGCGATCTGTCCAGCATAGTAACTTTCTTTAAAACTTGAATGTTTTCAAAAAACAATTAACCTGTTAGTGTGAAAAAAGCAAGGTTTTGGTGCTCATTTATCCTGATGAGTAAAAAAAAACCAGTTTTTTACATTAATGTAACAGGCAAGCCTATGGATACTCAAGAGCACGATCCCCATTTTAAGATCTTTCACGAACTCATGAAGTTCAGGGTACAGGAGATTCTCCTGGTCTCCAGTCCCTATGACGCCTATATCCTGGAAGAAGATGGCTCAATGGCCTCCAGGATCATTAATGAGTATCATGGACTCAACCTCTCCCGTCCGCCCCGAATCACCCAAGCAGCCAATGCCGAGCAGGCCTTGAAGCTCTTAAAAAAACAACATTTTGATCTCGTGGTCACCATGGCCCACCTCAACGGAATGGCTGGTTGTGAATTTGCCATGAAGATACGGGAGCAATGTCCTGATATCCCGGTTATACTGCTGGCTCATTCGGTTCGGGATGCTCTTGATCAAACAGATTTTTTTCAAAAGCCCTGTTTTGATAACAGCTATACCTGGTGCTGCGATTCTTCTATTATGCTGGCTCTGGTTAAAAACGCAGAAGATCAACGTAATGTGGATCATGATACCCAAAAAGCCATGGTTCGGGTTATTTTGCTGGTGGAAGACTCACCACTCCATCGCTCCACCCTTCTGCCTATACTCTACGAAGAATTGGTCCAACAGACCTTATCTGTGTTGGACGAAGGACTGAATGAGCAACATCGTCTTCTGAAAATGCGGGCCCGGCCTAAAATCCTTACAGCAGCAAGCTATGAGGAGGCATTGGTTCTTTTTAACCGCTATCGTCCCTATATTTTCTCTGTGATGTCAGATGTCCGTTTTCCGAAAAATGGGCATGAATCTGCCTTAGCAGGCTACGAGTTGTTGCGCGAAATCCGTTCACGCATTCCTGACCTGCCCCTGCTCATGCTCAGTTCTGAAGCAGAAAATCAGGAGCTGGCAGGACAAATCCCTGCGGTTTTTATTGAGAAGAAACCAAGCGTCATGGCAGAAGAACTGCATAATTTTTTTATTCATCACCTTGGTTTTGGAGATTTCATCTTTCGTCTCCCTAAAGGAACAGAGGTCGGCAGGGCATCTACTCTTTATGAATTTGAGCAGCAACTGGGAACAATCCCCAGGGAATCACTCCTGTATCATGCCCGCTGTAATCATTTCTCTAACTGGGTCATGGCCCGGGCCGAGGTATCCCTTGCTGCTCGCCTTCATAAAGATCGGGTTGGGATCATAGATGATTGCTCTGCCCTGCGCCAGGATCTTATAGCAAAGGTCCGTTCGCTGCGAATATCCCGTCAACAGGGGGTGATGACCCGTTTTTCAGACCGTTACTATGATCCAGAGGTCACAGAATTCACCCGTATTGGTATGGAATCAGTGGGAGGAAAGGCACGGGGCATAGCTTTTATGGCCTCAGTACTGCATCAGGCCCGGTATCAGCAACCACTTTTTCAGGATAATATAATCAAGATCCCCCAAACCTGCGTGATTTCAGCTTCTGGATTTAACGATTTTGTTCGCCTGAATAACCTGCAACCAGACGAAGACCTCACAGACCATGAGATTGAGCAGCAGTTCCTTGCGGGCACATTCCCGGATTGGTTGGTAAAGGATTTGCAAGCCTATATCAAGGATATTCATTACCCTCTTTCTGTCCGTTCTTCCAGCTTATTGGAAGATGCCCGCTACCGGCCCTATGCTGGCCTGTATCATACCTGTATGCTGACCAATCAGGCTGATGATGATCATCAACGACTGGAACAACTGATTGAGGCTATCAAAAAAGTGTATGCCTCAACCTGGTTTGAAAGCCCAAGAGCCTATTCCCGCTCCATTGGTCAAACCAGATCTGATGCAATGGCTGTTATTGTCCAACAGGCTGTGGGCAGGCAATACGGTGATTTTTTCTATCCTGCCCTCTCAGGAGTGGCCCAATCCTATAATTATTACCCTGTAGATCCCATGCAGGCCGAAGATGGCATTGTTCATTTAGCCGCAGGATTTGGTAAAACCGTGGTTGAAGGCGAACAAAGCCTGCGTTTTTGCCCGGCTCATCCCCGGCATATGCCCCAATTCTCTACGGTCGAGGATATGCTTGATAATGCCCAACGCCATTTTTACTGTCTCCCGTACAACAGAGGAGAAGACACAGGAGAAGAACCTGTGAGCGGGGTCACGCTTCGCCAACTTGAGGATGCTGTTAATGAAGAGGGAATCCAGTTCCTCAGCTCAACCTATATTCCTGAAGAACATCGAATCCGTGATGCCCGGCTTCCTGGCCCTAAGATACTGACCTTTGCCCCTATCCTCAAGTATGATGTGTATCCCCTGGCAGCGTTACTCAAAGAAATATTAACCCTTGGCCGTGAAGGCATGGGCTGCGAGGTGGAGATAGAGTTTGCTGTTGATTTGGCTGATAATCCGGCTGAGTCTGTTTTCTATTTCCTGCAGATTCGTCCTATTGTGGTGGGTAACGAGATGGAACACCTGAAAATCACAGAGCAAGAAAAGAAGACAGCCTTTCTCATATCCCAAGATGCCCTGGGTTTTGGACGACATGATAGCATGGAGGATATTATTTTTGTTCGGCCAGACAGTTTTGATCGGGCAAAAACAGAGGATTATGCGCAGATAATCGGCAAGATGAACAGAAAGCTGCATCAGCAGGACCGTTCGTACCTCCTGATTGGACCAGGACGTTGGGGCACTGCTGACCCCTGGCTCGGCATTCCTGTGCAATGGCGGGATATTTTCGGGGTCGGTGCCATTGTGGAACTCCAGGATGGCACTGTGCGGGCTGAGGCATCGCAAGGTTCACATTTTTTTCAAAATATAACTTCACTAGGTATCCCCTACCTTATGATAAGAGACCAAGGGAATAACGATAGGGTTGACTGGAACTGGCTCCTTGCTCAGGAACGAGTGAGTGAGCAACAAGGTGTCTGTCATGTTCGCCTTGCCAAACCCTTTACTCTGAAAGTGGATGGAGACAGCAATCAAGCTGTGGCAAGCCTTGAGCGATCTTGATAAGGAACTATTTAAGCTTCGGATTCGGGAGGAATTTCATTTGACGACAACACGTTGCAACGTATCAAACAGCTTGTCTATGTACCCGCCCCGGTCATCCGTCATGAAGAGCACATGATTGGCTTCCAGCTCATCCTGCGGGATTCCCCAACGAAGCTGGGGATATTTTGTCCAGGACAGAATGAAACTGTTGAGAATGACATCCGGGTTTGCAAATCGGCTTTCGATATCCTTAATTCGCTTATGAAATTGCACCTTCTCACTTGCAGGTCCTTCGTGGAGCAGCCCGTGCGGCTCAATGAAGGTGACATATTGTTTGCCATCAACAATCATCCACAGAATAAAGTCGGGATGAAAATTACCCGCTTCAAAAAAGCCTACGCCTTTGCCGCGACTCAAATTCCGGAGCAGAAAAAGTTCAACCCCGTCTTTTTGAAGCTGTTCAGCATTGGTTTCGGACCATTCTTTAAGATCCGTCACAAACTGAAATTCACTTTCGTTCAGTGCTACTGGCAGAATGGTAATTTTTCCGCCTTTTTTTACATGGAAGAGCGGGTGAAAAAGATGCATTCCAAAACGACACGCCTGGAGTTCGCCTGCTTTAAGCAGTGATTGTTTGTTTTCCTCCAGTTCTTTTTGCAGTTTGATGATTCCAGAAATGACCTGTTCTTCACTGCCATCGACTATGAGCTGGTAAAAATCTTCTTGTGGAATATTATCATCGTCTTGCGTAAGATCTCTTAGCTCGAGACGTGGTTCAATAAATGAACGCTTGCAATAGTTGTAATAGTGATCGCAGAACCGCTTGAGAAGTTCAGCTGCCACTTGCTGCAATAATGAAACGTCATCAAATCCAGTCGGTTCCAATCGGGCCGTCGGAAGAAAGAGGGTGTACCATGTTTTATCCTCAAAAACGACACCTTTCCCTCTGAATAGGTGCATTTCATGCGGCTCGCTGAAGTTTTTCAATCTTCAGATTCATT